>JAZONV010000116.1:0-2082 GCA_045654685.1 Clostridia bacterium | reverse complement strand
GCACCAAGACAAGAAAGCATCGATGAAATCTCATCATCACCAATTCCGGCAAATATCTGTGTTTTTTTGAGTATTTGAACATATTTTTTCATACAGTTTCTCTTTCTGTTGTAAAAACAACCGATTTGTTTTAAATATTATACTATAATAAGCTCACATAATCAAGAGAGGAGCAAACTGAATGATAAGAAAAATTATAAAAATAGATGAAGAAAAATGCAACGGCTGTGGTGCTTGTGCTACTGCTTGTCATGAGGGTGCTATTGAAATGATAAATGGTAAAGCAAGGCTGACTCGTGAAGATTATTGTGATGGACTTGGCGATTGCCTTCCCGCTTGTTCTGTTGATGCCATTACCTTTGAAGAGAGAGAAGCTCCTGCTTATGATGAGGCAGCAGTATTGGCATCTAAGCAGAAAAAGTCACCTTTACCTTGCGGTTGTCCCGGAACAGCAACAAAGGCGATTAAGCGTGAGACTTGCGATATACCGACTTTGGCACCTTCAACAAGTCAGTTGTCACAATGGCCTGTACAAATAAAACTTGTACCTATCAATGCACCTTATTTTGATGGAGCAAACCTTTTGATTGCCGCAGACTGTACTGCCTATGCTTACGGCAATTTCCATAATGAGTTCATACGTAATCATATAACACTTATCGGTTGTCCAAAACTTGATGAAGGTGACTACACCGACAAGCTAACATCAATAATCGCAAACAACAATATAAAAAGTGTAACTATTGTACGAATGGAAGTGCCTTGTTGTGGTGGGATTGAACATGCCGTAAAAAAAGCCTTACAAACAAGTGGTAAATTTATTCCGTGGAGAGTTGTAACAATCTCTACTGACGGTAAAATATTAGATTAAACTGAAGATAATAAAAAGAAAAATGTTTTTTTTACTGCCATAAACCAAGTTAGTTAAGTCATAAAAAAATATAAGCGTTGCATTTGGGAACATTTTATTCCTTTTTGCAACGCTTTTTTGCTTATTTAGTTTATTACATAGAAAAACACTCAAACTTATCGTTAAATTACCACGATTGGTTGTTATCTATTAAAAACTATTGTCTTTGTTTCGTTTTCGGCAAAGTCAACCATCTGTTGTTCTCCACCGTAAACACTGACATTGATAGTTTGTGCTTTGTCACTCGTGATTGTGACAGTAACAGTTTTCTTGTTCCATTCAATGTCCACACTTGCATTTGTTCTTGCTCTCAAGCCCTTGATACTACCACGATTCCATTCATCAGGAAGCGCAGGTAATGCTTCGATAATTCCTGTATTTGAGTAAAGCATCATTTCATTGATTATACCAACAGTACCAATACTTGTGTCAGTGCAGAATACGCCCCAGCCATCGTGAGTATTATGGTCTGTCATCATTGAAGTGTAATAAATATTGTCACTCATCAAAGTGTACAGTGAATCATAAACCGAATTAGCGTTCTTAAGTCTTGCAGCAACCAATGCCTTGTGCACCCAGCCGTGAGATGCGATGTCATCTTCACCCTGGTTTTCTCTGTTACGATTTGCAATAGCTTGATTACAAGCATCTGTAAGTGCCTGGTTTCCCTGAGTTTCAAACGCAGGCCATGCAGCATACAAATGGCTGATATGTCTGTGCTTGTTATTTTCTATATACTCGTCCATAGCCCATTCACACAATGCGCCTGTTTCGTCATATTCGTATTCAGGAAGAAGGCTCATAAGGTTTTCCCACTTAGCAATTCTTTCTTCGTATCCGTCTGCTTTTACAACCTTTTCCATCTCAATTGTCATTCTGAGTCCATCTTTTGCAGCAGAAATATCCATAGTTGCATTGGCAGTAATTGTTGAGTTATATCCGACAGGGCAATTTTCAGGAGAATATGATGGAATAATAATATATCTTTCCCCCTCATTCAACTGTGTTTTTCCTTCTTCATAACAAGCTTTTCCGTTTACATCTGTGAAATATTCAGGTGTACAAAGCTGGTCCCAGAAGTTAGCTTGTTTTGTAAGAAGTGGTAAAAGTATATCTTTTTCAAGGTCAAGGAGTTGTCCCTCATACTCTATTGTTGTGTTTCCGTAGCACTG
>JAZONV010000115.1:0-2640 GCA_045654685.1 Clostridia bacterium | reverse complement strand
CCTTATGTAATTCTATACGCCGTGATTGTCTTTCTTTCTTTTCGATTTTACCGCCACAAGCAAGGATGATATCTTCTGCCAAAACTGCATCGGCAAGTTTCGTTCTTGCCATACGGTTTGCTGATGTAGTATAGAAATTCTTACCCTTAAAAAACTCTCTCGGTGTATCAACGGATGTTATGCTTCCGTCAAAGACAAGAGCACATCTATCGGCATATTCCGCACAGAACTCTATATCGTGAGATACCATAAGAACTGTAACACCGTTTGCTTTCAAGTCTAAAAGAATATCTGCAAATTCTTCTTTGAAATGTGCATCCATTCCTTTTGTCGGTTCGTCAAGAAGAAGCATTTTAGGTTCCATAAGGAGAATTTTGGCAAGGGCTGCTCTTTGCTGTTCGCCGCCTGATAAATCATAAGGATGTGAGTCTAAAAGATTTTCTATTCTACAAAGAACGGATATATTATGCACCTTTTGTTCCTTTTCTTCCTTTGAAAGTTTCTTGTCGGAAAGTATTTCCATTAAATCAAGATAAACTGTTTTCTTTACAAACACACTTTGCGGATTCTGTGGAAGAACACCGAGCAGTCCGTCATACAAATTCTTGATTTTAGAAATACTTTGTCCTTTAATCTTTACATCACCTCTGTATGGTGTGTTAAGACCTGATATAAGCGAAAGTGCAGTTGTCTTTCCGGTGCCGTTACCACCCACAAGACAAACCAATTCGCCCTTATGTATGCTTAAATTAAATCCTTTCACTACATCAGGTAGTTCCTTTTCGTATCGGAACCAAGCATCTTTAATTTCAATTATGGCGTCAGCACTATCTTGTGTTTTATCTTTTGGAATAATATCCGTATTCAACACATTCTCTTTTGAAAATTCTTCGAGCCAAGTTCTGCCTTCTCTAACAGTCAGAGGACAAGGCAAAGTATTTACCACTTCACCGTGAACTCTCATAGGAGTTGGGAGTGCTTTATACATATCGTGATTTTTTGATTTAAGAATTTTACCGACCTCGATGGGTGTACTATCTGCAATGATTTTCCCACCGTCGAGCACGATAACACGGTCTGCCATCGGGAAAGCATCTTCCAAGCGATGCTCTGTGAGAATCACGGTTGTTCCAAGCTCGCGGTTTATCTTCTCTAATGTTTTTAAGAACTCACCTGCGGCGATTGGATCAAGCTGACTTGTTGGCTCGTCCAATATAAGAACTGATGGCTGCATAGCCATAACAGATGCAAGGTTTAACAGTTGTTTTTGACCGCCTGAAAGCTCGGTTACTTTCTTGTAAAACCAAGTCTGTATGCCGAAGAAAGATGCCATTTCGAATACTCTTGTTCTGATTTCGGTTTGCTTATATCCAAGACTCTCTAAACCAAATGCAAGCTCGTGCCATACCTTGTCGGTTACAATCTGATTATCGGGATTCTGCATCACAAAGCCAATGCCAGATGCTTGTTCTTTGGTATCATAGTCCGCAAGGATTTTGCCATCAAAATAAATATTACCGCTTATCTCGCCGTGTGGTGCAAGCGACGATTTTAATAATCTTAAAAGTGTTGTCTTACCGCAACCCGATTTGCCGCAAAGCAAAACGAATTCACCTTGATTTACTGTGAAGTTTATATCTTCAAGAGCTTTATCACATCTGTTCGGATAACTAAAACTTAAATTTTCGACCTTAAAGCTTTCCATTTTCTCACCTCCCAAATTTCAATTATTATAGGGCATACACAAAGCAGTAAATATGCCACGAATACGCTTATACCAAATACAGAAACTTCTGCCATTTTCATAGATGGGAAGAATCTGAAATACATTCCGCCCATTAAATTCCCTGCAAGCGTATATATACCTAAAATCAAAATGCAAATCAGTGCTTTTTTATCTCTCTTATCAAATGTAAATATCGAAAATGCCGTTCTTCCCGGTATGCCGTAACCACGGGATTTCATACTGTCTGCGGTTTCAATGGCGTTTTCTAAAGACCACGTTGTCATAATGGACAAGATATTCAGTCCATTCTTGGCACGCTTTATAATACTGCCATTACTCACATCACGCCCCATACACCTTTGAGCATTCGCTACGACTTTAAGCTGTGCTGAAAACTTTGGAACAAATCGAAGTGTCATAGATATAATAAGCGACATAGCAGGTATGATTTTACCGAACAGATAGATAAACTTATCGCTCGTCATAACCTCATTGTAAGAGGAGAAATGACAGATAACACTCACAATCATTGTGGCTGCACAAAGTCCGTAAACGATTGATTCAAGCGTCAGCGGATTTCCGCTTGGCAGATAATCTATAATGGTAACTCCCTCATGATTAAAGGCAGGGTTTATAAGTGCCATTGCTACTATCATCGGAAGCATATATATTAAGTTTGTTTTGATTGCTTTTTTGCCTTTTAGCATCACGGAATATGTAAAACCACTTGCAAGTGAAATACATAAACACGCAGGATGCATAAAAAAGCAGCTGAACCCGATTACAAATACAAAGTATGTAAAATTCACAATCGGGTGATATGTTTTAAATTCGCTCATTTTAAAATTCAATTCCTTCTCGTGGTGAAACACCTTTTGTATATGGATGACTTATCTCCTTGATTTCAGAGATAT
>JAZONV010000114.1:0-4647 GCA_045654685.1 Clostridia bacterium | reverse complement strand
TTTTGATAATTCCGGCACAATGTATTACAAAGGCGAAAAAGCGTGGTGCAGAGCAACATATGCAATGGAGGTTTTTGCTTCTATGATGAATAAGGGAGATTCTCTTTCTATTCATCCTATGAATCCCATAGAAGTAAATGGGAATAAATATACAATGGATTCACCTTTTGTTATTTCCGATCCATCACAAGCATCGCAAATACGAAACATTTATACAAAGAATGCTGATGACACTCCTATAGAGGCTATTGATGCAGCAATAAAGGGTTTGTCATCATCTCAGGCGACAGAGAATTATCTTATAGTTTTAACGGATGGAACTGTTTTCTATGAAGGCGGAAAAGAACTTTCGGCAAGTGTCTCCAAGAAAAAACTAGAAGAAAGATTTAGTAGAAGCATTGGACCTGATTTAAACATCCTGTATCTTCGTATCGGATCCGGCAAGAATATGCCTGCGGTAAACTCTGAATATTATTTTGCCCAAAACGCATCAGACAGTAAGAATGTTCTGTCAGTACTTACAATGATGTGTAACAAAATATTTGCAAGAGATATATTGCCGGCTTCACACATTTCTGATAAAACCATTGATTTTGACATTACACTCAGCAAATTGATTGTTTTTGTTCAGGGAGAAAACGTGTCAGATGTAACGGTCACAGGTAAAAATGGTGCAACTGCCACCCCGTCCGGCAGTACAAAAACCCAATATTCCGATATAGGTGCAGGAAACTATAAAAATTCTGTCGATAAAACTTTGCAGGGAATGCTTGTAACATACACTGATTGTTCGGCAGGTAGTTATGATATTTCATATAAAGGGAAAGCTTCAAATGTTGAAGTATATTATGAGCCGGACGCGGACCTCAATTTTGTGTTTACTGACGAGCACGGAAACCTTGTTGAGCCCGAATCTTTGTATAAAGGGAATTACAAGGTTCAATTTGGACTCAAGGACGCTAAGACAGGAGAACTAATCACCTCAGATTTGTTAGGCGATCCGGTTTATGAAGGAAAATATATTATAAACGGCAAAGAATATCCAATTAAGCATAGCGGAAAAAGCGGAGAAACCCCGATTACATTAGATGTGGGCGATACATTCACAGCACAGCTTACCGCATCATATCTTAATGGATATTCAATCACAAAAACTCCAAAGGATTTTGGGTGGTCTGAAGACACGTTAACTGTGGCTGCTAAACCTGCCGGAGATCTTCGTCTTGAAATAACTGGAGGCGACAAGGTTTACGATTTAAAAAATCTGGAGCAAAGTGGCACATACACCGCAAAGGTGTATTATCAGGGAAACTTGATGACCGGTGCAGAACTAGAAAAAGTTGATCTCAGATGGGAACCCGAAAAAAGTAATGCAGAAATCAAGAAAGATTTCAACGATGACCACTATGCGCTGTCACTACATTATAAAGATCCAAACAATCCGATTGACACAAAGTGTGGCAAATGCACAGTAACCATCCACGCTTTCTATACACCTGACGGAAGTAATGAAACGACCGGCAGATCACCACTTACATATATAATTGAAGATAAGATTGTAACGCCCAAGATAACGTTGAGTGCTTTCCAAAAGCATTTTGAGATTTCAAAACTCGACAAAGGAAAAAGCATAAAAGCTTTTATAACATCCAAAGGACTTAAACTTTCTCCAAAAGAGTTTGGAGCGCTTGATTTCAAAGTCGATTGTCAGGGACTTGGATATACAGTTACACCTCTTCCTGAAGAATCTGCTTTTGAAATCAAGTTAAATTCATCAGGGAAACTTGAAAGTGGCAAATATAAAATTACAACACAGGTTGTTCAAAAAGATAATTTAGGAAGAGAATTATCTGCTGAAGAAAGTGTAAAAGTAAGATTGAGCAATATGCCATTGTGGATGATATGGCTTATCTGGTTATTGATAATCGTTGCTATAATTGCTGTCATCTATTTTGTTTCACATATCAAGCGTCTCCCCACAAAACTTCACGCAGATAAGAACAAATGTAATATGACGGTAGATGGGGAAGATGTTAAAGCTAAATTTTTAGCAAAAATAGATGGGAACACGCTTATGGCAGAATCATCCTACGCAGGAAGTAAGACCGGCGTGAAAATGAATGTCCAGCCTGGCAACGACAGTTATCTTATAACCAAGCAATTGAAGAGAAAAGCAATGGTTGAGGGAGGAACGGTCAGAAAGACCGGTGGAGCAACTATCAACGAAGTAACAGTTGGAACCAGCAAATATGTAATTAATGAAGAAACAGGAAGACTTGAATCAGAGCTTGGAGGAGTCAAAAACTTTGACCTGAGCAACGGAAAAGAAATCAGGTATTCAGGAATACTGTTCGATGAAGGAATGGAAAAGAACTTTGATGTGGTAATAAAACTAAACTACGGAAAATAAAAACTAGGAGGAAAAAGCAATGTCAGAAAGCAAAGAAATTTTGAAAACAAATGAGGTGTCTGCTCCTACTCTGTTTGTGGGTGTAGGCGGAACAGGTTGCAAAATTGTCAAGAAGGTTGCTGACCTTTGCGCACCTGAAGAAAAAGAAAACATTAACTTCTTGTGTTTAGACACAAATGTTAATGACCTTTCTTCCATAGCAAACGGAAAATCAAAAATTTATTGGGTACAGACATCTAACACCCAGACAGTAGGAAGTTATCTTGACTATGATGATGAGGCAAGAAAAAAATGGTTCCCCAAGAACGCTGTTATGTATGATAAGACAGTTTCAGAGGGGGCAGGTCAGGTTCGTGCTATTTCAAGACTTGCGTTAAATTCTACCATTAAAACAGGCAAAATACGTCCTTTGTATGATTCAATTGATGATTTATTCAGAAAAACAGGCAAAGACATGAAGCAAGCTATGCGTGTTGTTATAGCATCTACTGCATCTGGCGGAACAGGTTCAGGTATGATTCTTCCTCTTTCAATGTTTATTCGTGATTATATAAAAGAAAAATACCCCAACACAAGCCTAATTGTTCGTTCGTTGATTCTTCTTCCTGAAACACTTGATAGCGTAATTGATTCTCAAACAGAACGTGATAGCCAAGCACGTAATGCATACGCAACAGTAAAAGAAATCAACGCATTTATGATGAAGGGATCAGGGTTCATTGATTTGGACGAGGATTTAAAACAGTTTGCAAACCTAGGTGTAAATGTATCCGTAGCAGGGTCTGATAATCAAAAAAAGCTTTCGCTTCTTCCTATGGATTTCTGTTTCGTTATGGATGGTCAGGATGCTGAGGATAGTACAATGATCAGCATCGGACAATATATCGAGCAAGCTGCTCAGGCACTTTATGAACAGAATATTGGTCCTATGCAGAAAAAAGCGTTCTCTGTAGAAGACAATATTATCAAAGAAATGACAAAACCCGGCAACTACGGCAGAAACCGTTTTGGTGGTATCGGAGCAGGGGTTATTCGTTATCCTTATGAAAAAATTGCAGATTATGTTGCATATGATCTTGCTATTGACAGCATCGGCGGCGAAGGTGATGCTACAAAGTGGACAAAGTATGATAATGCAGTTGCTCTTTATCAGGCTGAACAGAAAAAACGCGGTGTTCCGAGATCAACATGGGACAGTAAAGAGAAAAAATATAATGAGGCTCTTGCAAACGGAAGAGACCCTTTCTCTGTGGACTTGAACAATACTTATGAGCTTGCAGGACTTGATGCAAGAATCAGAAAATTCAAAAGCGCATTTGAAACTGCAGCATATCAATCAGTATTGTCTGACGCCAGATTTAAAGGCATTTATGCTTCTGCACAAAGCTGCAAGAGTGCTAATTTTGCTGAAAACAACGATGACAAAATCAGTGATGCAGTAGATATGCTGTCATCATATGATAAGATTGTAGAAGCAAGAGGCAAAGACGGCAGACCAATTTCTGAAGGAATTGCTGCTCGTTGGGCAGAATCAGTCTTTACAAGCGAACAAAAAACTATAATTGTGAGCGATGCATATAGCATAGAATCCCTCTTTAAGAACGCTCAGGGCGATGTGTTCCATCCTTGTGCAATAAGATATGTATTACATCAGCTCAAAGAAGAATTTGAGAAAGAAGCAAAATCAACAAAACATGAAAATGCTCTTTCTCAGATAAATGCATTTAAGGAAAAAGAATATTCATTTAAATTTTCAAAGAGAAAAATTTACGGTATTGAGGAACTCAGTTCATTAGAAAAGAAGCCTTCCGTCATTGAGAAAATGAAAGGATACAGCAAGTTGTATGATGAGGCAAATAATGATATTCCGGCATATTTCCTTGCATTGGAAGATTATTGTAAGAAAACAGCAGCACACGCAGCTTATGTAAAAGGATATACTTACATCTCAGAATTCATTTCTCAGTTTGATAACTTCTTTAATACATTTGTATACAAAGTAAAGGAATTAAGCCGTAAGAAGATTGATCTGGTTGATGAGCTTAAGTATAAAAAAGGTGACTCCTACGTTAATATATGTGCAACTGAAGAACTGCTCGTAGAACTCAGTAAGTATTCTCTACAGAAAGCACAGAAAGAAACAACTATGCTCAATTCTGATGTAAACGGCGGTATTTTTGATGCAGTTAAAAACAATGCTATATTCAAGCTTGAATTGGATGCTGCAGGTGACGGCT
>JAZONV010000113.1:0-25767 GCA_045654685.1 Clostridia bacterium | reverse complement strand
CTGAATGGAAAGCGTATCGGAACGGAAACACACGAAAAGGCTATTGGGCTATTGCAGGCAGTGGAATACTACACCACGCCATAACAAACGAAAGACTTGCACGCCGTGGATATTATGACATATCCGAGGCATACAAGTCTTAGCACTCAATATGATTGAACCGCCGTGTACCGAACGGTACGCATGGTGGTGTGAGAGGTCGGCTAATCAACTAATGGTTAGCCTCCTACTCGATTCTGTAAGTTATTCAAGCTCTGATATATCAGGAATGTCACCGGGTGAATTATCATCAGATGTGTTTGTTGATGTATCCGGAATACTTTCGGGTGCCTGAACATTTTCCGGCGGAATTTCTGACGGTGTTGTATCCTCTGTTTTTTTCGGTGGTTCAAGGTTGTCATCGGATGTTTCGTCTGAATCTTCCGGCTTTTCAGGTTTTTCTTCGGTTTTTTCCTCGACAGGTTCTTCGTCTTCTGTATCCACTTCATCTTCCACATATTCGGGAATGGTGTTCAATGATTCCTCCTCGGATTCATTGTTGATGGCATCCGTAATCAAAATATCATTTTCATCCTGTGGGGCCGGTTTGGTTGAATTCTTCATAACGGCAAGGACAACTGATAAACACACAATCAGTGATGCAATAACAATTAAAGTAACTTTGTATCCGTTGGTTACTTTCCTTTCTTCTCCTCTGTATTCATTACTTTTAAGAGAGGGGTCCACAAATGTGTTCGCAGACGATTGTATCGGTTTCATTTTTAATGTATCATGTTTCCAGTTATCATTTCTTCTGTTGGTCATATTTTCACCGCCTGATATATATTTCATGATAATTATATCACAATGCTTTCTTTATGTCCAGTATCATATCTCTTACCAGTACATTTTATTGTTTCCCTTGAGGAATCTGTGGAGAGCTTCAAGATAGAAGTAATCGCCGTATGCTGCACACTCGTCAATTCCCTGACCTTGAGGAAGTGCATGGGTAACGTGGCAAACAAGTCCGTCATAGTTTTCGCTGTCATTTGTGCATTTGTCAATTGTTGCTTCTAAAATTTTTGCTGATGCATTTTTGTAGATTGTTTTAACTTCGCTTGTGTCAGGAAGATACTTATTCATTTCCATCATACCGCAAAGGGAAATAAGCCCTGCAGATGAGTCTCTCGGTTCATCACCTGATGTAAAATCGTAATCCCAATAGGGGATACAGTCATCAGGCAAATGGTTAAGCATAAAATATGTGATGTTTTTGTGAAGCTCTTTGAAACGTTCATCTTTTGTGTATCCGTACGTAACAGGGAATCCGTAAACACCCCATGCGTGACCTCTTGACCAGCAGGAATCGTCGGCATGACCCTGGAATGTAAGACCGTTAACAGGGCCTGCGGTTTTAGGGTCAAATTGATAGTGATGGAAAGAAGATGCGTCCTCTCTTATGAGATACTTTTCTGTGGTAATGTTGTGATCAACACCTGCCATAAACATGTCTTCATTTCCAAGTTCTTTTCCTGCCCACATTAAGAAAGGAGCATTCATCAAAGAATCCATCATGGTTCTGCATCCGGGGCCTTCATTCCACCATGGATGTGCTCTGATTATAAATTTTCCATCTTTGCTATATCCGGTTTCATAAAAATATTTTGCCGCTTCAAGAGCTGTTTCTTTTGCTTTTTCATCACCGGTGATTCTATATTGTGAAACGCAGGAGGGTAAGTACACAAAGCCTACGTCGTGGTCATCAAGACCAACTTTTTCATCAAATCTCCATTTGTATGTTTCATAATGTTTCTCTGCAACATCTTTGAAAAATTTATTTTCCGTAAGCTCATACGCAAGCCAGTAGCAACCGGTAAACATTCCGCATTCCCAGTTTTTGTTTTCTCCCCAAACGTATCTGTAATCAGAAGTGCATGTTCCGGGAAACAAAATTCCATATTTTTTTGTATTCTCTTCAAGTTTGTCTGTAGCTTTTTCTGTGGCTTTTATAAGTTTGTCTCTGCTGATTGTATGGTTTTCCAAAAACCTTTCGGGATTTTTGAGTGCGATATTCTCTTTTACCATATTATATATCCTCCGTAAAAGTTGTATGTTATTTTGATTATATTTTAACAGACAAAAAGACAAGTGTAAATATGTTTTTTGACAAAAATCATTAGTAAATATTGATTTTTAAAAATAATGGTGTATAATTGTTTTCATATAAACAAGTGAGGAGAATAAAATGAATTTATATTTTGCACCATTGGAGGGAATAGGCACATATGTATACAGAAGGGTACACCAAAAACTTTTTGGTGGCTGTGACGCCTATTTTGCACCTTTTATAACCCCGAGTGATAATGAAAGAATAAGTATTAAATGTTTAAAAGACATTCTTCCCGAAAACAATGAAAATGTGAATCTGAAAGTTCAGGTTCTCACAAATCGTGCAGATTCTTTCCTTAAATTTGAAGAAAAGATAATTCCTCTCGGATATGACAGCGTCAACATAAATCTCGGTTGCCCGTCAGGAACCGTATGCAAAAAGGGGAGAGGTGCAGCATTTTTAAAATCTCCCGAAGAACTGGATTTGTTCCTTGGGGAAATTTTTTCGAAAACCCGACTTGACATAAGCGTGAAAAAAAGAATAGGATTTGAAGACGAATCCGAATCCGCCGGGTTGACGGAAGTCATGAAAAAACACCCTCTTTCACTTTTGATAGTGCATCCGAGACTCAGAAAAGATTTCTATAAGGGTGAACCGCATGTTGAAATTTTTAGCGAAATATATTCATCATACGGCAAACCTCTTTGCTATAACGGCGATATTTTTATACGCTCGGATTATGATAGAATACAAACCCAATTCCCTGATCTTGAGGGCGTGATGATAGGCAGAGGTGCAATCGCAAACCCGGCCATATTCAGAGAGATAAAAGGCGGGAAATCCCTTTCAACTTCCGAACTTGAAGAGTTTTCCCATCTTCTTATTGATGATTATCTCAAAGTGCTCGGATCTGACTGGTACACCCTCAACCGTCTTAAGGAAATATGGATATATAGTATAGAAAATTATCCTTCAGAGAAAAAAATCGCCAAAGAAATAAAGAAATCACAGAAACTTTCCGCTCTCATAAATGCTGTAAAAAAATTGCCTGAAATTGAATAAAATTAAGTCATATGCCGCCTTTGAAGTTTTGGTTTTGCATAACTTGCAAAACCAACCTGGAAAGACGGCTTTTTTGCACTATCTTCCAGGTTTTTGAGGGGTTTTGGATATGAAAAAATCATTGTTAATTTATTAACTTTTGTTGAATTTATAAGCCGTTTATGCTATAATAAGGTAGAATAGAGAAGAGTTGGTTCATATTACAATTTTTCCCGTGACTTATTAAAGGAATTGATAATTTTATGACAAAACCGGATAATACTATTATAAAAGAAACAAAGTATATTGCTTTTATGATTTTCATATTCAGCATCATAATGGAATTGGTATTTTTGGTTCTTTCCAGATGGGACATAACTGTTCTCTTGGGAAATATCCTTGGTGCATTGGCAATGATATTTAATTTCTATTTTATGGGAATCGGAGTTCAGAAAGCTTTGGGCAAAGACGAAAAAGAGGCTCAGAAGATTCTCAAAGGTTCGCTTTCCGTAAGAACCTTTTTCCTTTTTGCTGTTGTTGCACTGGGAGCATGGCTAAAATGCTTTTCAACCATTGCTGTAATAATACCTATGTTCTTTCCGAGAATAGCAGTTGCAATGAGACCCATGTGGAAAGAAAAAAACAAAGGAGGCAGTGATATATGAATCAAAAGAGCCGCACTTTTAAGGCGGTAGATACAGTATATATTCTTATGATGATTTTGCCGATTGTGGCAGGGCTTATAATAAAGCTTCTGACAAAACCTGCATCAGAAGGGATTACAATCACCGGTGCTCAAATCTTTTTTGAAATACCGATGCCCATTCAGAATCTCATCATAACAGAATCTCAGGTGAATTCGCTTTTTGTTCTCATAATGATATTTGGTCTTTGTCTCTACATGACCCACGGAATAATGGGCGAAAAACTTATGAAACGCCATCTTTTGGCAAAATGGGCAGTTGAAACGGTAGAAAAAATGGTTGTTGACAATATGGGATCATATTTTAAGGGATTCACAAGTTTTGTAATAGCCATTCTGACTCTTTCCGCTTTTTCAAGTCTCATAACTCTTTTCGGGCTTTTTCCGCCTACATCAGATGTTAATATTGTTGCCGGTTGGGCAGTTTTGGTATTTATTCTTATTACATACTATAAGTTTAAATGCGGACCGGTTCAATATATAAAAGGATTGGCAGATCCCGTTGCTCTTCTCCCGCTCAACTTGATAGGTGAGGTGGCAACTCCGGTTTCAATGGCGTTCCGTCACTACGGAAACGTGCTTTCAGGCTCTGTAATTTCAGTACTTGTAGCAACCGGACTTCAGGGACTTTCCAAACTTGTTCTGGGCTTCTTGCCCGGATTTTTGGGTGAGTTTCCATTTTTGCAGATAGGTCTTCCTGCAGTATTGTCAGTTTATTTTGACGTATTTTCAGGATGCCTTCAGGCGTACATCTTTGCTATGCTCACCATGCTTTATGTTTCAGGTGGATTCCCCCTTGAACTTTATGAAGAAAGAAAAAGAAAAAAACAACAAAAACGCCTTATGGCAAAAACAAATGGAGGTAATTAATTATGATGGAAATCGCAATCGGTATTATTTTAGGATGTTGTGCACTTGGTGCAGGTACTGCAATGATAGCAGGTATCGGACCCGGTATCGGTGAAGGTAATGCAGTTGCAAAGGCATGTGAGGCAATCGGAAGACAGCCTGAATGCAAAGGCGATGTAACAACAACAATGCTTATGGGTTGTGCTATTGCAGAAACAACAGGTCTTTATGCTCTTGTTATAGCAATCCTTCTCATATTCGTTGCACCAAACCTTTTGGTAGATGTACTCAAAAACGCCCTTATATGATAATTTGGAGTGAGATTTTATGCAATCTTTAGACGTAATATCTGTCAATTTGTGGCAGATAATCATATCTTTATCAAATCTTGTCATCCTTTTTCTCGGTGTAAAAAAATTCCTCTATAAGCCTGTGTGCTCTATGATTGCAAAAATGCAGGCAGAAGTGGACGAAAAGTATGCAGATGCAGAAAATGCAAAGAAAAAAGCGATGGAGGATGAAGCTTTCTGGAATGATAAAATCAAATCTGCAAAGAAAGAAGCAGACGATATTATTGCTGATGCATCCATGAGCGCAAAATCAAAAGGTGAGCGCATTGTTTCCGATGCAAAAGAAAAAGCAGAAGGCATTATGCGTCAGGCAGAAGTTCAGGCACAGCTCGAAATGAAAAAAGCAGAAGAAGGCATCAAAAAAGAAATCATTGATGTTTCCTATCTTCTCACAGAAAAGATGCTTGAAAGAGAAATCAATGCCGATGACCACAAAAACATGATTGATTCCTTTATAGAAAAGTTGGGTGAAGAAAATGACTGAACTTTATAAGGAATACTCTCAGGCTCTGTTTATGCTTGCTCTTGAGGATAATTCCCAGAAAAAATATCTTGAAGAATTAAGGGAAATCAAAGACACATTTTCACAAAATTCCGAATATATGGAACTTTTGTCGTCTCCGGTAATTCCTTTGTCCGACAGAAAAAAAGTTATAGATGAAGCTTTAAAAGATAATTATTCAGAGCACATAGTTTCTTTCATAAAACTTTTGTGTGACAAAAAACATATTTTAAGCTTTGGCCTTTGTGTTGATGAATATGAAACACTTCTTGATAAATTCGAAAGTGTTTCCGTAGCAAAAGTAAAATCTGCAAGAGAACTTTCAGCACAGCAAAAGGACGAACTTACAGAAAAACTCAAAAAAATATCAGGCCGCGATGTGGTTTTGGATTGCGAAACAGACGAAACTCTTCTTGGCGGTCTCATAGTTGAAATAGACGGAAAAGAGATTGATGCAAGTCTCAGAAAACGTCTTAAAGAAGTAAAGGAAGTGATAAAAAGATGAGTTCAAGACCGGAAGAAATCAGCAGTATTATTAAAGAGCAAATCAAAAATTATAACTCCCAAATAGAAATGAAAGAAACCGGAACAGTAATTCTCATAGGTGATGGTATCGCAAGAGTATATGGCCTCAGAGAATGTATGGCAAGTGAACTTGTTGAATTTGAAGACGGTAGTTTCGGTATGGCACAGAACCTTGAAGATGATACCGTTTCTGTTGCTCTTTTATCCGATACAAATGACATTCACGAGGGAACACAGGTTCGCCGTACTGGAAAGGTAGTTTCTGTACCTGTTGGTGAGGCGCTTCTTGGAAGAGTTGTTGATGCCCTCGGAAATCCCATAGACGGAAAAGGTCCGATTGATGCAAGCGGCACTCGCCCAATTGAATCAGACGCTCCCGGAATCATCGAAAGAAAAGAAGTTTCTGTTCCGCTTCAGACAGGAATCAAAGCTATAGACAGCATGATTCCCATTGGAAGAGGACAGAGAGAACTTATAATCGGTGACCGTCAGACAGGTAAAACCGAAATTGCAATAGACACAATCATAAACCAGAAAAATACAGGTGTAATTTGTATATATGTTGCAATAGGTCAGAAAAACACATCTGTTGTTCAGCTTGCAAATCAGTTGTATCAGTCAGGTGCAATGGAATATACGATTATAGTTTCTGCATCTGCATCGGAATCTGCACCACTTCAATATGTTGCACCATATTCAGGTTGTGCAATGGCTGAATATTTCAGAGAAAAAGGAAAAGATGTTCTGATTATATATGATGACCTTTCAAAGCACGCTGTTGCCTACAGAGCACTTTCACTTCTCATTCGTCGTCCTCCCGGACGTGAAGCATACCCCGGAGATGTATTCTATCTCCACTCAAGACTTTTGGAAAGAGCGGCTTGTGTTGCAGATGAATATGGCGGCGGTTCAATAACAGCCCTTCCTCTCATTGAAACTCAGGCTGGGGACGTATCTGCATACATTCCCACAAACGTTATTTCCATAACAGATGGTCAGATATTCCTTGAAACAGAACTTTTCCATTCAGGTGTTATGCCGGCGATCAACCCCGGTATTTCAGTTAGCCGAGTTGGAGGAAGTGCGCAGCTCAAAGCAATGAAAAAAGTATCAGGTGAATTGAAACTTTTGTATTCACAATACAGAGAACTTCAGTCTTTTGCACAGTTTGGAAGTGACCTTGACGCTGATACCAAAAACAGACTTGCTCTGGGTGAACGTATTGTAGAAGTTCTGAAACAGGGAAGAAATGCACCTGTAAGAGTAGGATGTCAGGTTGCCATCATCTATGCAGTAACAAAAGGATATTTGAATGATATTCCCGTTGATAAAGTTAAAGATTATGAATATGAGCTTTACGAAAAACTCGAAAGCAAATATTCTGAATTGCTCACTCGCTTTGAACAGGGCTTCTATGAGGATGAGGATGTTGAAATCTTGAAAAAAGCTCTTGGCGAAATGCAGAGGTGATATGAATGGGCGCAGATATTAAAACATTGCGTAACCGCATTAAAAGTGTTGATTCCACTTTGCATCTCACCAAAGCAATGGGTCTTGTGGCATCATCAAAAATCAGACGTGCCACAGAAAACATGAATAAAGGCAGAGAATATTTGTCTGCTCTCACAGACACCGTAAATTCCCTGACATTGTGTCCCGATTGTATGCAAAGTCCCTATATGAAACATAGGGGAGAAGAAAAACTTTGCATGATAGTAATAGCGGGGGACAGAGGTCTTGCAGGTGGCTATAATGCAAACATTTTTAAACTTGCAAAAGAGTATGAAAATGCAGACATTATCCCAATCGGGAAAAGAGCTTGTGAACGCTTTGGCAAAGATATTCTTGTTGTGGAAGACTTCACATATTCAGATGCGTTAGAAATGTCAAAAAGAATTTGTGAAGATTTCAAAAACGAGAAATATGATAAAGTCGGAATCATCTATACATCATATAAATCAATGATGACTCAAACCCCTGATGTGAGCTGGATTTTTCCTCTTGAAAAAAATGAAAGCCAATCTTCATCAGGTGTGGTATTTGAACCCGATGAAGTGACAGTTCTCAATTCAGTAATCACAGAATATGTAGCAGGTCTCATTATCAGCAAAGTCAGAGAAAGCTACACATCGGAAGTTGTTGCAAGACGTTTTGCAATGGATAATGCAGGAAAGAATGCAACAGAAATGATAGAAGAACTTCAACTCAAATATAACCGTGCCCGTCAGGGTGCAATCACCCAGGAAATCACAGAAATTGTGGCCGGAAGCGGTGCACAGTGATTTGATATCCTTTATTTCAAAAGGAGGTAAGAAAACATATGTCAGACAATTCAAAAGGCAGCGTTTCCCAGGTAATGGGACCTGTTGTAGACGTTCGCTTTGAAGAAGGCAATTTGCCTGCAATATATAATGCACTCACAATGCCAAACGGAGAAAAAACCTTAACCGTTGAAGTTGCACAACATATCGGTGACAATGTTGTACGTTGTATCGCTATGGCATCAACAGATGGTCTTAAAAGAGGAACACCCGTAACCGATACGGGAAAAGCAATCAGCGTTCCCGTTGGCAGAAAAACCTTGGGTAGAATTTTTAACGTTCTCGGAGATGCTGTCGATAATATTCCCAATCCCGAGGATGTAGAACGCTGGGATATTCACAGAAGTGCTCCCGAATATTCCGAGCTTTCAACGTCAACCGAAATTCTTGAGACCGGTATAAAAGTAATCGACCTTATCTGTCCCTATTCAAAGGGTGGTAAAATCGGACTTTTCGGTGGTGCGGGAGTTGGAAAAACCGTACTTATTATGGAATATATAAATAATATAGCAAAACAACACGGCGGACTTTCAGTATTCACCGGCGTTGGAGAAAGAACAAGAGAAGGAAATGACCTTTATAATGAAATGAAAGAGTCAGGCGTTCTTGCAAACACAACCCTTGTGTACGGTCAGATGAATGAACCCCCCGGAGCAAGAATGAGAGTTGGTCTTTCAGGTCTTACCATGGCGGAATATTTCCGTGATGAAGAAGGTCAGGACGTACTTCTATTCATAGATAACATTTTCCGTTTCACTCAAGCAGGTTCTGAAGTTTCTGCACTTCTCGGCAGAATGCCTTCAGCAGTTGGATATCAGCCAACCCTTGCAAATGAAATGGGTATTTTGCAGGAAAGAATCACTTCAACAAAAAAAGGCTCAATAACATCCATTCAGGCAGTATATGTACCTGCCGATGACCTTACAGACCCAGCTCCTGCAACAACTTTCGCTCATCTTGATGCAACAACAGTTCTTTCAAGAAGCATTGCATCACAAGGTATCTATCCTGCGGTTGATCCTTTGGAGTCAACAAGCCGAATACTCTCACCTGAAATTTTGGGCGAAGAACACTATAGTGTTGCAAGAGAAGTTCAGAGAATCTTGCAGCGCTATCAGGAACTTATGGACATCATTGCCATTATGGGTATGGACGAACTTTCTGATGAAGACAAACTTCTTGTTCAAAGAGCAAGAAAGATTCAGCGATTCCTTTCACAGCCTTTCCACGTTTCTGAAAAATTCACCGGAATTGAAGGAACATATGTTCCTCTTTCAGAGACCATCAGAGGCTTTAAGGAAATCATCGAAGGAAAGCATGATGATATTCCCGAATCTGCATTCCTTTTTGTTGGTACAATTGATGAAGCGGTTGCAAAAGCGAAGAAGGTGTCACAATAATGAAAACCTTTGATTTTGTAATTTCTTCACCCGACGGGAATATTTTTGAAGGAGAAATCACAAGTGTGATTGTCCGTGGTGTGTCAGGCGAACTTGCAGTTATGGCAGGTCATATTCCTTTTGTGACCTCTTTAAAACCTTGCGATTGCAAGATTGAATTTGAAGACGGAACAGAAAAGACAGGAGCTGTTGACGGCGGTCTTCTCTCTGTTACAAAAGAAAAAACAACCCTTTTTTCAGGGTCGTTTATTTGGAAATAAAAAACATGGTGCCTTTTATGATGAATAATCATTTGAGGCACTATGCTTTTTAAACAAGCAGGTGATAATTATGAACACAAAAAAACAATTTGCAGAAAAATGGTATAAAACTCTTGGTTTTAAGAGTGAGTATGACAAAGCTTTTTATGATGCTCTTAAAGAAAAGGACATATTCTGTGACTCAATCTCTGATTATGACATAAACTCATCAGACGGACTTTCAAATCTTATTCATATTCTGTATTTCTGTGAATCATTAAAACTTGAATATGAAAAGAGAGGCATCGGTGAAGATGTTTTGATTGATACCTTGAAAGATATCCCCAGATGGACAGATACATATACCAATATGAAGGGTTCTTTGTATCTTGGAGAACTTGGCTGGCTCAGACATCATCTCACATTAAGACTTTTTAAACTTGGCAGACTTCAATTCTGTTTTGAAGATGCACACGAGGACTATCTTGTTGCAGAAGTCAAAAAGGGCGAAAAAATAGTCGGGATTCATATTCCATCTGTAGGTCCTTTAGACATAGAGGAGTGCAAAAAATCTCTTGAATTTGCAAGAGAATTTTTCGGGAAGTTCTTCCCTGAATATGAATACAAAATATTCAATTGTCATTCCTGGCTTCTTGACAGAAAACTTGAAACCGTGATGAAAGAAGACAGTAACATTTTGAAATTCAGGACTCTTTTTGAAATGGTTTCCGAAAATGAATCAGATGCCATATTGAAATATATCTTCACCTGGGACACAACAAGAGAAAATCTTTCCTCAAAGGAGTGTATCTCATCATTTGCAAAAGCAGTTAAGGAAAAAATCCTTTTAGGAGAGCATTTCAGCGAGGCAACAGGAATAATAAGAAAATAAATATAGAGTGTAAAAGTTTTACGGATAAAAGGCTTTTACACTCTATTTCTTTGTAATACAATAAAATTCTTAAATTATTGTTTTTTTCAGTTTGTTTGTATTTCCAAATGAGATTTTTGTTATCCTTTCAATAATCATACACAAAAGAATTGTAACGGGATAAACAATAATAATTCTTATAATAAATGAAAGGAATTCTGAAACGGCAAAAGTTTGAATGACATAATCTATAGCCATAAGTATTAACACATGGGAAAGATATATTCGATAACTCAAACGATCAATTAATGAAACAATCTTTAATCTTTCACAGATTGTATTACCTAATACTACAGACAGCATAAATAAGAACATAAGAGCACAAATCACATATGCCATGTGAATCAGATTCATATTTGAAATATAGGCTTTTTCAGAATATGCAATAATCGAAAAAATCACATTTATAATTGCTGTAAAAAGAAAAATCAAAGACAGTGATTTTTTATTTTTGATAATCATTTCCTTGAAAGAATCATAATTCGAGCCCATATATGCACCAATAAGCCAGTATATAAGATAAGAGGTAAACAGTCTGTCATTATATACAAATGCAGTATCCGGACATATAATGTTGATGAGATTTACCATTCCTGACTCGCATATAATTGTGAAGATAAGAGCAATGGGTAAAATGAGTAAAGGCGAGGTGTGACAAACAATCTTTTTCCACAAAGGAATAAGAATATCAAATTGTACAAGCAAAGGAATGAAATACAAATGATACACAAGACTTCCAAGCACAAAATGCTTTGACATAAACGGTAAATCAATTTTATAGCCAAAAACATACATAAACAGAATATAATAGACTATGAACCAAAAAACATACGGGACTATGAGTCTTTTGAGTCTGCCTGTATAATATTTTCCATATGCAAATTTTTCTGATTTTGAAATTTTCATAAACAGTTTGCAGGAAGCAAGCATAATAAATCCCGGCACAACAATAACTGACAAACGCCATATTACAATAACAAAAGCATATAAAACCCCGGATTTTTCCATTGATGAAACGGGATATGAAATTATATGTATGAATACTGTCATTATACAAAGTATGACATTCATAAATGACAGTTCGCCAAGTCTTTTTTTCTCCATAAGAAATCACTCCATAACATAACAAAACCCCCTTTTTGGGGATTTTGTTTCTGCATAGGAAATAGTGTTTCCCATACAGAAATAATCTATTATATTAATTCTTGTTTCTGTCATATCCGCATTTTGTGCAGACTGTATTTGCTGAAAGTTCTGTATAACCGCAATCGGGACATTCCCATGTAAGGTCTTCTTCACTTGTGATTATCGGTGCCTGACCCTCTGTATATACAGGGACGGTTTCGGCTTTCAAATTTTCAATGGCAACGCTTGTTTTATCAAGACCGAGCATGATATTAATCTTTTCGCTGAGTGCATCAATGCTGTCATTAATTCTTTTTTGTTCAACTTTTGTTTTTTCGATTCTGTCGATGATAACTGCAAGAGAAAGGAACAAAAGTGCAAGCAAAAGTCCGACCACAGCAATTTTAATCTGATTGAAGAACCCCTTTTCGATAATGCAAAGGATTGCCATAACAACAACACTTGCAATAGATACAGCTTTACATAAAATAGATGTTTTACTTTTCATAATTACCTCCAAAAATTTTAGTCAAGGAAAGATGGGAGAGAGCCGCGTCTTGGTGTCTGAACCGTGGGTTTTTCTTCTTTTGCAATCTCTCCGTTCATATCTCTGTTTATAAGATCAACGATATATGCATTTAAGGATTTACCTTCTTTTTTTGCATATTCCTGAATCTTTTCTTTGTCACCTTTTGGAACGCGAAGCACAAAGGTGTCAACTTTTTCTTTCAGATACTTATCTTTAGCTTTCTGACTTCCGTTATTCATAATAACACATCCTTTTAATTTTTGCAAACCGATCCGATGAATTCCTCACCATTTTCGATTGCCTTTATACATGCTTCTTTTGCAGGTCCGCCAATGATATTTCTTTCATTAACACAAGTGTAGAGACTTATTGCTTCATAAATGTCATCTTCAATAACATCTGAACAATTTTTAAATTCGTCCATAGTGAAATCAGACAGGGCTTTTCCTGAATCCAAAGCATATGCAACCATTTTTCCCACAACTTCGTGAGCTTGTCTGAAGGGCATGCCTTTTTTTACAAGATAATCAGCAGCATCGGTAGCGTTTGTAAATCCTCCACCTGCACCGTCAAACATTCTTTCTTTGTTGATTTTCATGGTTGTTATCATTTTTTCGAAAACCGGAACACAGAGTTTGATTGTGTCAATCGCATCAAAAATGCATTCTTTGTCTTCCTGCATATCTTTGTTATATGCAAGGGGGATTCCCTTCATAGTGGTGAGAATACTCATCAAATCTCCATAAACTCTGCCTGTCTTACCTCTTATCAGTTCTGCTACATCAGGATTTTTCTTCTGGGGCATAATCGAACTTCCTGTTGAACATCCGTCATCCATTTCTATGAATTGAAATTCATTTGTATTCCACAAAATTAATTCTTCAGAGTATCTTGAAAGATGCATAATGATAATGGACAAACATGATGCAAGTTCAATAACAAAATCTCTGTCAGAAACTCCGTCCAGAGAGTTCTGAGTGATTTTAGAAAAACCGAGCTCTTTTGCCACAAAACATCTGTCAAGAGGATAGGTTGTAGCAGCTAAAGCTCCTGAACCAAGTGGCATTACATCTGTTCTTTTATATGTGTCATCGAGTCTTTCTATATCTCTTTTGAACATTTCAAAATATGCCAGGGTGTGATGTGCAAGTGTTATGGGTTGTGCTTTTTGAAGGTGAGTATATCCGGGCATTATTGTGTCAAGATTTTCAGATGCAATCTTCAAAAGAGATTTTTCTAAAGATATAAGCATTTCCTTAATCTCTGCAATTTCATCCTTGATGTACATTCTCACATCAAGAGCAACCTGGTCATTGCGGCTTCTTCCTGTGTGAAGTCTTTTTCCGGCATCGCCGATGCGTTTGGTGAGGATTGTTTCAATGTTCATGTGAATATCCTCTGCATCAATCATAAACTCAACTTTTCCGCTTTCAATATCTTCCAAAATTTCTCCGAGAGTTTTTACAATCAGTTCGCTGTCTTCTTTGGGAATAATATTGCACTTTCCAAGCATTTTTGCATGGGCAATACTTCCCAGAATATCCTGACGGTACATCCTCTGGTCAAATCTTATGGATGAATTGAAATCGTTGACTTCAGAATCGGTATTTTTGGAAAATCTTCCGCCCCAAAGTTTCATATGTATCTTCCTTTCAGTGCTAAAATTCGTTTATTTTTTATTTATAAAATCTTTGATTTTTTCAAAACTTTCATCGCTGATGTGGTGTTCAATCTTACAACTGTCTCTGTAGGCAGTTTCCTCGGAGACACCGATAGCCATAAGAGCCTTTGCAATAAGAGTGTGCCTTTCATACATGCTTATTGCAATTTTCTCACCTTTTTTTGTGAGCTTAATTTCTCCGTTTTCATCAACAGTAACATATCCTGCTTCTCTGAAATTTTTCATAGCAACGGAAACACTTGGCTTTGAATAGGAAAGTTCGTGAGCAATGTCAATACTTCTCACACTTCCGTTTTTCTTTTGAAGCATATATATAGTTTCAAGATAGTTTTGAGCTGATTCCATTATTTTCATATTTGAACCTCTGTTTTCATATGTATATAAAATATACCACAATCACCATATTTTGTCAAACTGATATCAGATTAAAACATTTTAGCAAGGTCAATTTTTCTCTGTATCATCTCGTCTGTTCTTTTGATATATTCAGACACTTCCTTAACATTGAACGCTCTTTCTATTCTGTCATTGTCAACAAGCTTTGTTGAACCGCCTGAACCAAGAGCTATTATAGACTGTACTTCTTCCATTATATATATGTTATAAATACACTCGCATCCATTCTTGCAATACCCCACATTTTCAAGGTTGCCGAGCATGTTTTTCTGTCTGTACATGTAGTAGGGATGCATGCCGTTTTTTGTCATAACATAATGTGCCATGTTAAGCATGGCATTGACTGTGTTTGATGCAGTCATGGAATACATATCATAATTCATATCAAGAAATGAACCATGTTTAATGCTCATTGTGTGAACAGTAATGCTTTCAGGCTGAAGTCTTTCAAGCTCTGAAAGAGTATTTTCAAAGTCTGACTCTCTTTCACCGGGAAGTCCGGCTATAATATCACAGTTGATGTGTGAAAATCCCATTTCTCTTGCAAGGTGGAAACTTTCCAGAAAGTCTTTGCTTGTATGGTTTCTGCCGATGATTTTGAGAGTTTCATCGTTCATGGTCTGAGGATTAATGCTTATTCTTGTAACATTGTGCTTTTTTAAAACCTCAAGTTTTTCTTTTGTCACGGTATCGGGTCTTCCTGCTTCAAAAGTTATTTCCTTAACAAAAGATAAATCAAAATTTTCTTCGAGAGAAACAAAAAGCCTTTCAATATCCAAATGGGAGAGGGCACTTGGAGTACCGCCTCCGAAATATACCGTTTCAATGCGTCTTCTTTTTACGTAGTCAAGTTTTGAAACTTCCTCAATTTCATAAATAAGCGAGTCCATATATGGGCTTACAAGTTTGTTTGAAAAGGCAATTGATTGTGATGTGAATGAACAATACAAGCATCTTGTTGGACAAAAAGGAATTCCGATATAAATGCTTATTCCGTCGTCATATTTTGATCTGATATATTCCGATTCTGTTTTTTCCACAAGAGTTGCAAGTTTTGCTTTTGAAAGGTCGCATCCGAATCTGTCCAAAAGATAGTCTTCGGGGTTTTTGCCGCCATCATTCAAAAATTCCCTCACGTTTTTTGAAGGTCTGATTCCCGTCATAAGTCCCCAGGGTAGATGAATACCTGTTAATTTTTCAAGACATAAAGATATTGATTTTTTAATCTGATTTTTATCAAATTCCAATCCTACAACCTTGTTTTCCAAGTTCGTTTTATCAATGTGAACTCTGCAGAAAAAATTGTGAGAATTTTTTTCTTTGCAGTATGAAGAATATACATAGTCCGAATCTTCATCATGGGATGGTGCATCATACACAATCTCATATTTTTGCTTTGGAAAATATGCACTCACCATTTCTCTTACGGCATATTCTTCGCTGTGATTTTCAAGAAATATTTTCATTATATCACCATACAAACGGATTATTTGCTTTTTCGTGTCCAATGGTAGTGTTGTCACCATGACCCGGACATACTTTTGTTGAATCCGGGAGGACATAGAGCTTTTCTTTGATTGAATGTACAAGCTCTTTCATGCTTCCACCGGGAAAATCTGTTCTTCCCACCGATTCAAAAAATAGTGTGTCCCCCGACAAAAGCGTATCATCATAAAAGAGACATACGCATCCCGGTGTGTGTCCGGGAGTTTCGATAATTTTAACTTCTGAATTTCCAAAAGTCAAAACATCTCCGTCTCTCAAAAGCATATCTTCCTTTGAAAGGGGAGACGAGCACCCGAAAAGATGACATAAATTACGGACAGTATCACCTAAAGCTCCGCCTTCATTTACGCCCAGGCATAGTTTTGCATTGGTGTAATTTTTTAGTTCATCCAAAGCACAGATATGATCACAATGAACATGAGACAAAATGATATATTTAACATTAAGCCCGAGTTCGTCAATTCTGTTTTTGATTTTCTGAAAACTGTCTGCCGGATCAAGAACGAATCCTTCTTTTGAATCTTCGTCATATACAATATAGCAGTTGGTTCCGAGGCTACCGAGGGAAAGTTTTTCCGTTGTCATAAAAAAATCCTTTCAATCAATGATTTCTTGACACATCAATAATATCTCTGACATTTTTGATTTTGTTAATAAGATGGTCAAGCTGGTCGGTGTTTTTAATTTCAACACTTGTTTCAATAATTGCCATCTGATTTTTTGTGGTACGGGCATTTAATGATTTTAGGGTAACTGTCGAATCATTTATTGCATTTGCAACATCAATCAAAAGGCCGTTTCTGTCAGAACCAACAACCTTCAGATGAGCAATATAGAATTCTTCTTTGCTGTCTTCCCAGAAAACGTCAATCATTCTCTTTTTCTCTTCATCATCTGTGTAGAGAGCAGAGATGTTCACGCAGTCCTGTCTGTGAATGGAGACGCCTCTTCCCCTTGTGATGTATCCCACAATTTTATCTCCGGGAACCGGATTGCAACAACCGGAATATCTTATGAGACAATTGTCAACACCTTTTACGATAATACCGCCCGAAGATGAACTTTTTGAACCTTTTTTCTGTGCATCAGAAGTGATTTCCAGAAGTTTCTTTTCAGGGTCTGTGTTTCTTTTCTTATATTCATCCTTAAGCTTTGAAATAACGTTGTTAAGCTGAATTCCACCATATCCGATGTTTGAATACAGGTCGTCTGTACATGCAAAACCATAACGTTTTACAAGCATTTCAATATATTCGGGAGAGGTGAGACCAAAATCACCATACCCCTGACGCTTAACTTCTTTTTCAAGAAGTTCTTTTCCCTTAATTATGTTTTCTTCACGTTTTTCTTTTTTGAACCATTGATGAATTTTGTTTCTTGCCTGACTTGTTTTAACAATTTTCAACCAGTCTCTGCTGGGGCCGTGAACGGCAGATGAGGTTATGATTTCAACAATGTCGCCGTTTTGAAGCTGATAGTCAAGGTTGACAATTTTTCCGTTGACTTTAGCACCCTGCATTCTGCATCCAACGGCGCTGTGAACGTTGAAAGCAAAGTCGATGGGGGTTGCTCCTGCCGGAAAACTTGAAACGTCACCTTTTGGTGAAAATACAAACACCTGATCGGTGAACATGTCAATTCTGAGAACCTGCAAAAATTCTTCTTCGTCTTTGGAATCAGCTTGTGTTTCAAGAATCTGCTTGATCCATTGGAATTTTTGTTCCAATGCACCATCTGCTGATTTTTTTCCGCCTTCCTTATATTTCCAATGAGCACAAACACCGTTTTCGGCAATTTCGTGCATCTCTCTTGTTCTTATCTGAATTTCAAAAGGTATTCCTTCATGGCCGATAACTGTTGTGTGAAGTGACTGATACATATTGGGTTTTGGCATTGCAATATAGTCTTTGAATCTTCCGGGCATAGGTTTGTATAATTCATGTGCCGCACCTAAAGCCGCATAACAGTCGCTGACATTTTCGGTGATGATTCTCACCGCAAAAAGGTCATAAATCTGGTCAAGGGTTTTGTTCTGAGTGAACATTTTTCTGTATATGCTGTAAAAATGCTTTGGTCTTCCGTCAATCTTACATTCTATTCCAAGTTCTGTAAGCTTGTCTTTAATATCCCTTTTTATGGATGCTATATATTCTTCTCTTTCCTGTCTTTTCTGATTGATACCTTCAACAATTTCATGATATGCCACAGGGTCAATATATTTAAGGGATAAATCTTCAAGTTCCCATTTTATTTTGTACATACCAAGTCTGTGGGCAAGGGGAGCATATACTGTGAGGGTTTCTCTTGCTTTTTCTCTTTGTTTTTCATCACTCATGCTGATAAGGGTTGTCATATTGTGAACACGGTCGGCAAATTTAATGATAATAACCCTTATATCAGATGCCATTGCAAGAAACATTTTTCTTAAGTTTTCCATGTCTCTTTCTTCTTTTGAGGAAAACTGGATTTTGTCGAGTTTTGTAACGCCGTCAACCAGCAGGCTCACCTGTTCTCCAAATTCTTTTGCAATATATTCGCTTGTATAATCCGTATCTTCAACAACATCGTGAAGGAGTGCTGCACAAACAGAGTCCACATCAAGTTGCATATCTGCAACAATGTGTGCGACAGCAACAGGGTGGGTGATATATGGCGTTCCTGACTTTCTCACTTGCGTTCCGTGAGCTGTGCTTGCAAGCTCGTATGCTTTTTCAAGCTTCTCTCTGTCAAAATTCGGATTATATCCTTCAATTTTTTCTATTAAGTTTTCAAAAGAAATATCTTTAACCATTTCTTTTTCCTCGCTTTATTCTATAAACTTTGTACCCTTATGAAAGTAGGTGAATCTTCAATGTGGCATTTGCCTGAATAAATTTCGCCTTTTGAAATATTTACGATTTCACCTGTGATTTTAGAATTTATAAGACCTGCCTCATCAAAAATCCTGAAGATGTTTTTGAGTCTGACCGAACCGAATGTACACTTTCCATTTTTCTTCAGGTCGCCTGACAACTCGTGCAAACTGAAACTGTATTTTCCCTTTTCAATATAATTTTTGAGACATACAAAAACATACCTCAGATTATCAATTGTATATTTACTCTTATCTCCCGGACAAATGTCTTTCACGATAAACTGTGGAGAGTCAACACCTCTGAAAGAATTAATATTCAGATTCCCTGCAATGGAGACAATATCACCGCTTGAATATTCCGAAGTTTTTTCCACAAGATTGAAAGCAGGGGAGTCAACATATGTTTTTCCTTTTTCGTATCCCACAAATGCATGCTTCCCTGATTGACTCTGTCTTATGCTCTTAACGTTCACATCTTCAATGGAAAATACGGGGGTCTTGTTGCCGATTCCGTATGGTTCAAGGATTTTAAGTTCGCCAATCAGGCTGTGATTTATATCTGACACGGAAATTTCAGAATCAATCATAAGTTTGGGCGTTAAAATTTCTTCTGTCATTATACTTTCGGAATATTGATTGATTTTCTTTCTGAATGTGTCAATGTCTTCACTTTTAAGACTGAATCCTGCGGCAAGTTCGTGACCACCGAATTTTAAAAGATATTCACTGCATTCAGACAGCGCATCAAAAATATTAAACCCTTTTATGCTTCTGCCCGATGCCTTTGCGCATCCGTCGTCACCGATTGATAAAACTGCACTTGGCTTGTAATATTTTTCTGTGATTTTGGAGGAAACTATACCAATAATTCCATGGTGCCAGTCCTTGTTTGCCACAATAATCACGTTATCAAGAAAAAGTTTGTCTTTTTCGATTATCTCAATTGCCTCATCAAATATCTTTTGCTCTTCTGTTTGTCTTGCTTTGTTTCCTTCGTCAAGTGTGCAGGCAATTGTCATAGCTTCTGCTTTATTTTTTGCAAGGAGAAGTTCAACAGACGTGGATGCCGACGCAATTCTTCCTGCAGCATTCATTCTCGGCGCAAGACCGTATCCAATGTTTGATGATGTAATCTGCTTTTTATCAATTCCGCAAACCTCTATCAATGCATTAAGACCATAATTGTCAGATTCGGAAAGCTTTTTTAATCCGTAGGATGCAATAAAACGGTTTTCGCCTTTCAATGGCACCATATCTGCAATTGTACCGATACATGCAACGCCTGAATATTTATCAATAACTTCGTCATTGCATCCCGATAATGCATACACAAGTTTAAATGCAACCCCAACCCCTGCAAGTTCGGAAAAAGGATATTCCACGCAGACTTTCGGATTGATAACCGCTGATGCCGGGGGGAGAATATCCATGGGGGTGTGGTGATCGGTAATTATGATTTCCATGCCCTTTTCCTTTGCATATTCAACCTCTGAAACTGCAGTTATTCCCACATCAACCGTGACTATCATTTCTGTGTTTTCGCTCTTTAGCCCGTCAATGGCTCTGGTGTTCAGACCATATCCTTCGCTTGCTCTGTCGGGGATGTAATAAATAACATTTGCACCCACAGATTTTAAATAGTCATACAAAATATATGTTGATGTGATTCCGTCGACGTCATAATCTCCGTAAACCGCAATTTTTTTGCCATCTTTTGCAAAATTATTTATGAGTTTTACCGCCTCATCCATTCCTTTCAGAAGGAACGGATTGTGAAACTGACTTTTGTTTGTGCTGATATATTCTGCAATTGAATCATCATCAGTATATCCGCGATTTACAATGGCTTTTGCCAGTATTTTTGAAATATTGAATTTTTCTGATATATTGCTTATAAGTTGAGAATCAACTTCATTTACAATCCATTTTTTCTTAACAGACAAAAAAACACCTGCTTTATAAATTTGTTGTAGATAATATTATACCATTTTTTTGGTGTGAGTGCAAGGGTTGGAGGATATTATTTTTGTGTTTTGTAGCAGATTTTTTTGCATCATAAAACCGGTGTGAAATAAATATTGACAAAAATATCTCTATGGTGTACTATCAAAGTGTAAAATGTATGAAATAACAATCGGAAACTTTGTGGGTGACAATTTGCAAAGCAGGGGTAATGCTTTGAGGAGGGAACAACAATGCTAACTGACAAATTATTATGGTTGAGTGTAAATGAAATTATATTTATCAGTTAAAGGTGCATACGGATAAGTATGTGCTTTTTTGTGTACAAACATTATTTTCATACTATTGTTTGAGTTTTTACGAACCTTACTTTCAGACAATAAAAATATGAAAAACAATTATAAAAGTAGCGTTGGTTGAGTATAAAGATGTTAAAAATCAAATTAAATTAAAAGGAGCAACTCAATGAAGAACATAAAAAAATACTTATCTGTAATACTTTGCCTTTCAATAATATTTTCATATCTTCCGGCAATGGCAGAGACGCAATTGTCAGGAGATTCCGTGAAGGCTTATGATCTTGACGGTGAGGTTAACCCAAAAGTCGAACTTGTAAGAAAGCACTTTGCTGAAAACAAGCTGATAGAATATAGAGGCGAAATTGTCAGCGAAGAAAAGAATTTGCTTATGAAGGCAGATGTGGACGAAACAGCGAAGACAGACAGCTCAAAAGGTGCCTTTTATATAGGCGGTCCAGTTCGCTCATATTCAAAATTTGTGGAAAACACATCCTCTGATGTTGCAGTTTTGTCAGAGGGCACTGCAAGAGCCGTATCGTCGGTTGACTATCAGGCTATGATTGCTCCCGCTTTCAGAAACGGTGTTGACCATCCACACCTTGCCGGGAGAAGTTATAGTGACTATGTATCACAGTTTGACGGCACTTTGCAGCTTAATTATACAGATATGTCCCTTCCGGGAAGAAACGGTCTTGATTTAACAATCGGAAGATTCTATAAAAGTGAGCTTTCAAACGTGGAGGCATATAACGACGAAGACGGATATTATGTTAATCCGACAACATATCTGAATAAGAGATATGCTCTCGGAATAGGGTGGTCGTTTGCTTTTCCCTCTGTAGAATTGAGACGAAAAAGTGATGAAACAATTCAGGCATACTATCACGATGGAACAGGAGCAACATACCGGTCAAACTATAATGATTCAACAAAAAATGAAGCCGGAGAGGACTACTATAATGGTAACCTGATTTATTCTTCAAATCTTGATAATTTATATACGGACAACGTTAAGTTTAAAGAAGGAGACCGTTCATATAGTCGCGGAGACTATCGTTCAGAGTATTCATTTAAAACCGAAGATAACACAATGCAATATTTTGGCAGCGACGGAGAGCTTCTTGCCATAAAAGACCGTTTTGGTAATGAAATAGCGTTTGATTATAAGAGAGTTCCCGGTGAAAGCCTAATACCGTATTATTCTTACGACAAATATAATCTTGAATCTGAATGGGAATATAATGGGGATGGATTGACCTTTGCCGGAAATAGTTCAAAAAAAACAGGGACAGCAAGAACGCAAAGGATTGAATTGGATGAATTTTGTGATGATTACTATATAAGCCTTTTATACGAAGCCGACAGTGATATATCAGGAGATTTTTCGGGAAGGATAGATGTGTATTGTGATTTATACAACGGGAGTATAGCAATTGACAAAATAAAAGTTGCAGAAGTAACACCAACTGTTCACAATGAGGCAATACCCATCGAAGCCCGTATTTCTCTTAGCGATTATGTTGAAGATATGCCTGCAACGCATGCGAATTTGCGAATCAGAGTTGTAAATGCAAAGCATAAAGTGCATTTTACAGATATTCGTCTGTCACCCGAAATTCCGTTGATATCTAAAATCACTGATACAATTGGCAGAACAGTCGAGTTTGACTATCATGGTGATGTATACAAAAGATACGAAGATTATGATGGCTTTCCAATGATACTCACCGTAAAATCACCTGACGGCGAAGAAATAAATACAATCAGATATAGCAGAGATGTATATACACACGATATGTATACAGGAGACGATTATTGCGGAGAATACCGATACTATATGTTTTGGGGTTGTGATAATGGTGTTACTGTTGAATGGGTAGATTATGAATCCTTTAGCGGTATGGGAAGCACATACTATGCTAATCCCGAAATTTCAAGTTACTATGAGTTCAATGGAAGAAAAATAGTAAACGAAGCTGTTCACCTCAACAGTTCAACATATTATGAATATGAAACAGTTCGGAAATGGACTGATAATCGCAGTCGTGGTTCTATAACTCCTGCACGAAATTCAAATACGGGTTTTATAGACACATGGCGTGTTTCGGGAAAGTATGATGTTGTGGACTCGTCATATGACACTGAGCCTTCACGCATAAACGAATATCAGTATAATTATACAAGCGGAAAGTATGAAGATGAAACCGGATACATGCTAAAAGACAGAATCAGCAAAGGACCCGGATATATTGACCCCGAATTGGGTACATATAAAGTTGTTGTAACCACACCATCAGGCAGTATTGAAACTTATGAATATACCAGTCATACATTTGATAAAGGATATAGGCGAAAGTGGAAAATAGTACATCCCCTTTTAGATAAAAGCATATATTCTGATGACGGTGGAGAGAATGCAGACACAATCATCACAGAATATACCTATGATGACGATTATGCAATCATATCACCCTCGGAAATTAAAACCACAGAAATAATTGACTCCGCAGAAAGAGTGTATTACAATATAAACGAATATGATGTTGATTCGTGTCTACCGATAGTTACAAGTCTGCCTTTGACGGAAGAAGAGAAAAACGCATCAAATTTGCCGGAAGAAAAGCTCATAAAAACACAGTATGAATATATTGGTAACAGAATGTTTCTTCCCAAATCCAAACAATATTATAAAAAAGCAGGAGGGGAACTTCTTGTCGAAACCTATAACTTTGACTCGCTGGGAAGGGTTTCGAGTTTTGAAAATGCTAAAGGCGATGTGGTAAACTATGAATATGACACAACATATCCCTGGCTTCCCTCAAGGGAGTGGGTGTCAGACCCTCAAAACAGCGGTGATGCAGATTTCATATCAGAAAAGATATATCTGTATGAAGATAACCTTGGTCTTGGTGCCACAAAGGAGAAAATACGATATTCAAACAACAATGCCTATGCAACAACAGCTTATGAATATGAGGCGTTCTATGGCAATGTAGCAAAAGTGACCGATTCTGTCGGAAACACAACACAATATTCCTATGATGAATATGGACGTGTTGAATATATATATTATCCAAGCTATAGCACAGAATCCGGCAACAGATGGCTACGTGAAAAGTATATTTATGATAAATATGAGTCCTATGAAAACAGTTGGTTTCAGATGGTGAAAAAGCAAATCGGAGCATCTGCATCTTCAACCTCTTTTGGCACAGTTCAGTCAGAGGAAACGGTACTTTATGACGATTTGGGAAACATACACTACACAGAAACCGAAATGGGAGAGGAAAGATATATATATGATGATGCTCTCCGTGTTGTCATCTATCGCAGCCCTGCTCATTATGGGGCAGGCATAAATACACTGACCTATGCTTATGATGGCTTTAACCGAATCACAACTGCTGCCGATTCCCTCGGCAACACTCAAAAGGCAGAATATAAAAGCCTTCTGACAGAGTATTGTTTTGTTCCGGCAGAAAGCGAAACCGCTGAAAATCACTATTCGGAAAGATATGACATATATGGTAACAAAATTGAAGAATCAATATATCCTCTGTCAGCTTCAAGTCCTCTCACCATAAGCTATGAGTATGATTTGACAGGAAATGTCACAAAAGTGACTGATGCTAAAGGGAATAGTACCGTAATGGAGTATGATGAAATTGGTAATCCCACAAAAATCATAAAGCCAAACGGTGATGTTGTAACCAATGAATATACAAAGTGGAACAGCGTAAAAACCACCTCTGTATATGACGGAGACCAGCCATATAATATTTCTCAAACCTTTGATAACCGTGGACTTGTTTTGTCACACAGACAAAATTCCCTTGATGTATACACTGTCCCCTGGAACTATTCCTACAGAACAGATGGCAAAATCAGAACAGTCAGTTCACCGAATGGTATTGACGGATTGTATGAATATGATGCCATAGGAAATAATACCATATATCAAATGGGCAATATCACCGATACCATGGTGTATAACCATTTCGGTCAGGTGGATAAGGTAATAAGAACAAAATCAGGCACAGTGTCCGACACCATTGACTATACTTATGACAGTGCAAAAGGCTTGATGCTCTCAAAAGAAACAGACGAAGAAATAACATCATATGCATATAACAGCCTGGGAAGTGTTACAAGCATAACATCACCGTCAGGGCTTACCCGCACATACACAAGAGATTCTCTTGACAGAATTTCTTCTGTTTCGGCAGATAATAAGAACTTTACATATGAATACTACGGAGACGGACAGATTAAAAAGGTTATATATCCCAACACGAATATAACCACAGAATATACATATGACAATGCTAACCGTCTGACCTCGGTTGTAACAAAAAACGGAGCTTCAATAGTATATAACTGTCAATATACATATGATAATGCAAATAATATCATATCCGTTTCCGGAACAGAAATTGCAAATTATACATATGACAGTCTGAACCGA
>JAZONV010000112.1:0-3618 GCA_045654685.1 Clostridia bacterium | reverse complement strand
TAACAAATTGGCCGCAAAATACGCCTTCTGACAGGAAAAGTCGGCAAAATAAAATTAAGCAGGAAAAAGCGGGGGTGCGTTTCATCGCACTCCTCGCCTTAAACACCGACCGGCAGTGCCGTTCGGGATGGTGCTATTTGCGGAATGTGGTGCGGTTTAAGGGTGCGGTGTTCCTGTCGGTCGAGTGTAATAGCCTTGTTTGAATGCACATGTCTCATGTGCGTAAACGAAAGGAGGAAATTATGAGCAATAAACATCATATCAGCTTCTGGATTAAAGACTCAAACCTGAAAGAAACTGAAATAAATATGAAGGCCATAGGTTGTAAGAGCAGGAGCGATTATATTGATACTGCAGTTGAATTCTACAACGGATATTTGCATAACAAACATAACGAAGAGTATGTAAATAAAAATGTGGTCAATACAGTACAGGGAATGCTTGATAGTTTTGAAAGACGAATGGCTCGTCAATTGTTCAAACAATCTGTTGAGATTTCTAAAATATTTTGGTTGATGGTTAAAGAGATGGATGTCAATCCGGAAGACGCAGATACATTGCATGCAAGTTGTACCGATGAAGTCAAAAAAATAAACGGCGCAATACAGTTCCCTTATAACACAAAGGATGATAATTAATGCCAAGATTAATTGTTAAAATTAAGCACGTAAAAGCTTCAAAATCTGTTCGTGGTTATGTGAATTATGTTGCAACTCGTGAAGGCGTTGACAAAACGGTTAATCTAAATGTTTTGATTGGAAAACCGACAAAAAACCAGATGAAGTTTATAGATAAAATGCTCGAAGAAAGTCCTGATGTTATGGACTCGTTTGAGTATGAAGATTACATCTTAAATCCAACAAAACAAAATGCATCTGCTCTCATTACTGTGATTGCAGAAAGCAATCCAGAATTATTTGATAGCAGAGAACAGTATCTGAATTACATCGCAACAAGACCGAATGTAGAAAAAGTTTCTGAACACGGTTTATTCGGAAAGAAAAATGAAATTAATCTCGCAGAAGTTAAGAATGAAATTGCGGATTTGAATTCAGTTATATGGACACCGATTGTCTCATTACAGAGAGAAGATGCATATCGTCTTGGATATGATAATGCTGATATGTGGCGTGATTTAATTCGCTCAAAACAATTGCAGATGGCAGAAATTTTTGGAATACCTGCTAATGATTTTAATTGGTATGGAGCATTTCATAATGAAGCAGGTCATCCGCACTTACATATGGTTGTATATTCGACAGGAAGTAAGCGTGGTTTTATCACAGAAGAAAAGATAGAAAAAATAAAATCTATGCTTGCAAACGAGATATTTAAAAATGATATGTATGAGTTGTATGATAACAAAACACAAGCAAGAGAAAAGATATCTGATGAGATAAAGGCGCGACTGAAAATTATTGCTGATCGGATTCGTGACAGAGATTTTTCAGACTCAGAAGTATGCGATATGCTGAAACAGTTTTCTGAAAAACTAAAACTGCAAAAAGGAAAGAAACTGTATGGATATTTGCCTCCGAAAATGAAAAAAGAAGTGGATGAAATATTCAAAAAAATTTCAGAGGATGATGACATACAGGAAATGTATAAAGAGTGGTGTGATTTACAAACACAACTGCTCAGAATATATCACGATAAAGAAATTATATTTCCAGAATTGTATGAAAATGAAGAATTCAGGAAACTAAAAAATGCTATCGTGAAGGAAGCAGATTTGATTGGAAAAACCTTGGGTTACATTGAAGAACCTGATGCGGTTGAAAAGCCAACAGAACTTGATGAAAATGATGAATACAGTCCGATAGAATTGACTACAAAATCATCACAAGTTGCAAAAAAGAGAGAACCCGATCTTGATGTGGAAGAAGAAAATAAAGTGGAAGGTATAGCTGTCTCTGATACTTATATTTGTGATTACAGGTCTAAGTACAGAACTGTAAGATGGTTGTTGTATTCTGAAAAGGATTATGAGAAAGCATTTGAGTCGCTGAAAGAAGAAGCAAAAATCGGAAATGTACCTGCAATACTTGACCTTGCAAAAATGTATCAATCAGGATTGTTTGTAAACCAAGATGACAAGATGGCTGAAAGGCTATTCAAAGTTGCACTCGAAGGATTTGAAACATTAGAGGGAAATGAAACATCAGATTTCTATGAATACCAGATTGCAAAGTTATATGCAATGAAATCAAGTTTTCAGAATCAGCGTGAAGCAAGAAAATGGTTTGAACTTTCGGCTAAAAAAGGAAATTCATTTGCGATGTTTTCTCTTGCGAATATTTATTTTTATGGAAATGGTACGGAGCAAGATATAAGGAAAGCTTTTGAATTTTATAACAAGAGTGCAAAGAAAGGTTGTACTCACTCATATTACCGACTTGCAGAAATGTACAGAAAAGGTTTGGGATGCGATGTAGATGTCAGATTAGCAGGAAGATGGTATGCAGAAATGTTAAAGTTCTATTCTCTGAATCCAGATAAAAGAGATTCGCAGAGCGACTATAGAATTGGTCGTTTGTATGAAAAAGGATGGGGAACTGATGCAGATATAAATAAGGCAAAAAAATATTATCTATCAGCTTGCAGAGATAACAATGCCGATGCGGAATTTGCAATGGCAAGAATAAATTACAGAGAAGGTAATGAAGAAGAATGCCTAAAGTTTATTGAACTCGCAGAGGAGCATGGAAATGAGCATGCAAGAGAATGGTATGAAAATGTAAAAGCATATCAAAATCAGTATTATCAGCAAACAATTATAGAATCAACTGCACAGTTATTTTGCAGACTTGCAAGCATAATTGAGAATGATACAGATAAGAAAACAGAAGGATTTAATAAAACAATTGTCGACTCTAAAGAAAGAAAACGTATTATCAAAAAGAAACAGAGCCTCGGCATCAAAATGGGGTGATGAATTGGTTAAGAAAAAATTTACTGATGAACAACTCCAAAGAGCAAGTAGCATTGACTTAGTCAGCATGCTTCAAAGCCAAGGCGAAAAGCTTAAAAAGCAAGGTAGAGTCTATCGTTGGATGCGTTATGACAGCACAGTAATTGACAGAAATCGTTGGTTTCGTCATAGCCGAGAAGTTGGTGGTGGACCGATTCAGTTCATGCAACACTTCTACAATATGGACTTCGTCAGTGCTGTCAAATATTTGCTCAATGGAGAAGAAGGAGCAGAGTTCGTACAAGCGAGCAGAGAGCCTGAAAAAAGACCTGAATTTATTCAGCCAAAGCTCTCAAAAAACATGCATCGAACATTTGCATATCTGATTAAAACCAGAAAAATTGATGCGGATATTGTTCAGCATTTCGTGAATGAAAAAAAGATTTTTGAAACGGAAGAGCATCACAATATTGCATTTTGCGGTTACGATGAAGGCGGTCAAATGAAGCAGATGCATCTAAGAAGTACCTTGCCCGGAAACAGGTTTTTTCTTGACATTGACGGAAGCGATAAGCAGTATTATTTCAGACACATAGGGACAAACGAAAATGTGTATGTGGTTGAAGCACCCATTGATATGCTATCATACATAACACTTAATAAAAATAATTGGCAAGAAAGCAGTTATGTTTGCCTTGGCGGTGTAG
>JAZONV010000111.1:0-31636 GCA_045654685.1 Clostridia bacterium | reverse complement strand
TAGGCAAAAATCGGGTTCTTCTTCGTTTTTATTAAAAATACGATAAAAATAAGCAATTTGGAAGGGGTATTGTTCCTCTTCCATTTCCATTTTGCAAGCTTTTTTAAATTCATTGTAGCAAACTTGAGCCTTACCCAGTTTGTTACCTGTGCAAGACCTGTATATGGAGTGTATCTCATTGCGTGCTTTTCTTTCGCATCTGCAAACACTCTCTCGATTTTCTCTTTTCGCAGTTTGTATAAATCAGCATATTCGGGTGTCTGCCGAATATCCTCTGCAAGTTCTATGTAATCCGACCATATATGTTTGGTTACTGTCTTTATACAATCCTTTGATTCTGTGCATAAATGCCTTGTGGGACAATTTTTACATGTTTCAGGATTGCTTTTGTATTCTCTGTAACCATCACGGTTTGTTGTTCTGTAATCTAACACTTGATATTCAGGACAGATAATACAATCATAATATTCGTCATATACATATTTCCACCATTCGTGACCGCCTTTCTTTGTCATCGGTCTTTTGTATGCTGTGGATAAAACTCTGCCACCATCAAATATCTTCTTACAAATGTGGGGTGTTTTGTATGCACTGTCTGCTACTATCGTTTCTATTTCTGGAAAGTTTTCTATAAGTTTGTTATATACATCATCAAAAGCTACGCTATCGTGAACATTGCCGGGTGTTACTACTGTTTCAAGAACAAAACCATTTTTATCACAAGCCGTATGAGCCTCATATGCAAATTGCCTTTGATGTTCACCCTTTACGAAAAGTCCACTTTCAGGATCCGTTGTGCTTTGAGTAATTTTCTTTGTTTTTTCTGCTTTCTTACGATTTTTCAGTTTTTTCTTAGATGTGTTATCTTTTTTCTTTCCGCTTGTTTTGGGGGTATCATCATCGTCAAATGGTTTCTTTCCATGTTCAACTCTGTCGTTATTGATTTCTTTTAAGAGTTCATCTGCATATCGTTTGGCTGCAACAGGAACTTCTATTTCAATCTTCTTTTTGGTATTTGCATTTGCTTTTATGTGAGTTCCATCTATGAATACTGCTTCTGGTTTTAAATATCCTGCTTCCGCAGCTTCACTTAATATCCATGCAATATTTTGTCTATTGTATCTGCATTAAAACGGTGACGAAAATTGTAGCTGATTGTTGAGAAGTGCGGCGTTTCGTCAGTTAAGCCATAACCCAAAAACCAACGGTATGCAATATTCAAAGATACATCATCAGCAGTTCTGCGTAATGATGGTAAACCATACAAATGCTGAATTAACACCATTTTAAAAAGAACAACGGGGTCAATACTTGGTCTTCCGTTATCATCACAATACAGTTCTTCCACAAACTCATATATTTTAGAAAAGTCAACTGCTTCGCTTATTTGTCTTAACAAATGGTCTTGTGGTACCAAGTCCTCTATACTTATCATTTCAACTTGATATCTGTTCTCATATCCTTTTTGCATCATATTTCATCACCCAAGGATATTATACCATAAAACGAAGAAAAAGCCCAGACTTTTCTGGACTTTTTCGACAGTCTGTGCACTCCATAATGGAGTGCGGTTTTTAATGTTTAATTTATCAGAAATTACGCATTTACTTTTGCAAGATATCTGTCATATGCAGTCTGCTGAATTTCGAGATATTTGTCATAGTGAGGTTTAGCAGCAGCAAGTGCTTCATCGTATGTATCGATGGATGCTTTGCCAAGAATGATGTTACAAAGAGCAGCTTCGAGGGGAGCTTTTGCAACTTCTTGTACATCTGCTATACCTTCGAGTTCTTCCTGTGTGAATCCAATGTTAGGAATAGCATGTTTCTTGGATGCTTCAATAGCAAGGTTCCAAGTTGTAACAGCTTCTTTCTGTGATTCATAAGGATAGTAACCATTGAGGTAGTCAGGATGCTGGTTGAAACCGGGGTGGTTACAGGGAAGCATATAGTGATAGAGTGCTTCTTCAACAGAGTTGAATTTAGCAGGATCAGGATTTACAATTTTGTCTGTGTATGTGTAAACTGTTCTTTCGTCAGTTTCTTCTTTTGTGAATGTATCGCCTTCAACACCGAAGATGTTGAGTTCAGCACCTTCTTTGCTGTAACGGTAGTCAACCCATTCCATTGCTTTTTCGTAGTTGCCACAGTTGTATGTGATAGCAATAGCAGCGTCAGATGCTTCGTTGTATGTCATCTGATACTGAGCAGGTGTACCATCAGCCATTGCAGGGTGAGGACATGCTACGAGGTCAAAGTCGGGGTTTGTTTCACGACCTGCAGGAATGATTGTGCCGAGATCGCCACCGATCCATCCCCAGGATGCAATTGAAATTCCGTTTGTGATGTTACCTTTGATAACTTCAGATTCGTTTGTAACGAAACCGGGATCAATGTAACCTGCTTCCATCCATTCAGCCATCTGAGCAACATACTCTTTGTATCCGGGCTGGAAGGGAGCATAAACAACTTTACCGTCTTCAACATATGTACCTTTACCTACACCAAATGCAGTGTTGAATGACTGTTCAGCGTATGATGTGTGTGAAAGGGTATTAATTCTACTTGTGAAGGGTTTTTCAAAACCTTCTGCTTTTGCTTTTGCAAAAAGTGCTGTCCAGTCGTCAATTGTCTGAGGAATTTCCATACCCCATTCTTTGAGTAAGTCACCTCTTACATAGAGACCACCGAAACTTCTTGTTGTACCGATGTTAAGAACGTTGAAACCATAGAACTGACCTTCTGATGAAGTAGCCTGGAGTTTCCAGAGTTTTGCATTTTCTACAGTTGAAAGACCTTCTTTGAATATGAAGTGTTCAGGATCACCTTCAACACATGCATAGAAGTTGGGAGCATGGTCTTTGAGATAATCATCGAGAGCAATGATAACACCATCATCAATAGCCTGCTGTGCACCACCGGGATATCCGGACCATGAATACTGAACGAGTTCAGCACGGTTATCAGAGTTGATCATACTGATAAATGATTCGTTACCTTCAGCACCTGCTACGGGATGCTGGAAGTTGATATGTACGCCTGTTCTCTTTTCGAGTTCCTGGAACATAAGCATATCATCATAGCTTTCGAGTTTGGATCTTACAGACTGTGAATCCATTGTAGTCCAGAATGTAAATTCTTTACCGTCGTGTTCTACACGGTCGCCACCGCCGCCGCATGCTGCGAAAGCTGTAGCAAGGATTGCTACCATAGAAATAATAGCAATAAGTTTAGTTGCTTTTTTCATATTATTTACCTCCACTTTTTTTTATAACAACTGCCATCCGGCAATTATTACCACATTATTAACCTTTTACTGCTCCGATCATTACACCTTTAACGAAATATTTCTGAATAAAGGGATATACAAGAAGAATCGGAACTGTTGCAACAAGGATTGTTGCAAACTTAAGGTTTTCTGCAAGACCCGCTGAATCCGCTGTACCTGCTGCTGCTGCCTGCGAGTCATCATTTACAATGAGAAGTGAACGAAGGGCAAGCTGGAGAGGAACTTTGGAATTATCACGCATATAGAGCATAGCATTGAACCATGAATTCCAGTGTCCAACACCATAGAAAAGAACCATTACGGATATTACGGCTTTTGAAAGAGGAACGATGATGTGCCAGAGGACATGCATATCGTTACCGCCGTCAACCTTAACAGATTCTTCAAGGCTTCGGGGAATTGCATCAAAGTTTGTTCTCATAACTATCATATTATATACGCTTACTGCACCGGGAAGAATGAGAGCAAGAAGTGAGTTCTCAAGTCCGAGCACTTTTGTATATATAACATATGTAGGAATCATACCGCCGCCAAAGTACATGGTTATGAGCATGAGCCACATGAGGAATCCTCTGATGGCAAAATTTCTTCTGGTGAGAAGAAAGGCTGCAATTGTTGTTGCAACAAGGTTTATGAGAGTACCAACAACAACAACGAAAATTGTGATTTTGTATCCGTTAATGATGAGAGGGTCTGCTAAAACCTGCGCATATGCCGCAAAACTGAATCCTTTTGGAAGGAGCATGAGAGATGCCGTGTTACCAACAATGTTTTTAGAAAGTGAACATGTTACACAATACCAGAAAGGATAGAGGCAAATGATAATCATTAATGCCATTACTAATATATTGAATATATTGAAGATTTTTTCTCCAATAGACGGTTTATAAACCATTGCCATTTTATGTAATCCTCCTTATCAGAACAAGCTGGTCTCGCCGACCTTCTTGGAAATTTTGTTTGTAATTGCAAGGAACATGATGTTAACAATTGAAGTGAAGAAGCCAACTGCAGATGCATATGAAAAGTTGTTCATTCCTGCTTTACCAAGACCTCTTTCATAGGTGTATACCGCAAGTACACGGGATACGGGCTCGGTAAATGAGTTTTTGAGAAGGATTATCTTTTCATATCCTACGCTGAGTACATGTCCCATTCTCATAATGAAGAGAATTACGATTGTTGAAGCGATACCGGGAATTGTGATGTGTATGAGCTGTTTCCACTTTCCGGCACCATCAATAACTGCTGCTTCATAAAGTTCCTGGTCGATGGAACTGAGAGCGGAGATGTATATGATACTTCCCCAACCAATACCCTGCCAGATACCGGTTGAAACAAAGATTGTTCTGAATGCTCCGGGTTCAATCATATAGTCTTTACGTGCTCCGCCGAGAAGGTGGATGAGTGATGTTACGATACCGTCTTCTTTGAAGAAACGGATAATCATACTACAGATAACGACCATAGATATGAAGTGAGGAAGATATGTAACAGTCTGAATGAGTTTCTTATATTTGAGATTCTTGATTTCATTGAGCATCAATGCAAAAATGATTGGTGCAGGGAATGAGAAAAGAATTTCATAGAAACTGATGAGTACTGTGTTTTTAATTACAGGCCAGAAAAGATCACTGGTGAAGAATTTGTAAAAATGCTCGAAGCCGTACATATCAGCCCATGGGCTGCCAAATACCCCTCTTGTGAAACTGAAATCCTGGAATGAAATCAAAAGTCCGAACATCGGAAGATAACAAAACAGGATAAAATACACAATGATGGGAATCGCCATAAGATAAAGCACGAAATTGTGTCTTATCTCATCAACGAATCTTTGCCCAAGACCGGGCTTCTTCTTTAAATTGATGGTTTGTTCTTTCACTATTAATGCCCTCCAAAATAGTAATATGTATAATATGTTGTGAAACACATTACAAATAGTGACATTTTTCGCCCATGTAAGCCCACAGGAATTAAATATCATTATTTAACACTCTAATATTATATATGAATTTTTTACAAAAATCTATAGACAAAACGATATTTATGTGGTATAATACGATACAATGACATAGAGATTTTAAGGAGTTGTATTTATTTTTATGTATATTAAACATAGTGCAGATTATGAACTTCTTTTAAGCGGTGATTTTTATATAGAATCCGCCTCTGCGGCTCACAGATTTGTTGAACCGCCAAGCACCTACATACGATATGCCAATGAACACAGACATGACAGACTTATATGCGTTGTTTCAGGCAAGTGCGTATTTGACATTTTCAATGACAAACCTATTGTTGCATGTGATGGTGATGTTGTCTATATCCCCTACAACATTGCTTACCGTACAGAATGGATTGGCAACGAAAAGGGAGAATTATATTCAATAAATTATGTTATGAACAATTTAGACGGTCATCAAATTACCATTTGTCCCGAAATCTGTTCCTTTTTAAATTGTAATAGTTATCTCACAGAAGGAATTTTTAAAGATTGTGCGAAAACATTTGAAAAAGAAGAAACAGGTTTTATGTTAAGGTGTAAGTCTGTGCTGATGAAGCTTCTATATACAATTGCCATAAGCGAAAGTACACGAAACAATTCAAAAATCGAGAAAGCACTTCATTATATTAACATTAACTATCTTGACGATATATCAATATCTGACCTTGCGTCCATGTGCAACCTTGGAGAATGCATGTTCAGAAGATGCTTCAAAGCCGAAACGGGCATATCTCCTTTGAAATACAGAAACAAACTCAGAATTGAAAAAGCCTATGAACTCCTTTCAAATGAATCCTATTCCATAACCGATGTTATGGAAATGACCGGGTTCTATGATGCTTCGTATTTCAACAAAACTTTCAAACTGCATATGGGAAAAAGTCCGTCTCAATGCAGAAAATCAAAACGATGATTCAAAAATTGCATGAAGAGTGTATACAGAAATCTATTTCATCAATTACAGCCTCTGTATTTTCGAGAGAATATTCTATTTCCGAAGAAAATACTCTTGCTATATCACAAAGAGTCTCGAAGGTTTTTTCACTTTGACTCAGATATATATGAATTATGATATGTGTACACAAAAAACAAAATGACAAACAACTTTGCATGTGATACCCGTCAAAAACCATTGGAAGATGTCTGTATATATAATATGTAAGGATATTTTTGAATGCCTTTATATCATCTTTTTCAAAACCTGTTTTAAAGGTGGTACAATCCTTCATATATTTAAAATATATATACCGGGATTTATCCATACATTCCAGTTCATCGAGAAATTCATACCAGTATGACGGATTTTCTCCCAAAGATGTTTGAGGATATTTTTTTTGAATTGTTTTCATAATATCATCAGGTGTATTCCCTGATCTAACACATTCTAAAATCCATTCTCTTTCATCAAAAAAATCTTTTTCTTCTTGGTCAGGAAATGTTTCAGCTTCATCCGTCAAAATCACAAGAGATGAATCATTTTCAGAAAGAATCAGGCGTGCCGCTTCTTCACAGCACATTCCAAGACCGATTTCCACTCTGTCGGAAAAATAATTTTTGAACCGAGGATGATCACGGCAGATTTGGCATAGCCATTCTTCGCCTTGTTTTATTATAATATCACAAAGTCCGTTTTCATGAAGAAACGGGCATTTTTTGTTGCCATCTGTTATAAACTGTGGACCATCAGAGCCGCATATTATTTTTTCACATATGTGTTTTGCAAAAGACAAGTCGGATTCTTTGTATAAATTATATGTATCCCCATCTATTCCTATCTCCCACCCCATGCAACATGTGTGCACGCAGTTATCTGCTTTACACTTAAAATGGTTATAATATGCAGGTACAACTGTTTTCATTTCTAATCCCCCAATTTTTCAGTCAACATCTGTGTTACAAAAATATGATATTATTTTGAAAGTTTCCCCAGTTCATAATTAATCTTTTGCATTTTCTCGTCGGTGGAAGCTATAATTTCTGCACATTTTGCAAGTTCTTTTTCAAGAATGTCAGCACCTTCAAAATCTCTTTTGTAGTGCATTTTATGTTCCAGACTTGCCCAAAAATCCATGGCAATGGTACGGAGTTGAACCTCAACTCGCATATTTTGCTTTCTGTTTGAGAAAAACACAGGAATTTCAACAATCATGTGATAACTTCTGTATCCGTTGGGTTTGGGATTTTTTATGTAATCTTTGACATCAATAAGTTTTATGTCGTCCTGACCTGCAAGCATCTCCCCTATCATATAGATGTCATCTATAAATGAACATATGACCCTGACGCCTGCAACATCATTCAGATTATCGAGAATTGATTCCATTGTAAGAGGCAAATTCTTTCTTTTGAGTTTCCCCACTATGCTGACAGGACTTTTAACTCTCGATTTTATCATTTCTATTGGGTTTCGTTTGTAGGCAACCGAAAAATCATCATTTAAAACCTCAAATTTTGTGCGTACTTCTCTTATGGCACAACTATACATCATCATAAACTCCGAAAAACCTTTAAACTGTTCTGCTATCATTTCATTGTCGATATTTTTCAAGAATTCCGGAGATTCATTTGTGATAAATGTTTTATGAAGTTCTCTTTCTATCATTTGTATCATTCCTTTTATTTTGATTATATTTATTATATCACAAACCTTGCTTCTTGTGAACACAGTTTATAAAAAATTTACAATTAGCCTGAGTGCTATCCGATATAAAATCGGCTTCGGATGACAAGCCAAAAAGGCATCAAAAGATGCAAAAAATTGCAGCTTTTGATGCCCGATTAGCAAATCAGATTATCAGTTGTTGTGATTTGATTTCTGATTATTGTTCTGCTGATTGTTGTTTTGCTGATTCTGATTATCGTTTTGCTGATTGTTTTGGTTATCACGTTTATTATTGTTAAGGTCTTTTTCATTAATCTTTTTTGACATATCTAACACCTCCGTTTATATTATCTCCTTTTATCGGAACATAATACTTATAACAATTTAATTTTTATATTATTTTTAATTTTTTTGCACTTGAATTAACCAACATATTATGATATAATTAACAAAATGCATTATTACTCATCAGAGGTGGCGTAATTATGATAGGATATTACAATTATTCGGTAATCTTAACATATTTTGGTCTTTGCTGTGCCGTATTTGGCATGACAATGGCACTCAGAGGAGATGTCAGACTGGCGCTTTTGTGTCTTATGGTCTGTGGAATATGTGATATGTTTGATGGAACAATTGCCAGAAAATGTAAACGTTCTGAAGATGCAAAATCATTTGGAATACAGATTGATTCCCTTTGCGATCTTGTATGCTTCGGTGTTTTCCCCGCAATGCTCGGGTATGGTCTCAAAAATATGGAAATAAGCTGGCTTGACATTGTTGCATCATCATTCTTTGTGCTTGCAGCAATTATCAGACTTGGATATTTTAATGTTCAGGAGATCAACAGAGTAAATTCACAAAGTGGGAAACGTGAGTATTATGAAGGACTTCCGGTAACATCGGTTGCACTTCTGCTCCCGGTTATATTTTTAATGGATATGTATGTTAAACCCCTTGTGACCATCAAGATATATAGTATTGCACTTGTTGTAATCGGTATTGCATTTATATCAAAATTCCGAATCAAAAAGCCATATATGCATGGATTGATTATTCTTGCATTTCTCGGATTGGTAGTTTTTCTGCTCATTTTAAACGGAGGAGATTTCGTAAATGTCAAAGCTTCTGTATAATACAGTTTTGGGAAGAATATTTCTTAAGATACTTGTAACACCTGCTATTTCTAAAATCGCAGGTGTTTTTATGAACAGTAAATTATCGAAATTTTACATAAAAAAATTTGTTAAGACGAATCACATTGATATGTCGGACTATATTTTAGAAAACTGGAATTCTTTTAATGAGTTTTTCACAAGAAGACTAAAAAGCGGAAAACGACCTGTTGATATGCATGAAAACGTCCTTATATCCCCATGTGACGGATATCTTACGGTATATGACATCAATTCAGAATCTGAATTTGAAATCAAAAATTCCATATATCACACAGATGAACTTTTAAAAAACAAGTCTTTAGCCATGGAATATGAAGGTGGAAAATGTCTTGTATTCAGGCTTACACCATCTGACTATCACAGATATATCTATCCTGACACGGGTGCAAAAGGAAAAAATTATTATATACCCGGAAAGTTTCACACCGTAAGGCCTATTGCATTTGACAAATACCCTGTTTTTAAAACCAACTCAAGAGAATATACAATTCTGAGGACAAACAATTTTGATGATGTTGTTTTTATGGAAGTGGGCGCTATGCTTGTGGGTAAAATATGTAACTATCATCAGGAACACAATTTCAGACGCGGAGAAGAAAAAGGCAAGTTTGAGTTTGGTGGATCAACTATTGTCATGATGTTCAAAAAAGATACAATTGAAATTGAGCCTGTTATTCTGGAGCACCTTGTCAAAAACGAAGAGTGGCAAGTGAAGCTCGGTGAAAAAATTGGTTTTGGGATATGATTTTAATATCAAATAATTTACGGAAGGAAATGTAAAAAAAGTCCGAATCATTTTTCCTATTTAACAAAGGGACAATAAATTAATTCGACAAATTAATTTACTGTCCCTTTGAATTTTATTTGTGTATGTAGAAAAACTTTTTATTTGCTTTGATACATATTAATATTCAATCTGTACTGTCTTTCCGTTATCTGCAGAATCTATAACAGCTCTGCACACCTTTACGGTTGCCATTCCTTCCCTACCGTTTGTGGGTACGGGTGTATCGTTTAAGATGGCATTTATAAATTCATTGTGTTCCCCAGTAACATTGTGGTTATCAACATTGATGGGATAACGTACATAAACTTCATTTTCCTGTTCTCTGCCAAAGGCACCATCGAGAATTTTTTGCCCCGGAACTACTCTTTCACGGTGAACGGTTATAAAGTTATCCGTGTTGTCAACAACTATTGTCCCCTTTGTTCCGTAGAGCTGTGTTCTCATTGTGTATGGTCTTTTACAGCCTGATGAAGTGAACATTTTACCTATTACATTGTTGGGAAATCTGAAAATAGCAACTGTACAATCATCTGTAGGAAGTTCGGTCAGAACCTTCTTTGTGCTGTATGCAGTTGTTTCTGTCGGGTTTCCTGCAATCCAGCGGAGAAGGTCAATTGCATGACATGCCCCTCCGATTACAATATGACGGAGAGGGTCTGCACGCCAGGTTGTAGCATCTGTGAAGGATGAATAGTCATGAGCATATGTGGATTCAGCATAGAAAAGTTCACCGATAATGCCTTCATCAAGAAGTCTTTTTGCTTCTACGAATCCCGGAGTCATACGGCAAATCTGACCTATCATAAGTTTCTTTCCGCTTTCATCTTCAGCTTTTACCATCGCTTCACAATCTTCAATTGTAAGAGCCATTGGTTTTTCACACAAAACGTGTTTTCCGGCATAAAGAGCCTTTACTGAAAGTTCTCTGTGCACCTGATCATTTGTTGATACAATTACAGCATCTATATCAGCATTTTTGAGCATTTCATCATAGTCGGTATACATGCCAATACCTTCCAATTCAAATTCTTCTGCTCTTTTTTTCATACACTCTTCATCTTTATCACAAAGAGCAATAACTTCTGCTTTTTTTTGATTTTTAAGCCCGCCAAGATGGATTCTGGAAAAACTTCCGCATCCCACAAGAGCAAATTTTATTTTTTTCATTTTTGTGCACCTCTTTTATTTTTTTGGAGTATGACCTTATGTTATCACATATAGCCGTAAAATCAATAAGAAAAAATACAAAATGCATACGTTTTTGTTCATTGCATTTTAAATTTATAATTAATTTTATCTTGACTATTTTTTCATATGGTTTATAATATCTGTATGAAGTTTTATACAAAGGAGTTACTTTTGTGAAAAAATTATTATATATCATATCAGTTATCATGCTTATATCAATTATATTTCCCATGTGCACCTTTGCACATTCAGCACCCGATGAAATCTCTGTACACGATTTTTCCGGGGTTCTGTCAGATGGCATTAAAAGTTATATAAGAGATAAAAACGAATCTTTATTCTCGAAAACCGAAGCAAAAATAATATTGGTTACAACAGAAATGTCAGGCGAAGAAAACATTGACGATTTTTGCGAAAATCTTTATTCAAGCTGGGGAATTTCAGGAATCGGAAGGAGAAACAGCATTTTTATCGTTGCAGATACAAAAAAAGAGGAATACTCTTTCCTGATTGGCAGAAGTATCAGGCTTGCATTGACAGAATCGGAAATGTATAAATATATCGTTGACAGTTTTGAACCCTATTTTGATAAAAAGGACTATGATAAGGCTTTCTTTTCAATATATAACGCCATTGCCGGATGGTATGAATCCAAGTATGAAGGTTTAAGTCTCGGACTCGAAGACGATGCTTTCAAATATATGGGTGGAAAAAAAGTAAAAGACAAAGATTTTGATGCAGGCAAGATATGGCTTTGGATTACCGTGGGGATATGTGCAGTTCTGATGATTGTGGTTTTAAAAATCAAAAGAAATATTGAACTCAAAATCCGCCAGCACGAAAGACGGAGACTTCGCAAAAAATTCAAAATTGATATTGACAAAATTGCCAACTCATGATACAATAACCTTTGTGTCAAATCGGGATATAGCGCAGTTTGGTAGCGCGCTTCGTTCGGGACGAAGAGGCCGCAGGTTCAAATCCTGTTATCCCGATAAAACTCTAAGATACGTTTTTTCGTAGCTTAGAGTTTTTTCTTTTTTAACAGGATTTGAACCTTAAGAAGGTGCGGAGCGTATAAAAGGGGGTGTCTCTTTAATTGTATAATGTGCATAATTATGCGAAAAATTGGAGTTTGTCTCACTAATGAAGAAGGAATACTGCTAATGCGAAAGCCCTCCTTGCCTAAAGGAGGGTGGCACGCGCCAGCGTGACGGGAGGATTCATTATTCATAGAAATATGCACAAATGCTGTGTTTTCTAATGATTGTGTAAAGAAAATCCCCCTGTCAATCCTTTCGGATTGACATCCCCCTTTAGGCAAGGGGGACATTTTTTTGCTCTTTAGCGTAGGTTTATTAAACCGCTAAACTCCAATTTATTAGTTTATACAATTAAAGAGACAGCCCCTTTGATTTCAAAGTATATTTCCTCATGTTTACAATAATAAAATACTTTAACTTTCCGAATTTTCCATTATATCATCTGCTTGACAATTAAGAGTTTTACATATTCTGCCGATCGTTTCTGTTGTAATATGCTGATTTTTTCTTAATTTTAACATTGTATGATGTGTAAGATTTGCAGCTTGTTATAAGTCTTTTTTCTTCATACCGTTATCAATTAAGATGTGCCACAATTTTCTATAGTTAACTACCATTTTTGTTTTCATCCTTTCAACGCTATTAAGCAAAAATGATGGTAACTATTTTTACTCTTTTTCTATAGGAAAAGGAACTGCCCCTCAGACTTTACTTGCTGAGGTCAACGACAAAAAGTCGTCAACAGTTCCTAAAACAATATACATCAAAAACAATTCTATATTTCGTGCTCTTTCCATTTTCCATCACGGAGCATATGAGGACATGCCAAACACCCGAAAAAACTTTTTGATTATGCAAAAGAAAACGGTATCAAATTGTTCGGTAAATGCAATCACATATATCTTGAGGGCCATCCTCAACATAAGACTAAAAGCAAATTTATCACTCAAATAATTGCGATTATTGAATAAACAACTCTAAAACCCGACCATCATACTTTTAATATGAATTACGCATTGTGCAAATCAGGCATATTCAAAATCTATCAGCACGGCACGGCATGGTGAGCCGTCTGCTCCTTCAAGATTCAAAGGTTGAGATGCTAAAAAATAGTGACCTTGTTCCACCTTGTCAAGGCGTATGCCTTCAAGCAGAACAATATTTTCTGAAAGAAGAATTTTGTGCACTTGTGCCGGAGCTTGTGAAGAACCCACGCTCTGGCTTTCGCTTGCCACAAGCAAAACTCCTGATTTTGCAAAAACTTCGGCACCTGATTTCGAAATGACTCCATCTCCCTTTATGAGAATACGTTTTGATGAAATATCTCCTGCCTCATCTATAATTTCCCTTGCATCAACATCTTCAATAACCCCGTTTTTTGAATATACAAAACACGGTCCGATACATGATTCAAGCGGAATTTTGTCCGCACCATATCCCGAATCTATAAAATGAAGAGGTGCATCAACATGTGTTCCGTTATGAGCACACATATGGAAAGACGTGAGATTATATCCGTCTCCCTGCCCAATTGTTTTCTCTCTGTTAAACCCGGGAACACTATCCCCGGGATAGACACAGCAAGAGAAAACTTCTTGTGATATATCATATATTTTCATTTCACATTATCCTGACACAGTCCGTTTTCTTTTATCCATTCCATTGACACAAAAGGATGAGGAAATGGCAAGGTGTTGTCCATAAGTATGCCGTCAATGTAATCAGGATGTGTCATAAACTCAACATCATTTTTTATACTATCTTTATTTTTTGATGCGATAAAATCCTGAACAGAACAAAAATATTTTTGTGTACGAACCTTCTTTCCTTTCACTTTAAGATTTTTTATTAAAACATTAAAAAGAGTCTTATATATTCTAAAGGGCAACGAAAGTTTTTCTGCCGACACATTTCTGCTTATCCTTACGGAGTTGAAGCCATACATTTTCATCAATTTACGAACCTGGGTGTATACAGAAAAATATGCATGGGTGTAGTTATGGGAATCAGCATGCATAAGGGTAAATCCCATTTCCATATACTTTTCCATCTGTGCCTTAACCTCACAAAATATTGCATGCCTGATATCTTTATCAAGATACAATCTTGCTTTGAAGGGTTTGTGAAAAGTTCCTTTGAAAATTCCCTTTTCATCACAAAGGACGGATTTGGCACACTCCTCCGACAGAGCCTTTCCCTCGGTGAGATTTATGTGCAGTCCGATGGAATCAAAATACCCATTCTCCTTTGCAAGAAGAGCCGCCTCTTGGGCAAAGGGCATATTCACCATAATTGTTGTACGATTAATCAATCCCTGCTTGAAGCAGTCATTAATCGCCATATTTACCGATTGGCTGTAGCCAAAATCATCTGCATTTATAACCAAAGTATGCCACCCCGTTATCTTTTGTAGTTAAGCAACGAAAAACCTTTTGTTCACGATTTTTTCTTTACATCGTTTAGTTTATGTATTTGTCAAAACTGTTGTATTCGTCAAGTATTGCCATGATTATATAGAGTCTCGGCACGTGGAAAGGTCCTTTGAAGATGTTTCCTTTGAGAGTGGTGGAAACGGTGTTGTCATAGTGAAGATATCCGTACCATTCCCCATCTTCTTTGTCACAGAAATACTTTTCGCAATAATTTTTTACAATTTCATATTTTTCTTTATAGCTTTCGTCCCCAAAAAGCATATGTGCCATTCTGAGAGCTATCATTGTTTCGCATTGTGGCCACCAGAGTTTCATATCCCATTCAAGCTGTTGGGGAGGCTTGCCCGAAACATCTGTAAACGCAATGATTCCGCCTCCGTTTTTCTCATCCCATCCAAGAGGCCAGGTTATATCTATAATTTTCTTTCCTGCCTGAATTGCTTCATCATTGCCTGTGATCATGCCTTCAAGCATAACAAACCATGCCGCTTCCATTGAATGGCCGGGATTTACAATTCTGCCGGTGGGAGAATCTACAAATTCGCCGTTGTCACTTACGCTCTCCATGAGCGCTTTTTCTGTCAGGAACCCACCGTGAAGAATTTTATCAAGACATTCAGATGCAATTTTACCATATTTTTCATCATCAGATGCACTTCTCATAACCTGACATGTTGCGAGCATTATCATAACCGGAGAAAGAGCTTGCATTCTGCGGTTTTCAGGATTGATTTTGGGAAGAGTTACTCTTTTGCCGCAAAAACATTCATATGCAACATCAAAATACTTTTCTGCAGTATCTAAAATCTTTTTATCTCCTGTTGCTTTATAATACTCTGCACAGCCAATTGCGGCAAATGTTTCAGAAAAATAGTATCTTCTTTTCTGAAGTTCTTTTCCATCATCGGTCACGGTGAAAAACATTCTTCCGTCATCGTCTGTACACTTGGGAAGAAATTCATATATTGCCTTCGCAGCATCAAGATATTCGGGTTTTGCCTCTACGCTGTTATATGCCTTACAGAAACTCCATAGAGCTCTGCCCTGAAACCATACGCTTTTATCTGTGCCGTATATATCTCCGGTTTTGTCTGCGCATGTAAATATGCCTCCGTTTTCTTTGTCAATGGCGGACTTGAGCCAGAACGCCAAAATATTTTCCGTCAAATCTTTTTTAAAGTTCATTACTTTCTACCTCCGTATATTTCATTTAATTATACAACTCGCAAATGATTTAAAACCAACTCATTTGTGAAGTTAATGATTTAATCTTCGATGAAATCATTATACCATAACATTATTGATTTCGCAATTACCTGATTGGTTATTTTTTTGCCCTGATATGATATTTTGAGTGACCTTTCATTTTTTAAAACAATTTAAAAGAATATGCTCCATGACATTTTCTTCATTGGAACAAATAATCTTATCTGAAACTTTTTTTAGTGAATCACAGGCATTTGAGGTTGCAAGTCCGAGGCCTGCAAATTTGGTGATTGAAATGTCATTATCACTATCCCCGATGCTGATTGTCCGGGAATATTCCACACCCATCATATCCGCAAAACATTTAAGTGCATTATCCTTTCCGGCATATTTATCAAAAATCTCAAGATTAAAATCATCGACGCCTGTCACAAAAATATTTTGATTTTTTTCAAGAACGTTCTTGCATTCCTGCTTTTCACGCAGGTTTTTGAAAAACACGGAAACCACCTCTATGTTATCACGAGAAAGGCAAAATTCTTCCAAATTATCAACATATACTCCAAAGTCCTTCACTACCACCTGATGAGGCTCACAAACATTATAACACAAAAAATCTTCATCCGTCTGATACCGTGAATCAACCAGAAGTTTTCCATCCTGACGAACTGATATATGTACCTCATATGATTTGAGAATACCAAAAATCTCTTTCAAAGCATCTTTTTGAATACAAAATGTTTTCTTATCACCTGTTTTTTTATCAAAAACAGAAGCGCCGTTTGAACATATGAAATATCGGATATCAGGATGGTTTTTCACTTTTTCCGGCATCTCCGAAAAAGACCTTCCCGATGCCGGAACAACATGCACTCCTTTTTTGGAAAGTTCGCTGATTGCCCGTATATTCTCACAGCTTATGTCCGCACGATTATTCAAAAGCGTCCCGTCAAGGTCTGTTGCTATGATTTTGTAGTTATTCATATTCTAAACTCCTTTTGGATTTTCTTCTTGCGTTTCTACACTGATTTTATCAAAACAAGATTGCCAAACGTTACGTTTTGCTATGTACCATTATTAATCTTTGGTTTTTCTGTTTGAAAAGTATATGCACAAATAGACAATAATAGCGATGGTTGCCATAACAAAAAAGATGGTTGCCATGCCCTGCCCCATGAGTTTTATTGCCGATATTATTCCTTTATATTCCAAAATTCATATCCCCTTTTACTATATTAGTTGCGGAATGAGATTAAGTATTATTCCGCCTGCAAGTACAGATGCAATCTGTCCTGCCACATTTGCTCCCACCGCATGCATAAGCAAAAAGTTTTGAGGGTCTTCCTTCTGTCCAAGTTTTTGAATTACACGAGCAGACATTGGAAAAGCTGAAATTCCCGCCGCACCCACCATGGGATTTGTTTTGCTTTTGGTGAACAAGTTTAAAAATTTTGCAAAATACACGCCGGCTATGGTATCAAACACAAATGCCACAAGCCCAAGAGCCATAATAATAAGCGTTTGGATGTTGACAAATTGGTCTGCTATCATGCTGAATGAAATTGTTATGCCAAGTAAAAGAGTGATAAGATTTGTGAGGACTTTTTGTGCCGCCTCTGATAATGAGTTGAGCACGCCACACTCCCGCAAAAGATTTCCGAACATCAGAAACCCAATCAAAGCAACAGCCGTTGGAGCAACAAAGCCTGCAACAAATGTCATTATTATGGGGAATGCAATTCTTAATGATTTTGAGATATTGGCAGGATTGTATGCCATTTTGATTTGTCTTTCTTTTTTTGTTGTGATTGTTTTTATTACTGCCGGTTGAATAATCGGAACCAAAGCCATATATGAATATGCCGCAACGGCTATCTGACCTATATATTTAGATTTAAAAACCTGGGAAACCATTATTGACGTGGGTCCGTCGGCTGCGCCTATAATACCGATTGAGGCGGCATCTTTCAGTTCGAAACCAAGAGCCACTCCCAAAACTATGACCAAAAATATTCCGAATTGCGCACCGGCACCAAACAAAAACATTTTTGGGTTGGATAGAAGGGGGCCAAAGTCTATCATCGCTCCAATACCGATAAATAACAATATGGGCATGGCTTCGGAAGTTGAAATCCCAACTTGGTACAGCCACTCAATTATCCCCTGAACTTCACCAATTCCCTCTATTGTCTGATTCAGCACTCCCGAAAAGGGAATATTCACTAATATTGCACCAAATCCCATTGGTAGCAGTAATGCAGGTTCATAGTTTTTCTTAATTGCGAGGTATATTAAAAATATACCAACTGCGTACATAATAAGTTGTTTCCATGTTATCGCCATAAGCCCACATAGCAAAAAGTTCATATCGCACCTCTTTTTATGATATTATTTTCCCAGTATATAGTTTATGACGATAATATTATTAAAATCACTTTTTTATCAAACTTGCAATTTATTTATTAAATTTACAAGATTTTACACAAATAAAATATCCTTCCCGAATTGCCGAAAATGTTGCAAGAATACATGCCGGAATCAAACTGTATTTTATATCAAAAAAGTACATCGTAAAAGGCACAAGAAAAGTGGCTTCGCCGCTCCGCCTTGCGGCGGATGGGGGGAGCAAATTCGCTTTTCTTAAGCCATGTGCATTTTGAAAAGCAAAGCTTTTCAAAAATTTTGCACGGCAATATAATAAAATTTTTACTGTATAGGAACGAAGTTCCTATACAGTAAAAAGCAGGCTGAGCCTGCACCCAAGTCGCGAGCATAATTTGATATACATCTCATCTCGCGAACTAAATACTGCGTAAATCCCTATACATTAAAAAATATTATATATCCCATAATTCTGTTCATGGTTGTATGAAGAAACACGAGTTTTTTTCTATATATCACATATATGTACATTCAAAATCATAATATTTCTATCTGAACCGCTTTCATGGCATTAATCGCATTATTGTGACTTTCTTCACTCACTCCTGCACAGCATTTGCTGTCAACAGAGATTTTTGTTTCCGGAAAAGCGGCTTTTAGTATCATAGCATTGGAAATCACACAAATGTCCGTACAAAGTCCACAAAGCTCAATTTCTTCAATTTCTTCTCCGAATTCGCCAATTATCTGCGGAAGATTGATGCTGCCAAACGTTTCTTTATCAATTACATTTTTTGCATACTTCCTTAATTCATCACAAATCTGCCATCCGTCAGTATCTTTAATGCAGTGCTCAACAGGAAGTTTTCTCCCCTCTTGGGTTTGCATATAATCAGCATAATGTGTATCCCTTGTAAAAATCACTTTTCCGTCAAATGATTTCACTTTTTCTGTGACATTATCTACAATGGCTTCTGCCATTTTACTTCCGAGACTTCCCGTTATAAAATCCACCTGCATATCAACAACTATTAAATATTTCATTTTTATCTCTCCTATTGGATTTCTAATTTTTTAGTTTATCTTTTGTTAATACAAAAATATTAGACTACTGAAATGTCTTATACTTGTATGAATTTCCATTCAGCCTTTCCAGCGAACCTATTCCATCCATTAAACTGTTTGTATCATCATTAACAAACATGATCCCTTCTTCATCATCAACCGCTACATTCAAAACGAAAAATATTTTATCATCATCTTTCCGAATATATTTTATGTTAAAATCACCATCAAATTGTTCATAATCTCGATTAAAAACCTCCAAATCATCATTATATAAAACTATTTTTCCGTCAACAATATTTCCTTTGTCAAAATCAATATCTTTAATAACTTTATTGATTTCATAACAATACAAATCGTAATCTTTTGTAGACTTTACTCCGCATGATGCAAAAGTCGAAACACATATCACAACTAACATAACCGTCATTAGTTTTTTCACGAGACACTCCTCCTATTTAAAACAAGGTTTCAACCTCAATTTCGCTCCATATATCCAACAAAGTTTTATCGTCAATTATTTTTGCTTCAGCCAAATCGTCAATATTATCAAAAGCGTACTCTTGCTTATCAATCCAAATTGAAACTTCTTTTTGTGTTTCCGAGCGAGAAATAAAGCATAAAGTTCCTTTATATGAAAATTCAAATTCTCTTCCTTTTTCAAGTAAATATGTCAATGCACCTAATGACTTGTTGTTACACAGTTCATTTGCAAGATATTCATGCAACATATTTATGCACTTCCTTTCAGAAAATTCGACAAAGTTCGTGTCATGACCGATGAACAGTGAATAATAAGAACCATCGCCCAACACGAAATCACAGATTTCTGTTGGGCACCCGAGAACCTTGTTATGCTAAAGCATAATATGGACCTACTATTTTCACCTTAATCTTTCACTAATTCTTTTCCGAACAAAATTCTTTAGAACCCGCGAGAATACTGGATTTTCTCGCTCCCGATGATATATGTAAATATAATAAATCGGCAAACTATTATATTAAATTTTATGGACTTGACACTACATAACTATTCCTTTGTGTTTGATATACTTCTTTTGCTACCATTAATATGTTAGATTGTAGTTATGTAAATCTTTCAAATCCTTATACACACTTTCAAATTCGCGGTTATCAATCAGTTCTGCCCTTATAAATCTGTAAAGCATTGAACGCAAACCCTGTGCCGGTGAAGATAATAAATGTGTTCCGAAATAAATAGAAATGGCATTTTGAACATCAATGGCAAGATACGCACCTGCTGCACCGCCCCAGCCAAAATCCAAATACCTTTCATCACCTTTGGGACAACGCACTCCCAATCCGTAGCCGTGAGTATCTTTTGTCCAATATGTTCTTTTTTGTTCGTCAGTTAAACGGTCATTCATCATCAATTTAACTGTTTCTGGCTTTAAGAGTTTATAAGTGCGGAGGCACTCTAAAAACTTTATGTAATCATCTACGGTAGAAATACCGCCCGCTCCACCCGAAGCATATTCAGTGCCGATTTTATAATTATGTATCGGCTTTCCGATATTAATTGCTTTACCATTTTCAAATCTGTATTGCGGTGAAATGGTTTCAATTTCTTTGTCAGGCAACATGAATATAGAATTATTCATTCCGGCAACATCAAAAATGTTCTTTTTTACATATGTTTCAAATTTTTCATCCGCTACAATCGATACAAAAGCCGCCAAAACATCATGACATAAACTATATCCCCATCTGTCACCGGGTTCAAAAAGCAGCGGCTCCTTTGCCAGATACTTCATTGCCTCACGAGTGGGACATTTACCATTTGTTTCTTCAATCGCTTTTTTTAATTGATTTGAATAACAATCGTAGGAAAAACCTGCTGTCATTTCAAATAAGTGCTTAATTAAAATTGGTTTTTTTGCCCTTTTGATACCCTCATCAGTTCGAACCGTCATTTCCTTGAATTCAGGCATATAGTCGGAAAGTTTATCTTCAAGCGAAAACAAGCCTTTCCCCACAACTGTAAAGCCGCTGTGCAAGTGATAACCTTCGAACAGGAATAGATGTTGTATCTTTCGTTTCCATTCATTTTAACCTTGTTTTCAAGATCATTATAACCATTCATATATCTAAGGATACATTCCCCGTCTTTATAGACAACCAAATCAAAACCAGGAACACCAAGTTCCAAAAATGAATCACAAAATTTCTTTAATTTTTCAAACATTGAAAATCATCCTTTCTGCATCTTTCCACATTATTTACTCGTGTCAAGACTGGATTAAAAATAAAAAATTAGAGTTTTCAGCATCAACAGACGATGATCTAAGCATCACCTTTTTCTAAAACAATAACTCTGAAAGCGTAAGGCTGTATATCGGACAAAACAGCACGCTCACCCAAAAGCGTACCTGATCCGAATAGAAATTCAGCACGATTATATTCTTTCGCCAACTGAATTACAGGTTCTATCACTTCATCTTCAAAGAAATTCCATATTCCTATGACAAGTTGCTTTTCATTCTCCTTACACTGTAGATATAAATTAGGGTTACCATAACAATAAGCAGGCAATTTTTTGCCTGACAACCATTCGACATAATCTGCAATGATTTTGGCATTTGCGTGGTGTTTCAAAAGCATTTCGTTGTCTTTTGCATTGCAGTTGAAAACCAAAAATTTTTGTCCTTCTGCATTTTCGCACAAATAGCAAAACGGTATCTTTGGATTTTCATATTCTTTTGAAGCATAGCTTAATATTTTACAGTTGGGACTGAGACATATATCGTAAGAAGTACAATTTCCTGCAATAATATAGTTTTCATCATCGCAAACATATTGATATTTTACCGTTTCCCCCTCACCGAAAGATTCTATACCAACATCTATTCCCATATCATTCAATATCTTTGCGGCAAGTGCATCTATTATAAGTCCGTTATTGAGATTCTCACTTGAAATGCTATATGCGTTTTCACCGAAAGCAATTCCCGTGACACCTGCTCCTTCGTATGTTGTGGGTATGGCATTTGCCGAGAGAACCCTTGAAGCAGACGAATAAAACACTTTCTCCATATCACTGCATCCTCCGAGAGCATTAGGCAACTGCATTATTTCTGCCTTTTTCATACTCTCATAAACTCTGATGCCGCAATGCTTTTTATTTGAGAAGTGTTTTTCAATCTCCGCGTAGATAGGTTTATTCTTAATGTACTGTTTGAGATAACCACTTTCATATCCAACATTTGAAGCATAATCAATGCATATTTTAAGTATACCATCAAGGGCACCCGATGCACGTATAGCCGTATCAAAGCCCTCTATATAATTTGCTGCGCAATTAAGTCTGGGCCGTGGGTATGCATCCCCCTCGGCAATCAATTCTATATCGGGATTTTTATTCCAGCTTGCTTCCATTCTTTCGAGCTCTACGACATCCTGCAAGGAATTACCCCACGCCTTCCCTACAGCCCAATACGGTGCGCCAATCAAACGCAAAAGCGGCTTTGTCTTGCCTGCAAATATTTTTGCAAGTTCAAAAGCATCTCCGTCGATATCCCACGAACTCATACACGCACAAAAGCCTAAGCGAATATTCGGATTGATTTCATCAACTGCCCCACGCATCGTGACAGCGTAATTTTCAAGAGACATCCTGTTCGCATGCATAAATGCATCCCGGTATTTGTTTTTGCCGCCGTTAAGAACAAATTCTTTCAAAATATTTTCTTCGATTTCCTCACCCAATTGCTTGCGTATCATTTCAATATGGTTTTCGCAAATGCAGCCAAAACTATTCCCCCATGCACCAAAACGCAAATCATCATTCAGAAGGATGATATCGACGCCGGTTTTTGCAATGTCTTTTATGCATTTCTTGAATACATGCAAAAAACCTTCGTCGGAAGGGCATGCAAAATTATTTACGCAATCTCCATGAACCGTTTTTATTTTTATAAAATCAAGAGTTTCATCAAACTGCAATCCCCAGAACCATGCTCCAACTTCAAAACCATGCTGCTTGAAAAAGGCACATGCTTCACTCATATAGTCGAGCTGCTTTTGATATTCGCTGTGATTGCCTCGAACAATATGCCCGTCGAGCATTGATTCGAAATTGAGCATAACCCGGTCTGCGTCAAATGAACGCAATTCATCAAGAATGAGCTGCTTATCTCTCATTCTGTGAAATTTGTAACAATTTACAGGAATGCTAATAAGATACATGAAACGGTGTCCTCCTTATTCTTACAAGTGTTTAACGGTTTCTGCAGTGACTTGTATTCGCTATTTATTAAACCAAATTTTCGACACTCTTTATATAAAGACTGTATAATCTGGATGCCAAGATTTTTTGGTGGTTACTCGTGTCAAGTCAGGTGAACAGTGAATAATAGGACCTACTATTTTTCCCTTAAATTTTTCACTGATTTTCCCCAGGCACTTTTCCTTAGGACCCGCGAAAATACTGGATTTTCTCGCCCCGATAGTATATGTAAAAATTATTTATCGGCAAACTAATGTTTTAAATTTTGTGGACTTGACACGAGTTAAAAAAACTATAATTCTGTTTCCCACAAAGGAATATCTTTAAGTTTGCTCCAAACAAAATTGCCCATATTTAATCCACCCAGCTTATTTAGATGAATATTATCAAGTTGATATTCTTTGTTTTTCACTCTTGCATAACCAAATCCTGATTCACAAAAGACATTTATAACAGGCACAGAGTTAAGTTTTGCAACCAACTCTATTTTTTGTGCAAATTCAAATTGGGTAATTTTTCTGGATTCAATTACGTGTTCAGGTGGCTTATCATTTCCGCCAATCATTATAATTAACACAATCTGTGCTTTTGTATTTTCCTGCAAATATCTCAAACACTGATTGAGGCACCCGCAAAACGACTCATCATCTGTATCATAAATTTCGCCAACCATTTTTCCTTCATTGGGCAATACATCTATTGTAATAAGGTCAGCTTTGTCTTTACCATCATCAATATTCATAATTGCCGTTTTAACATTTCCTTTTCCGTATCCGTCGGGCGTCAAAGAACCCCCAGGAATTCCTTTATTAACAACCTTTAGTCCGGAAAGTTTTTCAACAACAGGTACATACTCTCCCTGTTGTATACTTGTCATAGATGTTCCATACGCATACCACATTTTATCTTTCCAATGATTTTTAAACATATTATACCTCCACTTTATATTATAAGTAAATTAATCTTTCAATAATATTTGTCATTCTCATGACTCGTGTCAAGACTGGATTAAAAAGTTAGTCGATATGCAATCTTCGATTGCTTGATATTTTACTTCAAAATCCATATGTTTTTTCCTCATGCGATATAAATCTCATTGCGTCAGCGACATATCGAGTGCCATCGGCACACATCGAAAATCTCGCAAGAGATTTATGTAGCGATTTCAAGTTTTGCTTGAAATCATTATATCATCCCGTATTATATTCGTCAACACAGCCATGTATAAATACTTTGGATATGGACATTCTTTTAGTAAAAAAGGAGCGATATGATGATACAATGTGCTTTTTTTGATACAAAACCCTATGACAAAATTTGGTTTGACAAGCTTTCTGAAAAATATGATGTTAATTTTAAGTATTATGAATCAAAACTAACCGAAGATACCGCCGTAATGGCAAGAGGATGCGATGCAGTGTGTGCATTTGTAAATGATGATATCACAAAGGATGTTATAGATACTCTTTATGATTTGGGAATCAAACTCATTGCAATGAGATGTGCAGGTTACAACAATGTTGACCTGAAATCCGCAAAAGACAAAATCACTCTTGTGAGAGTTCCTGCATATTCCCCCTATGCAGTTGCAGAACACGGTATAGGAATGCTTCTTTGTTTAAACAGAAAACTTCACAAAGCATATATCCGCACCAGAGATTTCAACTTTTCCCTTGTTGGAATGACAGGCTTTGACCTACATGGAAAAACTGTGGGAATTGTGGGGACAGGGAAAATCGGAAGAGTTTTTGCAAATATATGCAAAGGCTTTGGAATGAACGTCATCGCTTTTGATCCTTATCCCAATGATGACACACTTTGTTATGTTTCTTTTGATGAAATTTGCAAAAAAAGTGACATTATTTCCCTGCACTGTCCTTTGACCAAAGAAACAAAGCATATAATTGATGAAAAATCCATAAAAGATATGAAAGACGGTGTTTGCATTATAAACACCTCAAGAGGAGCACTAATTGACAGCGACGCTCTGATTGACGGGTTAAAATCCAAAAAAATCGGAAATGCTGCTCTTGATGTTTATGAAGAAGAAGGAGATTTATTTTTTGAAGATATGTCGGATGTGACAGACAGAGATGAAAAACTTGCAATGCTCCTTTCAATGCCAAATGTTATTATTACCTCACATCAGGCATTTCTTACAAACGAGGCGCTGGAAAACATTTGCGAAATAACTCTTGAAAATATTCAGAAATTCTTTGATGGCAAAATAACAGGAAATGAAATATAGCCTTTTTAGCGAATACAATCGAGCCAAAAAGACATAATAATAAAAGAGATGATTTGCATCTCGCGGCAATTGTGCCAAAGGCATGAATAATATATATCGGAGGTAGTTATTATGAATCATAATGCTAACAAATCAATCGGTTGTACAGTAAAACAGTGCATGTACCACTGCGGAAACGAAAATTTCTGCAGCCTTGACAAAATCAATGTCGGTACTCACGAAACTAACCCCACAGAAGTTAAATGCACAGACTGTGAGTCTTTCAGACCTTGCAGCGGCGGAAACTGTAATTAATTTTTTTGCGTAATATTTAGCCTGACACAAGTCATAAATTTGCAAATGGAGTTGTCACAAGATTGAGTTTTGAATTGCTCATCTTGTGACAACTCCATTTGCACTTTCAAAAAAATCAAATTGAATTTCATTGTGATACATAGCCTCCGGAACAGGCACTAAAGATGTTTTTTGGATATATCCATGCGTTAAACACTCGGAAATAATACCCCTTGCGAAGAATGAGTTTTACTATTATAATAGAGTTATAATAACTTTAATGTGGCGTGAAAAAATCAGCCAAACCTGCTTTTATAAATATTTTTATCCAAGCTTTTTTAAAATACGAAAGGAACTCCATTATGAAATACAAAAGTCTTAAGTCCGTCTTATTTTTAATATGTGCCTCTCTCATATTTTCATCCTGCACAATATATGACGGGAATGTATCACATGCAACTTATGATGTTATAAATAACAACATACCACAGTTTGAAGAAAGCGAAATAACAACGGTTTCCTTTGAAAAATATTCAGAACTTGACTATCTTGGAAGATGTGGTGTGGCTTTTGCATGCATCGGTAAAGAGATAATGCCAACAGAAGAACGCGGTTCAATAGGTCAGGTGAAACCCTCAGGGTGGCAAATGGAAAAATATGACATTGTGGATGGTAAATATCTTTATAACAGATGTCATCTTATTGGCTATCAACTTTCAGGCGAGAATGCCAACGAAAAAAATCTTATCACCGGAACCAGATATATGAACACAGAAGGTATGCTTCCTTTTGAAAATATGGTTGCAGATTATGTGAAAGATACAGGCAACCATGTTATGTACAGAGTGACACCTTTATTTGAAGGCGGAAATCTTCTTGCAAAAGGTGTTCAGATGGAGGCATATTCTGTGGAAGACAGCGGAAAAGGTGTTTCATTTAATGTATTTGTAAATAATATTCAACCGGGAATTGAGATTAATTACTATAGCGGTGAAAGCAGGCTTTCATCAGACGCGGATGTTGTAGCAGACAAAGAAGAAAAAGAAAGTTATGCAAACAAAGGCAATTATGAATACATTTTGAATACAAACACAAAGAAATTCCACCTTCCCTCTTGTTTATCAGTAAAAAACATAAAAGAAAAAAACAAAGAAAGTTTTAACGGAAATAAAATTTGGCTGTCGGATAACGGGTATACCCCTTGCAATTCGTGCAAGCCGTGAAGAACCATAGCCTGTATATTATTTACAACTCTCTCTAAATGGTTATATACAAGGAAATATCAAAAGAACAGAATTCTATATACAACCGTATCACACTATTGTTTTTGCGAACAATAGTGTGATTTTTAATGTAATGAAAAAAGCAGGCTGAGCCTGCACCCAAGTCGCGAGCATAATTTGATATACATCTCATCTCGCGAACTAAATACTGCGTAAATTCCTATACATTGAAAAAAGATACCACCTTGCTCCCGAAGGAGAGGTGGTATCCTAATAGAAGTTCTATCTATTCACTTTATTAATATTCGCAATCATCAGCACTGCATATCGGTGTGAGTTGTGGTGTCCAGAGCACCACTTTGCACTTTTCACTACCGCTTGGTATAGAAACCGTAAATTCGTCAGAAGAAATAATATCTTCGTCAACAATACTTACGGCGATAAGAGCATTTTGATCTGTATAGAAAGCAATATACAATGTTGGTGCCTTTGCTAAATCTGTTGATGTAATTTCATATTTCACGGTGCAGGTATTTGCATCCGTGTCCTTTGTTACTTCTACGCTTGTTGCTTCAGCTGTCTTTGGTGTTGAATTTACTATAACAAATGGGCTAAATGTATTTGATGTAATATTAACAACCGCATTTTCCCCGTCAAATTCCACCAGCATATCTTCTGCTTTTTCTGCTGTTCCGTCACCATCTATGTGGTATATGTCAGCTTCACCGTTTTGGATTGCTTCTGCATTTTCTGTACTTATAGGAACAGTTACAGTAAGTTCTTCATCCGAACCACCCCACTGATTCAGCATATATGGATTTCCTGAATATTCGTCATACACATCCACATTATACACTTCATATACTTCATACTCTCTGATATCTTGAGTAATATGATCTATAAAATCGGTGTCCGATGCTGTTGTCATATCAACACGGTCAACAACAACTGTAACAGGTGCTTCCATATTTGCTGTTGTAGTGTTTGTTGTTGATACATTTTCAACTGTGATTTCTACAGGTTCGGGATTTTCACAAACACAATGGAACATAGCTTCGCCAAATGAATAGTGATAGTTACATGGAAGTGATCTGTCTGTTACAGTACATGCACCGCATATCTTACATGAATGAACACAAGGTGCAACAAGCTTATTCATTTCATTGTCCAAATTTACACCATGATAAACAACTTCACCATCAGGGAAAGTAAGCTTTACATCACACCATAAGCTCAAATGCACGGGTCCGCCGTCTCCATCAGGTTTCAGTCCTATCATGCTGTCAATAAATGCTTTGTTTTCATCAGTTAAAAGCTGTTTTATTCTCAAGGTGTTATCTTCACCTGCATCTAATTCACCAAAGCAAACGCCGTAGTCTTTTCCATCAGGTGCTTTTTCTGTATACACGCTCTTGCCCGGTTCTTCAGGAACACCATCATCGAAAAATCCGTAATAATAGTATTCATATTCTCCGGTTTCTTCGTTGTAAATCTCTTCGTATTTCTTTTTGCTGAATTCATAAGTCCAGAAATATTCTTTCTTTACAGGTTCATAATATCCGGGTAAATCATACAAAGATGAATCTTCAACTTCAATTAGGTATTCGTATGACAGTGCCGGTGCATCCGGTGAAAAAATATCTCTGCCGTGAGCGTCATAGAACCACAAAGAATGATAGTCCAGCTGATTTGATTCGCTCGGTGTGCTGTTGCCATAGCCATAGTAATATGTTATTCCTGTTACCTTAACAATAATAGCAAAGTCAGTAAGGTTATACTTATCAAGTTCTTCGTTATACTGACACGCCGCAGCATATATATCCTTCATTGTGCCGTTTATATTTACGGTAAGATTTTCGTCGTTAGCTGTCATTGTGATGAAAGAATCAGAAACACTTGTTTTCCACTTTTTGTAGTAATCTCTTGTATTACCTTTAAGGTCAGTTTCACACAAAGAATAATATGCATTACCCCACAGGCGAGAACTTTGGTATTCATTATCGAATCGAATTTCTGTTTCAAATTCAATTTCTCCGCCGTTACCTTTGTCATATCCCAAGTAATAGAAGTCATCATCCGGCAGGTAGTTGTATTCTTTTATTACATCGCTTACATCAACGGTAAAGGTATAGTCAAGCATAACGCTATGGTCAGAACCCATTTCCGCGTCCTTGGATTTCCACAAATCAATAACTTTTTCATTATTTAAGACTTCAAATTCGTATGTGGCATCTGTGCCATTTTCGATTTTGATAACCTGTCCGTCTTCCAAAATATTAAAAATTCTGTTGTTGATACTTGCATACCAATATGCATCAGAGCTTGAATGACCATAAATGGCAGTATGCTCAGGGAATGTCAATGCATTGGTGTCAACCAATGGTGATTCGTAATCATCACAGCTTTCGAACCATGTATTTCTCGCATAAATATATGCGGTATCGAGCCCCTTATCTGCTTCGTCACAACCAAACGCACCATAGCCGATTTCTTTTACACCGCCCGGAATTGTAACTGTGCTTAAATTTTTACAGTTATAAAATGTCATTTCACCTATGCGGTAAAGATAATTATTTTCAAAAGTTACGCTTGTAAGATTTGTTGCACCGCAAAAACCGTAATCGGACACACGGGTTACACCTTCACCAATAACAACCGAAGTTATGTCAGTAAGGCTATCTTTCCACGGGACATCATCAACGGATACATAATCTTCCATTGCGCCTTCCCCGCTTACTGTAAATACTCCGTCCACATCAAGTGACCATGCAACATCACCTGTTGTTCCGCTGCTTGTAGATGCATTTACCGTCAAATTACTCATAAGAGTGAAGAACACACAAAGTGCAATTAAAACAGATGTGATTTTTTTCATAAGATAACCTCCCAACATTTTTGTCGAATGAGTTGACCAAACCAAACATTCATGATAAAATATAGACACTTATACAATTGTAATTATAAATTATTTTCATAAAAAGTCCCCACACTTTTCCGAAGTTTTAGTATGGGAAATGCAGAAATTTTTTTGAAAAGTATGGGAAAAAGTATGGGATGGTATAAAATAAAGTTGCAAAAACACATATAATCGTGCAGGAGAAGATACATATGAAAAACAAATCATTACCGACAATTATAATATGCCTGTTTTTAATAATATTTTTATCGGGATGCACTCACATTGGTGACAAAACCACCAGTATGTCAAGTATATATTTAGCAACAACCATTCTTTCTTTGGTCTTGCTCCTGGGATATTTCATTTTCATAAAAAAGAAAGAAGCATGGTTTGTTGTTTTATTTATATCAGTGTTTGTTGTGAATGCAGGATATTTCTCCTTGTCAATATCAGACACATTAAGCGAAGCTTTGTGGGCGAACAGGATTTCCTACCTTGGTTCTGTTTTCCTGCCCCTTTCAATGATAATGACAATAATGAATATATCCGGATTAGACTATAAGAAATGGCTTCCGGGAGTTCTTCTCATCATTTCCGTCGTAGTGTTTTTAATTGCGGCAACACCGGGATATTTGGATATATACTATAAATCGGTTACACTTGAAAAGGTAAATGGTGTTTCTGTGCTCAATAAAGAATATGGCAATTGGCACTCCATATATCTTTTCTATTTGCTGGGATATTTCGCTGTTATGATTGCCACGAGTACTCACTCTATTGTTAAAAGGAAAATAAATTCAATCTCACATGCAATTTTTATTCTTGTATCTGTTTTTGTTAATATTTGCGTGTGGCTTTTCGGTCAACTTGTTAAAACGGATTTTGAATTTTTATCAATTTCTTACATAATAACAGAACTGTTTTTGATAAGCGTATATCTTATGATACAGCATCAGCGCATTTTAATCGCTTCACTTCAGGAAAAACTTGCGACATCACTTGAAACAACAACTAAAACAGTTAAAATAAATTCACCCGAATTTGCTGAACGATTAAACTTTTTTGCAGAGCAAATTTCAACTTTAACAGCATCAGAAAAGGCAATTTATGATTGCTATGTTGCAGGAATGTCAACAAAAGAGGTTTTGGCAGAAAAGAAAATTGCCGAAAGCACCTTGAAATATCACAACAGAAATCTGTATGGGAAATTAGGGGTTTCTTCCCGAAAGGAACTTTTAGAATACGCAAAATCCCTTAACAATACTTTGGAAAACGAAAAAAATGATACTTACTAAAAGGTAGAAAAATTGACTGTCAGATATTATTATGATATAACTCTAAATTAGTCAAATTCATTTTAAACAACGGATAAATCAAGAAAAATGGCATCAAATTGGTGCCGGGGTGTATATAAGACTATTCAAAGATAAAGGGGCTGTCTCACTAAATAAGTGAGGCAGCTCTAAATTTTTGCACACAAAAAGCCGCTGAAGTATGGAAACTTCGCGGCTTTTGTGATATAATTTAAGTATGACCAAATACCCAAAAATACAAGTAGATTATACAACAAA
>JAZONV010000110.1:0-27097 GCA_045654685.1 Clostridia bacterium | reverse complement strand
AAAGAGAATATTTTAAAATGTGCTCATTTTAATATGGGTTTATTTTGTATACTAAAAATTCAACAATTTTTCTCAACAACACAAAAAGGACCTCGATTAGAGATCCTTTTTGCAATTTAGGGAGTTTTTAAACATCCCCTTCGTGTATCAATCAAAATATCCCAAGTACCTGTACATTTCATCTATAACATACTGCTCTTGAACCTGGCTCAGCAAGGATATAACTGTAAGCATATCAAGGCTGATGGTTCTAAGGTCAATATCTTCACCTTTACGTAAATCAGTCAAGTTCATCCTAATTTTATGAAGAAGCTGTTTGCCGCGCTCTATCTTGTGGAGATACGAGCCATCAGCGTAGAAGTCAGGACAATAGTCGTTCTCGCCTCCTTCAGAGAAGTCCTCATATAGAGCTTCAAGGTCATCATCCGCTACAGTTGGCGGAATATGTCTGATTCCGTCCTCGTAACCGTCGCAGTAACCCATATCTAGCCCTTCAGAGTACCCGAGGTCATAGGCTTCTTCTACGCTCTCTACCTGTCTTAAAACAGCAGGTATAGGACACTCGCCCTGTTTACAATCAACGCAAGAAGTCTTTGAGGGAATACCACAATTTTTCCATGTGGGTTCTTTAGTATCACATACTTTTTTCCATCCATTTTCCAAATTAACTTTTTCAATCTTATCCATTTTAATCACTCCAAATTTATATTTTCTTATCTTCCGATAACCACATCACTTATCCTTAACTATCTTTAATTTATGTATATAAGTACTGCGTCCACAACAGGAGCAGAAGACCTGTACGAGCCCGAGGTTCTTATAGTGAACTCGCACAGGAAGTTCTCTCCTGCAATGAGGGCAGCAGTATGTCTTATACCTCACCAATGACCCCATCCTCATCACCTGCCTTATGGCCTTCATTCTTTTTTGCTATCACTTCCTCAATCGCAGATGTCAATTCATCCACGGCACCTGCAAGAGAGGATATCTTATCAGAAACACCTTTGCTGACGAGAACCTGTACAAAAGGTTCTATGGCACAGGCCACGTTGTAGCTCTCGAGTTCCCCGAGAGAACTGTTGGTCTTTATAAAGTACGTCAACTGCAACGCGTATGTATTATCCATACCCAGCACCTCCTTCCTCAAAGGTCATACCCGAATGGGCTGGTACAGTAGCCACATCTCTCGAAGAACGGGATAAAGTTTATCCCCTTTGAACCATTTTGACCTTTGGCAGCGTTATCGCTTCTTGTTAGTATGGCGAGATTATCAATTCTGTTGTCTGAACTGTCCTCGTTGTGATGGTCTATAGTCAAAATAGAACCCGAGCCCATACAAAATTTATACACATTCAACCCATACCAGCAGAGCACTACAATCTGGTGAACACAAAGACTGAAATCTTTGTCGTCGGGAATAGAGTTATCTTTTTTCGACAACTCGATTTTCCTATATGTAGTTCCTGAACCGTATGTTCCACTCTGCTTAGGTGTAGAGGGGTCCTTGAAAGACCACATGAGGCCACCTGACAATGCGTCATAGATAATTTGACCATCATACTTGATTGTTTCTTCAAACGCCTCATACTTTTCGGGTTCAAAGTCCTCTACTTTGCGTTTAAGCCTCAACACCATACCCGAGGAGGCGTTCACGTAGTAGAAGTAGGGCTTATAATAGAATATAAACTCATACATGTCTACCTTACGTATGGTACGAGAGAGGTTGTATACCTTCTCGAAGTTACGCATAGCGCCGCTTTCCCTGAAAAGTGAAGCGTCAAATATTGCTTCCATACCCACATACAAGGGTGAGGCTCTTATGTCGTCATACTGGTAGTTCGCCCACATAAAGTCTCTGTCAGCAGCATTATCTTTGAACCTGAATGCTTTTATAAGGTTTTTGCTAACCTCTTTGAACTCTTCCAACAAACCCTCATTCTCAACCTTTTGAAGTTTCTTGTGTACGAGGGTATAGTCCTGTACAGCCTTGGCAAAGGCAGGGCTTTTTTCCCTGAACATGCTGTACGCCTCGTCAGTTGAGGTGCTTAAACTCCTCAACCTCTTTGTGAGATTTTCTTTGGCCCTTTTTATAAGACCAGCGAAGGTCTCATTCTTACGTCCTCTAATTAACATAATTTTATCCTCCTAACTTACGGCTTTCTTTAGTGCCGTATTTAATTTTCTTACTTTACTGTTGAACCTTTTAGTTTCATCCTGAAGCTCCTGCTCCACGAAGTTCTCATAGGCCTCTATGAACTCCATGTCATAAAGCTTGAGCGTGCGCTCTATCATAAGCTGACACGTTTCCAGACTGAGTTCCATGGCTTCAAAGAGGAACTCCATGTCTGGCTTGAAGTGCTCGTAACGCTCCGGTGACGAAAAAGCGTGTTCACGCTCTATTTTCGCCACCTTTTCTTGGAGGCGTTTGATTCTCAGCCTCAACCCAGCAAGCTCTATCTCTACCTCACACATAATTTCTCTCTTATCCATGCAATCACAAACCTTTCAATTCATTATTTTTCAAGTACTCTGATACTGCTATGCAGATAACAGCAGAGATTGAGATACCCATTCGCTCTGCAAGAGCACGAAGTTCTGCTTTCTTTTCCTCTGAAAGCCTGAATCCTACAAATGTACTCTTTTTCATTGAAATCACGCTCCTTTTTTAAGATTTGGTGCTTATAATATAATTTAGAGTTAGATGTGTCGGTTTTTAAAAAACATGTTCTTGTTTCACATTAGATGTCATTTTTTTACGACCACTGTCTTTTGTCTATGTTCGTTTATCAAGATTAAACCTTGTTATTGTTTGATAAACAAAAAAATACCCATAAAGTTCGGCAAGAACTTTATGGGTAAAAGTTTTAAATTTTGTTATTCTGTTGTTTCGGAATCTGTGCTGAGCATATCTATCATAGACTGATACACTTCTCCTTTGGGGTTGTATGTAAGGTTGAATACCATATCAGACAACCACTTTTTGAATGAGGGATTATCTTGGAACTGCTTAAACAACTCCATATTATCCGCCATAATAGCAAAGATAACCTGTTGCAACGCACGTTCACTTTCCATACGTGCATTTTGCTTATCAGAGTTCTTCATTGCGTTCTGATAGCGTTCATCCTTCGATACCATAGCAGGAATCTCAAGAATCTGTCTGCGAACATTATCGGCGTCGTTCCATTCAATGTTACCAAACATATCGTTGAATGTGTCGAGAATGGAGGAGAGGAGTTCCAATTCAGGACTTACTATGTGCCCTGTCTTACCCGCCGGTACCGGCGGGACCTCTGTATCCTCATCTTCCAATTTGATTGACATACATTCTCTGGATTCCAGGCGATAACTGTCAAGGTCTATCGCTTCAAGAATACCCTGTGAAAGGTCGTCCTTGCGAGGAGAAGGAAGTTTCGGAATAAGCAGGTTCAAGAAAATCGAAAGCTTTTCCCATTCTGCATTACCGTAAGGGAGTATGGCACCCAAGAACCCGTATGTACGAACAAAAGCCTTTGCCGCACTCTTGAATTTAATCTGGTCTTCTGTTTCAAGTGCCTTATATACTGCGGTACATGCATCAAGTATCGGGTCGAGCCCATCACGTTCTGCACCGTTAAGATAGAGGTCTATCAACCTCTCTATGTGGTCAGCAGAGTAAACCTGATAATCTTCCATGATAGCTACAATGTCATACAGCTTATTCGGGTCAGTTTCTCCTGACAGGATAGTTGTTCGATAGTATCTGGAGAAGGATTCCTCAATAACTGACGTCTTGTTTGCAAAATCCAGAACAAAGGTGTCGTATTTCTTGGGGTGTGCTCTGTTCAGACGTGATAAGGTTTGTACTGCTCTTATGTCGTACAGCATCTTATCTACATACATTGTGTGCAGTAAAGGTTCGTCAAACCCTGTTGAGAACATATCCGCAACAATGAGGATTCTGTAAGGGTCAGTCTTTAATGTTTTGGGGATAGACGCGTCAGGGAAGCCATTAAGTGCCGCAGAGGTGAGAGCTGGTTCTGCACCCTCGTATTTGTGTTCGCCTGAAAAGGCAATAATCGCCTTGTAAGGACTGTTACGGCTTTCAAGGGCTTTATTTATTGCGTAATAGGTCTCAATACATCTCGGGATATTTTGTGTAACCACCATAGCACGTGCCTGACCACCAATTTTGCCCTTTGATATTACTTGCTCGTGGAAGTGCTCGACCATCATTTCAGCCTTCTGAGCTATGGTGTACTTGTCGCTTTCTACGAAGGAACGCAGTTTCTTCTGGGCACGCTTCTTGTCAAACATTGGGTCGTCGTCAACAGTTTTCATTAACTTATAGAAGCAATCAACAGGAGTATAGTACTTCAACACGTCAAGGATAAAGCCTTCCTGAATAGCCTGCTTCATAGTATATACATGGAAAGGTCTGTGTTTTATGCTACCACTATCTTCATAAGCGTCTCCGAAGATTTCCAATGTCTTGTTTTTCGGTGTCGCTGTGAAAGCAAAGTAACTTGCATTGTTGAGCAACTTACGTCCTTCCATAAGAGTATTGATTTTATCTTCATTGTCTGCCTCATCCTCTGAAGCCATACCCGATAGGGCAAGGTTCATCTGTGCAGAATTACGTCCACTCTGTCCTGAATGTGCCTCGTCGATAATGACTGCAAATTTATGATTTTTGTGTTCAGCACCAATCTCGGGAACAACATAGGGGAACTTCTCTATGGTTGTTACTATGATACGCTTGCCGTCTGTAATGCTCTTGCGTAAATCACCTGAATGTTCCGCCCACGCTACCGTATTCGCAACCTGCATGAACTGCTTAATATTATCGCGTATCTGCTTGTCCAAAATACGCCTGTCAGTTACCACAAGTACAGAATCAATCATTGGGTGCCCATTTTCTTCCAAACCTATCAACTGGTGAGCCAGCCAAGATATTGAATTTGACTTACCGCTACCTGCACTGTGCTGAATAAGATAACGCTTTCCGATACCGCTTTCTTTGACATCTTCAAGCAGTCTTTCAACTACGTCAAGCTGGTGGTAACGCGGGAATATCTGCTTTACAGACACCTTTTTAGTATCAGGGTCGGTTTCTTCTACGACCTGTGCGTAGTTTTCTATGATACGGCAAAGCTTTTTCTTGGTAAGTATGTCTTTCCAGAGGTAGTCAGTCATAATACCGTTTGGATTTGGGGGATTACCTGCACCATCCTCATAGCCTTTATCAAAGGGAAGGAACCAACTGCTTTTACCTGCTAACTTTGTGCAGAACTTCACACGTGCGTCGTCAAGTGCAAAGTGTACCATACAGCGTTTGAACTGGAACAGAAGCTCTCTCGGGTCCCTGTCTTCTTTGTACTGTTCTACGGCGTCGTCAACGTTCTGCTTTGTAAGCTGATTTTTAAGTTCAAAGGTGATAACAGGCAGACCGTTGATAAAGATACACAAATCCAGAGCCAGACGTGTAGCGTCAAGAGAGTACTGCAACTGTCGTGTTACGCTGAAAATGTTTTTTGCATGCATCTTCTTGGCAGTCTCATTGTTCTCAGTAGGTGTAAGGTAGAACATAATGAGGTCTACGGGATAAACCTTTATACCGTTTCTCAAAACGTCAATGATACCACGCTTGGCAATCTCTCCCTGTAAACGATTGAGGAATTGCTTTTTCTTCACGTCGCTTGTAAATACTCCAAGTTTGTTCATTTCGTCCGGCTGCGTATCGGACAGAAATCTGAACAACCTTGTTTCGTCAATGGCGTATTCACGATTATAGTCAGCATTGGTGCCTTGCTCATACTTGTTCTCTTCAACAAGCCACTTTACAATCAAGGCCTCCAAGCCGCTTTCTTTTGTATTTGTTGGCATAAACTTTCACCTCCATATCAAATGAATGGCTGAACGAACTCTATCAACGCTGTAACTGCTGCCGCAAACTCCGTTGAACCCTTCAACAGTTTTAATCCTGATATCGCTGTTTTAAGGAAGCCTTTTCGTGGTTTCTCTGCTTGGAGTTCTTCTTCAATGACTTGAAGATTGCTTTCCATCATTTCTGCGTCGTCTCCCGTAAGAACTGAGCTATCCTTAATGTTTTTTATAAGTTCCGACAACTGTGACATATCTGCACCAACCGTATTGGTTGCGTTTATGGTAGCATTGTCGTTAGCGATATTAACTTGTCCATTGTTTACAGAAATTGTGTATGTAATTTTTTCGTCTAATCCCATATCAATACCTATCTTCGTCAAATAACTTTCTATATGTCTGATTAACACCATAACAACACGGTCATTGAATCCCTTAATCTTATCCTGATAACCTCTTGAAGAAGAATACCCCATTGCTACGCTGTAATATATTTGAATTTTGTTCTCAGAGATATAATTCAGAATTGCAAATACATTCCGCACCTCTTCTTCGTCGGTATCTCCTAAAGAGAATACCAGACGACCATATGAGCCTTTTATCTCCTCGAACTCTTGAGCCATATCTTGCTCGCATGTGCCGCAATCAACGATATAGTCATAAATGATAGGAGAGGCTTTGACAAATGTAACGAATTTTGTCACGACTGACGTGTAATCTTCAAAATCCGCTTGCAACAATCTGTTTGATATGCTGTTAAAATCATATATAATCTTACGTAAATCTGCTCTATTCAATCTCATAATTCTTCACCCCACAGAACGGGCAATAGCACCCCGTCATTTTTAATATTGGCTTTATCTTTGCTGACCTGTTACAACACTTGAAATCCGTTATCTCTAACGCTTCAATACCTGAATGAATTGGGTTTTCAGGCTCATGTTTAGGTTTTTTTCCTGCTTTGAACGTAACAGGTCCCTTTTTAAATTGACGTTCCATCTTCTTAAACTGTTCATGTATCATATCCATAGCCCTGTTGTTTGCTATCGCTGACGCCAATTCAATCACGTCTTCCGTGATATAGCTTTCGCTTACAAGACCACAACTCGGGCAATATATTTCCAGTACACCGTCATCTTTTATGTCAGAAGGAGTACACTTGAAATATGTGCCGCACTTATCACATTTCAGCAATACATATCCGTCAACGTCTGAAGGTATAGATATTTCAATGTGGAATTCGTCGCTCATTCAGCATCCTCGCTTTCTTCAATATCATCCTCAGCCGCTGCGTCGTCAACGAGTTCTTCCACGTACTCATATTCAGGAATCTCTACGTCTCGAACGTCAACTTTACCTGTAACTACGTCAGAGATTAGCTTGGCTTTGTATTCTTCCAACACAGCAATCTGCTCTGACAGCTTCGCTATCGCTTCGTCATATTTCTGTACTGCTTCACGAACATATTTTACTATGGCGATTTGTTCTTCCGCAGGAGGAATGATAAAGGGAATTTCCTTCATTTTGTTCATCTTCAAATCCCATTGTCCCACGCGAATACCGTCAGACGCCTGTGCAAAGAAATTTACATACACCTTGCTTCTGATAGCAAAGTGGAAGTATTCAAGATTGTCAAAAGCAACGTCAAATATGAAGTAAGCAGGACTGACAATGCCTGTATAGTCAGAAACTCCGTAAGAACCCTGCCATGCTTTCATCTTGTTCATTGCAAACTGACCTTTACGAACTACCTTGTAACCGCTGAGGTCGTCGGGAATGAAATTGTGGTTTGATTCTTTATCCTCGACGTCTCTCACAATAACCCCTTGTTCTCTTACAACTGAAAGAAGGGGCAAATCCGGACGATTCTTGACGCTTACGGGACGAAGTATCTCCCGAAGCTTACGTATTTCCCAATGCTCGGGAATATCACCCAACCATTTTACACCGCTAAATTTCATTGGTGCATCAGGATTCAAACCACGTGTCACTGCATTGCTGGCGATAGAACGCTTCAAGGCGTCAAGTTCTTTGAGTTCTTTCTTCTTGATATTAATTAGGTGATTGGTTTTTGATATTTTCCAATCTAAAAAATATCCTATCTTTTCCTGTTCTTCAAGTGTTGGCAATGGAATTTTTTGGTTTTTTAAAACTTGGTAATCAATGTTTTGACCTTCTCGTATTCCTGTAACGCATGATTTTAATAACTGCAAAAACACAGCAGATTTACCAAGATGTTTAAAATATTTTCCTGAAATCCCATTAGGGATTAAGATTGTGTATGCAGGACTGATAATTCCCTGATAATAAGCTTTTTCTATTCCGCCTTGAAATGAACGAAGACTAATTACGAAGTCGTCCACCCTTACCAACTTTAATAGGTGAAGGTCTTTAGAGGCCTCAACGGTTCTTTGCCCGTAAATATTTTTGGGGACAACCCCCATATTTTGAGTTGCAGCAAGCAGTGGCTCATTGGGATATCCTTTTTCAGTACGTTCGCTAAACAGATACTTTATCTTGGTCATTTGCCAATGGCTTGGGATTTCAGACAGCCAAAAAGTATTTGCTTCTTTGTAGGATTGATACTGTTTCATCAATAATTCCCTCCAACAATTTCAGCCATTACCCCGTCAGCTTCATTCTCAAGAGTAATTAACACTTGTTTTATATCCTGTATGTCTCGAAGCTCTATTGGCTTGTAAAAATACTTTGTAAAGCTGATTTCATAACCTATTTGAGTTTTCTTTTCGTCAATGTAAGCGTCTGGAGCATACGACAGAACTTCATTTTTCATGAAAGCGTCAATACCACCCTCATACTTGAATGGCACAATTTCCGTATCTCTCAACTCCACGTCAGCTTCTCCCTCAATAGGTTTCGCCTCAGGATTCTTCTCTGTAATAAAAGGACGAATTTTCTTAAGAAGTGCAGCTTTAAGTCCTGTTGCCTTAGCAAAAGCAGACCAGTCATCCAGTGGTGTGTCTGTTGCTAACTTGCTGATAGCTTCCTCGTAAGCTTCACGTTCCGAATCATTTTTGAATACCGTTGCAGGAACAGCACGCTCGGGATATACGCTCAAACGAAGAGGTCGCTCCACCGTAATAGACCAATATTTGAATTCGTTGTTATCAAAAACCATGCTGACATCACTTTCTTCCATTTCAAGGAAGATTCGTAGAATCTCGTCTTTGATTTCTGGTGTGAACTCACAATTTTTTTTACCCATATTTTTTTTGAGAGCTGATTTCATTGCCGTTGCGTCAATTAACTGAATTTTGCCGTTGCGTCTTTCTTCCTTTTTATTTGAAAGAACCCAGATAAATGTACCAATACCCGTATTGTAGAACATATTTTCAGGCAAAGCAATAATGGCTTCCACGAGGTCATTCTCTATCATGTATCTACGTGCGTTGCTCTCGCCGCTACCGGCGTCGCCGGTGAAAATAGAGGAACCGTTATGTACCTCAGCAATTCTACTGCCAAGAGGTGTATTGGACTTCATTTTTGAAACATTGTTGAGCAGGAACAGCAACTGTCCGTCGCTTGTACGTGGCAGCATAGCAAGTTGTTCTCCGTCTTCAAGATACGCATTGAAACGACTGTCAAGAATGTCATTCTTTCCGCCCATTTTGTCTGCGTCTAACTTCCAGCTCTTACCATAAGGTGGGTTAGAGAGCATAAAGTCAAATTGACGTGTGGCATTACCGTCCAACGAAAGTGTTGAACCATAGCTTATGTGTTCCGCCTGCTCGCCGTCACCTTTAAGAAGCATATCTGCCTTGCAGATTGCATACGTTTCAGGCTGAAGCTCTTGTCCAAAGAGGTGGATTGATACTGTGTTGCCAGATTTTTCTGCAAGGTGCAGCAATCTGTCCTGTGCAACTGTAAGCATGCCACCTGTTCCGCAGCAACCGTCGTAGCAGGAGTAGGTGGTGTTCTGAATTTTACCTGCTACAGGAGCAAACACGAGGTCTGCCATTAACTCTACGACATCACGAGGAGTCCAATGTTCGCCAGCTTCCTCGTTGTTTTCTTCGTTAAACTTACGAATAAGCTCCTCAAATACTGTACCCATACCATGATTATCAAGTGCTGGTAACTTGATTTCTTTCATTGTATCGTCTGTGTAAATTGGCTTTGGGCTGAGGTTGATTGTTGGCGATACGAACTTCTCGATAACCGCACCGAGTATGTCTGCCTCAATCATTGTATCTATCTGGTTGAAGAATTTGAATTTTTCCAGTATCTCCTGTACGTTGGGGGAGAAACCTTTGAGATATTCTACGAAGTCTACCTTTAAGGTCTGCTTCTTCGCACGACTTGTCAGGTCTTTCAAGCAGAAAGGAGAGGCATTACAAAATGCCTGCCCAGCTTCATTGATAAGAGCAGGCCAAGGATTTGCAATTCCTGCCTTATCCAATGTTGCCTTCATCTCCAACACTTTATCTTTTGTATCTTCAAGCATAGCGTCCAGACGACGTATAACTGTCATCGGGAGAATTACGTCGCGATACTTACCTCGTACATACACGTCACGCAGACAATCGTCTGCTATACCCCAAATAAAACTAACTATCTGATTATAAACTTGATTATCCATAGTATTGTCCTTTCTCTGCAACCTCACTTATTCTTTAACGTAATCAACAATGTCTGCAAAATTGCAGTTAAGTTCCTTGCAGATTTTCTCAAGGACTTCCATGCTTACACGCTGGTTCTTGCCTAATTTTGCAAGTGTTCCTGGCCCCATTCCGATAGTGTCACGAAGCTCTACCTTACTCATACCCTTGTCAATCAAAAGTTTCCATAAGCCATTATATGATACTGCCATAGTCATAACCTCCGATAATATTTATCTATATACATGATACCAGATTTTGATATTAAAGTCAATATCCAAGGTACAATTATTAGAACTTTTTGTACAAAAGAAAATACCGACAACAAATATCATTTGCTGACGGTATTTTCTTGGTGTTCATATTGTTTGGCGACAAAGGGGGCTGTTTTTCATATAATTAATAACCTTTTAAATATTATTACTATATTATAATTACCTTTCTATATATATGTTAGAAGATGTTTCGATTTATGTCCACCTCTGAAAAAACATGTATAGCCTCTTTCATTTATGCTTCTACGCACCACAATCTCAATATAAAAAAGTTTAAATTTACTCAAATCTCCCGATAGGGTTTCCGTCGTAGAGGAGAAGTAAGGTCTGGTCGTAGAGGATATAGACTTTTTCCTCAACCTCCGCCGGCTTCGCCGTCAAATACGAATTTAAAAAATCTTCTGATACCTGCTTCATGTAGAACTGAAGCCTCTGCCATGCCTGTTCGTCCTCTTGAAACTTCCGCTGTCCTGCAAGAATCTCTGCCTGAACATACCTGACTATGAACTCCCGATACTTCCACGTGGGAGAGTTATCCTTTGCATAGACCTGCTGTAGCATATCTTTTACGGGATAGGTGTAGTCATAGTCGCTCAAAGCTTCATAATCGTCAAAATCGAACATGCACTCCACCTCAACCCATAAGTTCCTCGATAGAAACAATCTCTGTCCCAAGTATGATAGACCGCCAGAACTGATTGATTACGTCATAAGACACATAGAATGTTCGCTCTGCAATCAGTTCCTCAAGTTCCTTTATTGTCGCAAAGAGTTCCTTGTTGAAGTACTGGCTCTGCCTGTCTTCAACCAATCTCCTCAGCTCATTAAGAACATCCTCTAATTCTGCGGAAACTCGTTTGTACTCCATCAGCCTTTGTAGCTCGAGCTGCTTCATAACCACATTCTTTATCTCATCTTTAACCATTATTACGGCACCTCCAATGTTTTTTTGGTCACAGTGTACCGCGTAAGGGCGAAAAAGTCAACGAGGGAATATATTTCTCTGTTGCCCAAAATGGCAACGAAAAATGGCAACAAAAAACCCATCCGAACTTAATCGAATGGGTTATGGAGCTGGTGGCGTGACTCGAACACGTGACCTTTTGATTACGAATCAAATGCACTACCAACTGTGCTACACCAGCATATACAGGGGTTTTGAGACCCCTAATATTAAAATGTTATGGTTGCTGTTTATCTCGTGGTTGAGATTTCAGCGTTGCTGTGCGACCTACTGATTTTTCAGGCTCGACCAACTCATTACGAGTGAAGTGCTCTACCGACTGAGCTATACCAGCGTTTGTCAACTACATTATTATACATCAAAATACATCTTTAGTCAAGAGAAATAAAAAAGGTGACGTAAAATAATTTCTGAAAATTATTATACGTCACCTTTTTTAATGTATAGGAATTTACACAGTATTTAGTTCGCGAGATGGGATGTATATCAAATTATGCTCGCGACTTGGGTGCAGGCTCAGCCTGCTTTTTTACTTATTTTTTTACTTATTCCACCATAAACACAAGATTTGTATGTATTTTTTCAAGTCTTCCGACACAACCGATTTCAACGGGAACATCATATCTTCCTTTTTTAAGTTCTCTCGGAGTGAATTTAACAACAATTTTTGCAAATCTTGAATGTTCTTTTGTTTCATATATAGGAACAGAGCTTTCTCTTAAAATGCATTCCCATTCTTCGGGGAAATCAGCCTTAACGGTTATCCATTGGTGATGGGAAAGCATATTTTCAAAATGGAATTCCACACATTTTTCTTTCCCTTCCCCAATTTCAATTCCGTCAATTGGGATAATAACAGCTTCAATGAGGGAATTTTCTTTCTTTATACCAAGGTTTCTCAGCTCAAAACGTTCACGAAGGGAACGTGAGTAGTAGAAAGAAAGTCTACGTCTGACATCATATGGTTCGTCAGACATTTCAACAGTTCCGTCTTCAGGGTTGAAATACTCCTGAACAAATGTGGGCATAAGTTTTGTTAATCTTTCTGTAAGTTCAGTAACTGTTCCGGGAACATAATCTCCTTCCGGAAGTTTTTTCGAACAATCTATGGCAACAGTTTTGATTTCATCGCCAATAGGAACAAGCCACTTTTCGTCAATACATTCAGGCCCATATATGATTCCCATAACTGCTCCTGCCATACCTGTGGTACAGTCAGCATCTTCTCCGCATCCGGCGCTGATACACATAACTTTAGAAAAATCTCCCTCGCCATAGAGAAGACTCATAATAGCAATTGAAATATTGGCAGGTGCATCAAATCCGAGAGTGCCTTCGGGGATTTCTGGATCGGGTTCGCCGTTGTATCGGCCAAGGTCAAGACCGAAACCGCTTGGCACAGTCTGCATAATTTTTTTGTATGCTTCCTTCCATGTAAGCCCTCTGTCATAGCAATCGATAGCGGTTTTTATGCCAAGTGTAAGATATGAATCAGCAGGGATGTATGAAAGAGCAATATCTATAAGCTTTTTTATGTCTTTTTCCATAAATGCCGCGCTTTCCAATGCTACGACAAAAATTTCTCCCCAGAGTCCATCGTCTGCATGATCGATAACACCATCTTCATAGGCATATTTAACGGCAATTTCGGGTCTTCCGGGAGCGAGACATGCCCAGATTTCACTTCTTATAAAGCATCCGCAACTGTCTTTGTGAATATTTTTGTATCTGTTTGCAATACCCACAGGAAATCCTGCTCTCATATTGTTTTTGGCAACGCCATATTCTGACCAGTCACCAACAACATATCCAAGCCAGTATTCAGCTAAAATATCTGCGTTCAACGCTCTTCCGTATCTTTGAGCTGCGGCAAGCCATACCATCTGAAGATCAAGGTCGTCATTTGGAAGAGCACCTTTGGAAATATCATGAGTATAATATTCAAGGTCCACAATGCCTCTTGAACCTTCAAATGGGGTCCCCATTGTTCCGCCGATGTTTTTTCCGAGGAAACAACCTTTGACTTTGTTTTTGTATGTCTGAAAATCAAGTTTCATATAAAATCCACCTTTTTATGTAATTGTTTACATCATGGTAGCACAGGTATGATTATTATACAATGGCAAAATTGTACATTGATTGCGGTAAAAGTGTACATGCATAATTATTTTGTAACGTATTGTACTTATGCTTTTCGGGTGATAACATATATAACCATAATATAACCATAATATTGAGAATTTACTTGACAAATTTTGTGTTTTGAGGTAAAATTATATTAATATTTTTAATTTGGAGAGTGAATAAAAATGAAAAAAATTTTAGCATTTTTACTGGCAGCAGTATTATGTATCAGTTTTGCTGCATGCGGTGAAAAACAGGTAGCAGAAGAACCGGAAGCAAATGCCAAGAATTTTGTTATTGCAACCGATAAAGGCTTCAGTCCTTTTGAATTCCAGGATGCAGACGGCAACATTGTTGGTATTGATATGGACATATTGGCAGCAGTAGCTGAAGACCAGGGCTTCACATATGATCTTCAGTATGTTGGTTGGGATGCAGCAATTGCAGCATGTCAGGCAGGTCAGGCTGATGGTATGATTGCAGGTGCTTCCATCACAGAAGAAAGAAAAGCAAATGGCTGGACATTCTCAGATGGTTACTATGATGCAACACAGGGTATGGCAGTTGCTAAAGATTCCGACATCAAAGGTTTTGATGATATGAAAGGCAAAAAAGTTGCTGTTAAAAACGGAACAATGAGCAATGAATATGCTGAAAGCATCAAAGAAGAATATGGCTTTGAAGTAGTTACATTCCCCACATCACCTGATATGTATCAGGCTGTAATGGGCGGTCAGGTAGATGCATGTATGGATGATACTCCGATTCTTAAATACAACATCAAAATCGGCGAACTTGACATGAAATTTGTTGAAGGAACAGAAAACGAACCTGCACAGTATGGTTTTGCTATATTTGATGCAAGCAAGCAGGAACTTGTAGACCTTTTCAACGCAGGTCTCAAAAACATTCGTGAAAACGGAAAATATGATGAGATAATTGCAAAATATCTTGGTTAATAAAAAACAAAAGATAGGGCACCGGCTATCCGATGGCTAGCCGATGCCCTTTAACTATGTTATAAGGAGGTTGCTCCAATGGTTCAACTTATAAGTACATATGGCTCGCTTTTGCTTTCTGCTATGGGGCAAACACTTTTGCTTGCACTCTGCGGATTGATCTTCGGATGTATTTTAGGTATTATCTTTGGACTTGCAAGTGTGTTTGACAGTAAGGTGTCAAGATTGATTTCCAAGATTTATGTAAATCTTATCCGTGGTGTGCCCCTTATAGTTCTTGCATTTTTTGTATACTATGGTGTGCCTTACGGATTGAAATCTCTTGTGGGTGCAAAATTTGTTCTCACATCTCTTCAGGCAGGGACAATCTGTCTTGCTCTTAACTGTGGCGCATATATGTCAGAGATTATTCGTGCAGGAATTCAGGCAATTGACCCGGGTCAGATGGAAGCCGCAAGAAGTCTTGGTCTTTCATACTGGCGTTCAATGTTCAGAGTTGTTCTTCCTCAGGCAATCAAAAATATGATTCCAAGCATTGTAAATCAGTTTATAATAACCTTGAAGGACACATCAATTCTTTCCGTTATAGGATTTCCGGAATTGGTTAATAAAGCACAGAACGTTATTTCCATAACATTCAAATCTTTTGAAATGTGGGCAATTGTTGCAGTAATGTACCTTGTGGTAATTCTTCTGTTGCAACAGGTTGCAAATGCATTGGAAAGGAGACTTAGCCTTGACCGCAAATAATGTTAAAATTCATATAGAAAATTTAGAGAAAAGTTTTGGCAAAAACAAGGTTCTCCGTGGCATTTCAACGGATATATATGAAGGTGAGGTTGTATGTGTAATAGGACCTTCAGGTTCCGGTAAATCAACCTTTCTTCGTTGCATAAACAGACTTGAATCTGCAACATCGGGTGAAATTATTGTAGATGGATATCGCATAAACGATAAAAAGATTAATCTCAACAAAGTACGCGAAAACATAGGTATGGTTTTTCAGCACTTCAATCTGTTTGCCAATATGAATGTTTTAAGAAATCTTATGCTTGCCCCTGTAGATCTTAAAAAAGCCACAAAAGAGCAAGCGAAAGAAACTGCATTAAAACTTCTGGATACTGTGGGGCTTTCTGATAAAGCAGAAAGTTTTCCGTCACAGCTTTCAGGTGGACAAAAGCAAAGGGTTGCCATTGCAAGAGCTCTTGCAATGTCGCCGGATATTATGCTTTTTGATGAACCCACAAGTGCTCTCGACCCCGAAATGGTTGGTGAAGTTCTGGCAGTTATGAAACGACTTGCCAAGGAAGGAATGACAATGGTCGTTGTAACACACGAAATGGGATTTGCCCGTGAGGTTGCAGACCGTGTTATGTTTATGGATGAAGGTGTTGTTTTGGAAGAAGGAACACCTGATGAAATATTCTCCGCACCAAAGCATCCCAGAACAAAAGATTTTCTTGACAAAGTATTATAAGAAACAGAAACATAGGGTGATATAAAAATTCCTTGGATTTTTATATCACCCTATATTTATCCGAGTTTTGCGCAAAACCTGCTTACAGCCGAAGTTTCACAAAGACATATTCCTTTGTCATCCCAAATATAAATAAATTTAATGTCATCTTTGTCATCGCATACCAAATCCATATCTTCAATAGATTTATTTTCCCACTTTATCATGCTGTTTGAGCAGTTTATGCTGTAGTTTCTGATACCTGCATTGTGCCTGATTTTACCAAGAGTGTTCATAAGAGGGAAAACATCATCGGAGTCAATTGCCACAATAATCTTGTCAGATGAACCAATAACCGATGAAACAGACATGAAAACGGGAAATATTCCGTCAACGGTTAGTGATGATTTTATAAAATTAAAGTTTGTTTTATCGTTTATATCCGTGCTTATTCCTACAATGCAGACATTATTGGTTACTTCAGTTTTAACCATAGAACACTACACACCTTTAATATTATTTATAGATAAAAGTAAAAGCCAACGCAAATCATTGCATTGGCTTCTTTTGTGTTTTATTCATCAATAAGATTTTGCATATCATACATTCCGCTTGGTTTTCCTACAAGGAATTTCGCCGCTTTTATGGCTCCTTCTGCAAAAACACCTTTGCTTGTTGCGGTGTGTTTGAGTTCCACAATTTCGTCATTGCCGGCAAAGATAACATCGTGCTGACCGACAATTGTTCCGCCTCTTACCGCATGGAGTCCAATCTCGGTTTTCCCTCTTTTCTTTCTGACACTGTGTCTGTCATAGACATATTCACATTCAGTCTCTAAAGACTCATTAACAGCATCAGCAAGCATAAGGGCTGTTCCGCTGGGGGCATCAATTTTCTGATTGTGGTGCTTTTCGATAATTTCAATATCGAATTTCCCCTCTAAAAGCGGAGCGGCTTTTTTTATGAGATTAATCAAAAGATTAATTCCAAGAGACATATTGGCAGATCTGAAAATTGCAACCTCTTTTGAAAGTTCATCGATATTTTTTATTCCGACATCGCTGATTCCTGTTGTGGCAATAACTGCCGGAGTTTTTGTTTTTTTCGAATATTTGATGATATTTTCAAGCATAGCGGGATGAGAAAAATCAATTAGTACATCTGCATTTTCTTTGATATCATCAATGTTGTTATACACAGGGAATGAGTTCTTCATTTCGGTGTTGATATCAAATCCGAAAGAGATTTTTGCATCTTCATCTTCTGACAGGATTTGTGCAATCACCTGACCCATTTTCCCGTTACAACCAAAAAGTGCAATGTTTATCATAGGTTTCATCTCCGGTTCTCAGATTAAGCCGTAATTTTTCATCGCGGTTTTAAGTTGATTGAGAGTGCCTTCTTCCATGGATGTGAGAGGAAGTCTCAAATCTCCGGTATTCCATCCCATAAGTCCGAGAGCGGTTTTTACGGGGATGGGGTTTACTTCGCAAAAGAGAGCATCAATGAGCTCAATCATGTCAAGCTGGAGCTTCTTTGCTTCTTCAATATTTCCCTTTAAGAACTGTTCAACCATATCATGGGTTTCAACAGGTGCTACATTTGCAACAACGGAAATAACACCTTTTCCACCAAGTGAAAGAATGGGAAGGATCTGGTCATCATTACCGGAATAAATGTCCAATTCGTCTCCGCAAATTGCCGCAATTTTTGCAGCCTGAGAAAGATCACCGCTTGCTTCTTTAACTGCAACAATATTTTCAACCTGAGCAAGTTTCTTTAAGGTTTCAGGCTTTATGTTACATCCTGTTCTTGAAGGAACATTATAGAGAATTACAGGAATCTTTACAGAATTTGCAATAGCAGTAAAGTGTTCTATAAGACCTTTTTGTGTAGCCTTGTTATAATATGGTGTAACAGATAAGATTGCATCTGCTCCCGCACTTTCAGCAAATCTTGAAAGCTTTATTGCGTGGGGGGTATCATTTGAACCGGTACCTGCAATAACAGGAATTCTTCCGGCAATTTTATCGACAGTATATTTTATTGCCGCACAATGTTCTTCATCGGGCATTGTTGATGCTTCGCCGGTTGTTCCGCAGATAATAACTGCATCTGTTTTGTTTTCAACGTGATACTCTAAAAGTCTTCCGAGCTCATCGTAGTTAACACCGTTTTCGGTGAAAGGAGTGATAATGGCTACTCCTGAGCCTGTAAATACAGTCTTTTTCATTATATCCTCCGGTATTTAATATTTTAAAGTCATATTGTCCGTTGACAGATTATATTATTCAGACCACTGTTCAATAAGTTTCTGTGCAATCTGAACAGCGTTTGTTGCAGCACCTTTTCTGATGTTGTCTGCAACAACCCAAAGGTTAACACCGGAGTCAACGCTTTCGTCTCTTCTGATACGGCCAACATATGTTTCGTTTGTGCCTGCAGCATCCAAAGCGAGGGGGTATACGTTGTTTTCAGGATCATCTTTTATGATAATTCCGGGAGCCTGTGCAAGAACGTTTTTCAGTTCGTCAAGGTCGAAATCATTGTAAAATTCAACGTTGATAGATTCAGAGTGGCTGTTAAATACAGGAACACGAACAGTTGTTGCTGTTATTTTTATTGAATCATCACCAAGGATTTTTCTTGTTTCATTAACCATTTTCATTTCTTCTTTTGTGTAACCGTTGGGAAGGAATGAATCAATGTGAGGCAGACAGTTGCCTGCAATGGGGTGAGGGAACTTTTTGGGAGCTTCACCCTTGAGACCATTTTCAAGATCCTGATATCCTGCAAGACCTGCACGGGATACAGCCTGGTATGTAGAATATACAACTCTCTTGATTTTGTATTTGTCGTGAAGAGGTTTTAATGCAACCATAGCCTGAATTGTTGAGCAGTTGGGGTTAGCAATAATACCTTTGTTCCATTTGATATCATCAGGGTTAACTTCAGGAACAACGAGGGGAACTTCAGGATCCATTCTCCAAGCACTTGAGTTGTCAACAACAACAACGCCTTTTGATGCAGCGATAGGTGCAAATTTTTCACTTGTTGATCCGCCTGCTGAGAAAAGAGCAATGTCAATATCTTTATCAAAAGAATTTTCTGTCAATTCTTCAATAACATATTCTTTGCCCATAAATTCGATTTTCTGACCTGCGCTTCTTGCAGATGCCATAAGATAATAGTTTTCTACAGGAAGATTGATTTCTTCAAGAACCTTAAGGAATGTTCTTCCAACCATACCTGTTGCGCCGACTACGGCGATGTTATACTTTTTCATAAATATTACCTCCGTAATAAAATTTAACATTTGGCATAGAATGCAGCCATATAGTAAAAAAGCCGGTTGAAACAACCGGGTATATGCTTTCCTACAGAAAAAACTGCATTCAGATAGCACTCCGCCCGGGGGCGACAGTCGCATAGCTATTAACCATACAACCAGCAATGTTTTGTGCAGACTAAAACACCCTTCGGCACCGCCACCTTTCATACGACATCATCAAACTCTGCAATTCTCATTCGCATTACTCTTTGGAAAGTGCGCCTCTACCATTAAATGTATTTATAATACAGATATAATAACATCAAAAAAAAGATTAGTCAATGTTTATTTTATACATATTTTTATATGCACAGAAATTTTTTGTGTCAAATATATGTAAAAAAGGTCTTTGACTTGAAATATGTCGCATTTTCTGTTATTATATAGTTAAATATATAAAATGGGAGCTGTGTCTCTTGTTTTTATCCACAAAGTAGGGAGGGTTCCAAAGTGAAAAAATTATTATTTTCCCTGACAATGATATTTGTACTGTTGATTTCTTTCATGTCTCTTACATCATATGCTATAGACCCAAAATATGAAACTGTTAAAATTGGGCTTTTTTATTCTTCGACGGCGAAATCACAAATTAATCTCTCATCAGATCAAAGTTTTGAGGTTGGCTATATGGATTCCAACAAATTCATACACCAATATACCTTTTCAGAACCAAATCTTACACTTGCCTATGGCACATCGGGACAAGTCATAGTGAATGGTGTGGGAACAAGCGTTACAAACTCAAGTTTTGCCCTGAGACCCGTAAACGGAATAGTGTCTGTGAACGGAAGTAAATACAGAGGCGGAATAGAATTGATTCCAACATCAAGTGGGAATTTTACCGTTATAAATTTTGTGAATATCAATGACTACATAGCAGGTGTTGTCGGAAAAGAAATGAGCCCATCATGGCATATAGAAGCTCTGAAAAGCCAGGCGGTATGTGCAAGAAGTTATACAATAACCACATGGAAAAAACATTCATCCAATGGCTTCAATCTATGCGGTACTCAGCATTGTCAGGCATATCTTGGAATGTCGGGAGAAACAGAGAGCACAATAAGAGCTGCATCGGAAACCCGTGACCAGATTGTAATGTATGGACAAAGTGTTGCAGAAACGCTGTATTCATCTTCAAGCGGCGGGGCATCTGCCTATTCAAAAAATGTGTGGGGAAGCGATGTGCCGTATCTTACAGCCGTGAAAGATCCGTATGAGGCATATGTAGACAATCCTAAAGCTCACTGGGAGGTTACTCTTTCCAAATCGAATATAAAGAACACCCTTGCGAAATCATCTGTTGATATAGGCGAAATAACAGATATGAAAGTAACAGGCGCAGATGAATTCGGAAGAACCTATGAAGTTACAATATATGGAACAAAAGATAAATATGTTTTAAAAAATGATCGTACAAGAACATTTTTCGGACTCAACAGTCAGATGTATTCCATACTTCCTAAGGGTGGAGATGCCGTGGCACAACCTCTTTCAATTTTGTCAAGTGCCGGACAGTCCTCTGTTTCATATTTCAGTATAAAGGGTTCAAAAACGGCAGGTTCTGCATCTGATGGCTTTTATATTAAGTCATCAAATTCCACCAAACTCTATGCACCCGCAAGTGTAAATCCGGACTCGTGGTTGATTTCGGGTTCGGGATGGGGGCATGGTCTTGGTATGAGCCAATATGGTGCAAAAGGTATGGCAGAACAAGGATTTGGTTATAAAGACATCCTTATGTTCTATTTCCCCGGCACATATTTGCAATAATTGAAAGGAAAGTGCAAAAATTGAAAACAAGCGATTTCTATTATGATCTACCCCAAGAGTTGATAGCCCAGACCCCTCTTGATGACAGAACAAGTTCAAGACTTTTGGTTCTTGGAAAATATGATGGGGAGATTGCTCATAAAAAATTTTATAACATAAAAGAATATCTCAATCCGGGGGATTGCCTTGTGGTAAATGATACAAGAGTAATTCCTGCCCGCCTCATAGGTGAAAAGGTTGGAACCGGTGCTAAAGTTGAGTTTCTTCTTCTCACAAGAAAATCTGAAAAGGAATGGGAAGTAATCTTAAAACCCGGCAAAAAGTGTAAACCGGGAGTTAAAGTTTCTTTTGGAGGAGGCAGACTCGTTGCTGAAATCAAAGAAACTGTAAATGACGGAAACAGAATTGTAAGCTTTGAATATGACGGGCTTTTTGAAAATGTTTTGGATGAACTTGGTGAAATGCCACTTCCGCCATATATCACAGAAAAACTTGAAGACAGAGAACGCTACCAGACAGTATACTCGAAACATTCAGGGTCGGCTGCGGCTCCCACCGCCGGACTTCATTTTACCGATGAACTTCTTGATGAAATAAAGTCCATGGGAATAAGTATTGCGAAAGTGACTTTGCATGTAGGTCTCGGGACATTTCGCCCGGTAAAAGTTGATGATGTTGAAAACCACAAAATGCATTCCGAGTTCTACAATATTACAGAGGAAAATGCAGATATAATCAACAGCACAAAAGAATCAGGGGGCAGAGTTATTTCTGTGGGCACAACATCCACAAGAGTTTTGGAGACAGTAGCATCACCTGACGGAAAGCTCAAACCTTCAAGTGGCTGGACGGATATTTTCATCTATCCTCCCTACAAATTTAAATGTGCAGATGCACTGATAACAAACTTTCACTTACCTGAATCAACTCTTCTGATGCTTGTAAGTGCCTTTTCCACAAAGGAAAATATAATGAAAGCATACAATGAAGCAGTAAATGAAAGATATAGATTTTTCAGCTTCGGTGATGCAATGTTTATACAATGATAAAATCATTGTATAAACAAGTGAATAGGTAATAGGTAATAGGTATGGTGGGTTTTCGCACTTGCGAAAACCAAAACCTGATAAACCAATAGTTTTAAAATCACGAAAACTGTTACCATTGCATATAGAGAGTTCATTCAATCATAAAAGATAGAGAAATAAAGCTTATACGCAGAAAGCGAGTTGATAAACTTGTTTAAACTTATAAAAAAAGACGGCGAAGCAAGACGCGGCGAATTTGCAACAGTTCACGGCACCATACAGACACCTGTTTTTATGAACGTTGGAACAATTGCTGCCATAAAAGGTGCAGTTTCCTCAATGGATCTCAAAGAAATCGGCTGTCAGGTGGAACTTTCAAATACCTATCATCTTCACGTTCGCCCCGGTGATAAATTAATAAAAGAACTTGGCGGTCTTCACAAGTTTATGAACTGGGACAGACCAATCCTCACAGACAGCGGCGGGTTCCAGGTGTTCTCTCTTGCACGACTTCGTAAGATAAGTGAAGAAGGTGTAAATTTCAATTCTCATGTAGACGGGAAAAAGATTTTTATGGGACCTGAAGAAAGTATGCAGATTCAATCAAATCTTGCCTCCACAATTGCAATGGCATTTGATGAATGTGTTGCCCTTCCTGCTGAATATTCCTATGCAAAAAAATCTCATGAGCGTACAATCAGATGGCTTGAAAGATGTCAAAAAGAAATGGAGAGACTGAACTCTCTTGATGATACAATAAACAAAAATCAGATGCTCTTCGGCATAAATCAGGGTGCAACTTTTGATGACCTCAGAATCGAGAATATGAAAACCATAAGTCAGTTTGATCTTGATGGATATGCCATAGGCGGACTTGCTGTGGGAGAGACAACAGAGGAAATGTATCATATTTTAGATGTGACCCTTCCTTTTGCACCCGTTCATAAACCCCGTTATCTCATGGGGGTAGGAACACCCATCAACATACTTGAAGGTGTGGATAGGGGGATTGACTTTTTCGACTGCGTAATGCCAAGCCGTAATGCCCGTCATTGCCATCTTTTTACAAGCGAAGGTCAGATGAATCTCAAAAACGAAAAATTCGAAAAGGATGAAAGACCCATTGATCCCAATTGTGATTGTCCTGCCTGCCGTAACTATTCAAGGGCATATATCCGACATCTTTTCAAAGCAAAAGAGATGCTTGCAATGAGACTTTGTGTTCTTCATAATCTTTATTTCTACAACAAACTTATGGCAGATATAAGAGATGCCATAGACAAAGGTGTATACAAAAGTTTCAAAGAGGAAAAAATAGAAATATATTCCAAAAGGGTGTAAAAAACTATTGCATTTTTAGTCCCTTTAGTGTATACTTAATATATTATGAAAACATATGGAGGTAACATCAATGAATTTATTTGAAATTGTTGCATATGCGGCAGAGTCGGCACAGACAGCCGGAACAGGTTCGCTTGTTGCAAGTTTTCTTCCTTTTGTACTCATCATAGGAATCATGTATTTCCTCATGATAAGACCTCAGAAGAAAAAAGAAAAATTAAAACAGGAAATGCTTTCCCAGCTCATCAAAGGTGACAAGATTCTCACCATTGGCGGAATTCATGGTAAAATCATCGAAATCAAAGGTGATAACCTTATCATTGAAACCGGAAAAGCAGGAATGACATCTACTGTTAAAATTGCTCGCTGGGCTATAAGCGAAGTTACAAAACCCGGTGACGAAACAGCGCCTGGTGCTCAGGAAGAAGCTGCAACCGAAGAATAATAAGTCATAAATAAAATAACCTCCGAATATTTATTTATAAAAAATATTCGGAGGGATTTATTGTGTCAGAGCAAAATTCTAACATCAGCTCTTTCGAAAGAAAATTCAGCATACTTAAAGCCATAAAATTTATAATTGTTTCCTATCTCGTGTCCTTGGTTCTTGTTTTTTCTCTTGCATCGCTGGTTGTATATACCGATGTGCCGGAAAGTGTAGGAAGTGTGGGAGTTGAAGTGATAGTCTTTTTAGGGTCATTTCTCTGTGCATTTCTTTTAGGAAGAAACACAAAAAGAAGCGGACTTATTGGTGGCGGAGTTATAGGTCTTTTCAGCATTTTGGGACTTATGCTTATAGGAGTTGCCGTATATGGTGAATTTGCTGACGTTGGAGATGTGGTTATTAAAATTTCCGGTGGTTTTCTGGCCGGTGCAGTAGGTGGCATTTTGGGAGTTAATACCGGAAAAGAATAACAAAGGTGGTGAACACGGTGCAAGTGGATATTAAAAAAAGAATATGTGCGTTAGTCACGCTTTCTGTTATGATTGCATCCGTGTTTGTGAGTTCATTGTCTTTAGGTGTTTCTGAACGGACGGGCGGAGTTTTTTACAAGGCTTTCGGAAAGTCATCCGCAATGTCTGATGGTCATGCCGGAAATACGTCTCTCGGTGCACTCCAGTTGCCGGGTCACAGAATTATTGAAGATTATCGACAGGAAATGTTTTTAAAAGGACAACATTTCAATCTGAAATGTATAACCATATTGGTTGTTATATTAGCGATATATTCATGTTTATGGCTTAATTCTTACCTGAAAGTGAGAATTTTCAGAAAAGTCAAATTCAGATTGCTTATCTGATAAAATAGGGGATAAAAAATTAAAACACAATTAAAACTCAAGGAGGATTACAAATGAAAGCAAAAAGTATTACAAAATTTGCAATTATATGCGTAATCATTGCGATTTTAGCATATATTGCCGCATTCGGTTTGAATTTAAAGTTTATGGGCAAATTTATACCCGCATCTTTTGATGAAGATTTCGGTATCAAAAAAGGTTTTGACCTTGCAGGTGGTTCAGTTATAGTTTTTGAACCCGAAGTTGAAGATGTAAGCAAAGTTACAGATGCACAGCTCTCTGCAGCTCTTGCAGCACTTCGTCTCCGTCTCGATGCTAACGGACTCAATGAAGCAACAGTTTCAGAACAGAGTTCAGATGATCAGAAGAGACTTCGTGTGGAAATCCCCGCTGTAACAGATCCTAACGAAGCAATTTCATATCTCGGTGCCATGGCAAGTCTTTCTTTCAAAGATCCCGATGGCAACGAAGTGTTAAATGGTACACACGTTAAAGAAGCAATCCCCACATCAACTCAGGATGGTAAAATTGTTGTTCAGCTTCAGTTCACAAGTGAAGGACAGAGCCTCTTTGCTGATGCAACTGCAAGACTGGTTGGACAGCCCCTTTCAATTTATGTAGACAACAATCTTATCTCAAGCCCCAACGTAAATGAAGCAATCAATTCAGATACATGTATCATCGAAGGTGGATTTGATTCTGATACTGCAAAAGTTCTTGCAAATCAGATTACTTCCGGTACACTTCCCTTTGCACTCACACCCATAAGTCAGAATAGTGTAGGTGCACAGCTTGGTGATGATGCTCTCAACAAGAGCCTTATGGCAGGTGGAATCGGTCTTCTTCTTGTAATGCTCTTTATGATAGCAATGTACAGAATGTGCGGTCTCGTTGCAGACATTGCCCTTATCGGATATGTTGCAATCGTTGCACTCATTATCAATGGATTTGACATCCAGCTCACTCTCCCCGGTATTGCAGGTATTATCCTTACCATAGGTACTGCGGTTGACGCAAACGTAGTTATTTTCGAAAGAGTCAAAGAAGAACTTAAAACAGGAAAAACTCTCCGTGCATCCATTGATTCAGGTTTCAACAGAGCATTTTCTGCAATTATTGATGCCAACGTTACAACAATCATTGCTGCAGTAGTTCTTTGGTACTTTGGTTCCGGTACAATCATCGGTTTTGCAAAAACATTGTTCATCGGTACTGCAGTTAGTATGTTCACAGCAATCTTTGTAACCAAATTCCTGCTTCGTCAGATTGTTGGATTCGGTATCAAAAATTCCAAGCTCTACAGTGCATAAGAGGAGGGTTATAGAATATGTTTAACATTATAGAAAAAAGAAAAATTCTTTTCATCATACCCTGTGTTATCATTCTTGCAGGTATAATCAGTCTGTTTGCTTTTGGCGGTCTCAACACTGACATCGACTTCACCGGCGGAACTGCAATGGAAATCGGCCTTGGTGAAGACTTCAACGAAGATGCCATCAGAGATGCCATCAATCCTGTTGAGGGCGTGACAGTTTCTTCTGTTCAGACCACGGGCTTTCAGAAAGCTATTGTAAAGACCACTGATATTCCCCAGGAAAAATTTAAAGAAGTTCAGGAAGCTGTTACCACAGCATTCCCCAAAGCAGAAATCATCTCCAGAGATTCTGTAAGCGCCACAATGGGTAAGGAAATGTGGTGGAGTGCAGCCAAGGCAATAATCCTTGCAGTGCTTCTCATGCTTGTGTATATTTCATTCAGATTTGAGTTTCACTCAGGTATTGCGGCAGTTCTTGCTCTTTGCCACGATGTGCTCATCATCATTTCAATCTATGCAATTTTCCAGTTGCCTGTAAACACCACTTTCATCGCAGCTATCCTCACAATCCTCGGTTACTCCATCAACGCTACCATCGTTGTGTTTGACCGCGTGAGAGAAAACACAAAACTCATCAGAAAAGATACCTTTGGTAATATTGTGAACAAGAGTATCTGGCAGACACTCGGCCGTTCCATCAACACCAGTGTTACCACACTTCTCACTCTCGTTTGCCTCTATATCCTTGGTGT
>JAZONV010000109.1:0-14248 GCA_045654685.1 Clostridia bacterium | reverse complement strand
AAAACACATACCATTCAATTAACGGATAATCAAAAAACCAATAACTTTACCAAGGTTTGCACGACCTCTTTTTGTTATGTCTTTTTTGACTTGGCTCTTATTATATCATACTTTTTTAAAAAACGCAAATTCCTATACAGTAAAAAAAGGGGATGTTTAAAAACCAATACCATTAAGTTAAGAGGAGCAAGTTCATTCTATGAGCTTGCCCCCTTTTTTTATGTAAATATTAAAAATTATTTCGAAAAAGACTTGACAAATTTTGAAATTTGTGCGGCTGGTTTTATTAACTATCGTTAATAAAATCAGCCCTTGTTAATAGAAGTACAATTTCTATTGACAAGGAGAATAATATGAACTACACATCAAAAACAATTAAGAAATCTCTAAATAAATGTATTGATGATATTTCCGCTCATCCGGAAGTGTATGCAAAAAATCCCTCAAAAGACTTTATTCGTAATCGTAAACTGCCTTTTGACCAAATGATTAAATGTATTTTAGCTATGAGTGGAAAATCTCTTAATGGTGAACTTATGGACTACTTTAATATGAATATTTCTATGCCAACAGTTTCAGCATTTGTTCAGCAACGCGATAAAATCAATTATTGTACATTTGAAAAACTTTTTCATAGTTTTACAAATGCTATTGATGAACAGAATTTATACAAAGGTTTTCGCTTGCTTGCTGTAGATGGTTCGGACCTCCATGTTCCAAGCAACAGGAAAGAAACTGAATCTTTTTATCAAAATTCCAAAGGATACAAACCATTTAATCTACTTCATCTTAATGTTTTATATGACCTTAGAAGAAATATCTATACTGATGCTATTGTTCAGCCGATAAAATATCGTAATGAGCACAAGGCTTTTGTTACTATGATTGATAGAGATGATTTATCCTTCCCAACTATTTATATTGCTGACAGAGGTTATGAATCTTACAACAACATAGCTCATGTAATGGAAAAAGGACAAAAGTTTTTAATTCGAGTAAAAGATGTGGATAGATTTGGTATTGTTTCAAAACTTCCTCTTCCTGATAATGAAGAATTTGATGTTTCCGTCTCCGTTGAATTAACACGAAGCCAAACTAAGGATACTAAAAACAGTAATTTGAAATTTATATCACATACTTCACCGTTTGATTTTTTACCTAAAACATCAAGAAAAAGCATATTTGTTCCTCCATATCATATGACTTTTCGTGTAATACGATTTAAATTGACCGATGACAAATATGAAGTTCTTATTACAAACCTATCTCAAGAAGAGTTTACAGTTGATGAATTAAAAAATATTTATGCAATGCGTTGGGGAATTGAAACATCTTTCAGAAATTTGAAATATTCACTGTCTCTGATGTTATTTCATTCTAAAAAGACGGAGTATATTCTCCAAGAAATATTTGCAAGACTTACTATGTACAATTTTAGTCAACTAATTATCTCACACATAATTGTTAAACAAAAGAAACGAAAGCATTCATACAGAATTAATTTTGCTGTCTCAGTACATATATGTCGTAAATTCTTCCTAAAAAACATATCTCCGTCTAAGCTTGAAACATTGTTACTATATCATTTGCTGCCCATTCGACAAGGACTCACCAATCCGCGAAAAGCACACGCAAGAGTAGCGGCAAGTTTCTTATACAGAATACCATAATTTAATTGATATGTAAATTAATTAAGTGAATTTTACGCAGACTTTTCAGCCTGTCTTTTTTGCATACCCTTTTTTAGAAAAACACACCTAACTTAAAATTTTTATCTTCGTTAGGTGTGTTTTGATTTTTTATATTATTCTTAACTTAATGATATTGGTTTTTAAACATCCCCTTTTTTATTGTATGGACCTTCAGGGACACAGTCGCTTCGCGCCTACATTGCTCGCCCACCCAAATCTGCGATTTCGGTACCGGGCTTCGCACCTTTTTGCTAAAAACGATTATCAATCGTTTTCTTCACGCAAAAACCCCCACGGGGTTCGAGTCCCTCTTAATTATTGTCATAAACAAAAAAAGAACACCTCTCGGTGTTCTTTTTTTGTTTATGGACCTTCAGGGACTCGAACCCCGGGCCAACCGGTTATGAGCCGGTTGCTCTAACCAACTGAGCTAAAGGTCCAGATGATTTTGGTGTGCCTCACTCAAAGCACTTTGCTATTATATCACAGATAAAACAAAAATTCAAGTCTTTTTTTATGGAATTTTTAAATAAATTATATATGTCATGGAATAATTTATTTATTTATTATTTGCAAATTATATCCGTAACTGTAAGCAATTGACTTTCAACCCTGAATTTCACTTCATATTCTCCAAACTCAAATCCGTATTCTCTGTCATTCATATTATGATATGCAGGTCTTGGATCGCCTGATAATACTTTCTCTAAAACTGATACCACATCCACCGGGATTTTATTTTTTAATTCATCGGGGAATATGACTGTCAGCTCATATTCTTTCACATCTTCCGAAAATCCGCAAATTGCATCAGGTCTGGAATCTGAAAAAGAAAGATATGGCTTTATATCAAAAACAGGAGTGCCGTCTGTCATATCTGCTCCGCTGACGATAAGAACTGTTCCCTTTCCTTGCCTCTTTTCAAGCCTTTCCAATTTCACACAGGAAAGGCCTATGGAATTTGGTCTGAAGGGTGAACGAGTTGCAAACACCCCTACCCTTTCATTTCCGCCCAATCTCGGCGGACGGACTGTTGGACGAAAATCTTTTGCTTCCGATTCTGAAAAATGCCATATGAGCCATATATGAGAATAGCCTTCAATGCCACGCAGAGCATGGTCGTTGCGATACTCTTTTTCAAAAACAATTTCAGACAAAACATTCTCACAAAGCCCGCTTTGACGTGGAATTGCAAATTTTGTCTTATAATCATTATGTATATGTGCTATGGGTTTTATTATGATTTCAGAACTCATATTCCATCTTCCTCAAAAATTTTACAAATGTTTTTATTTATTATACTATATCTTTATATTCCCCGTCAAGAAAGCAACTGTCAATCTTTACAAACAGTAAAATTTCTGATATAGTATAACTATATAATGCTGCCTCACATAAATAATTCTCATTTACATACAAAAGAAAGGAAGTGTGGGTAATGATATTACCTGATATATGGGGACAAGGAGGAATTTTTTCCTACAGTGCCGCCTATGGGAAATGTAAAAACAGTGAGACTTTCTCCGCAAAACTTTTAGGAGACAAACCCGGTCTTTTGTTTAACACAAAAAACAAATGCACATTATCCGTGTATGCAGATTTATTGGAAGATGTTGTATATAACACGGTTATGACAGATTTTATAGATGCAACATTTAAGATTGATTCCGGAGAATACAAAGTAAGCTTTATATTTGCCGACTGCGATACTGTTATTATCACATCAGATTATGCAATTGAATTAAAGTGTGATTTTGAAAAACCCATAAACATCAAAAAGGGAAAGAAAGCAACCGTATATACATCCGAGTCTGAAACCTTTGCTCTGAGTTCAAAGAAAAAAGACGGCATCTTAACATTTGCTTTTTCCTGCGGAAAAAACGCCGGGGAAAGATGTGTGGAAATTCTTGAACAAAGTCCTGAAAAGATGATGGAAGAAAAAGATAGTTTTTATAAATCCCTTCCCGAAATACGAATTCCCAATGAGAGAATAGAAAAATTATATTACAGATGTGCGTCCATACTTCTCTCCGGTGTGTATTCTCCCGAAGGCATCATAAAATCACGCTACATTGCCCCAACCAAAGAATCGGATGCACCGCTTATGTCATTCTGGTCTGCTTTTTGTACCCTTGGTCTTCGTCATATCGCACCCGATATTGCAAAAGAAACTCTTGAATCCATTCTTGCTTCACAGGCAGGTGACGGAATGATAAGTTCAAGAATTTGTTCAAAATCAAAAAGTTCCGACATAAATCCACCTATTCTTGCATGGTGTTTCTGGGAACTTTATCTAATCAATAGCGACAAAGAAATGCTTGCAAATGCATATGCTCCTTTGAAAAAATATCTTCACTACATAATTGAAACAAGGGATATTAACAAAAACCATCTCTATGAATGGCAAATTGACGACTCAAAAGAATTTTGCGGTGAAGAAAGTATAATGGACAATTCTCCTCGTTTTGATGACGGAATAATCCTTGATTCTGTTGATTTTACATCATATGTGGCAAATGAAGCATACTATATGAACCTCATTGCCGAAGAAATTGACAAACACGGCGAATCTCTGTATTGGAATATAGTTTTCGAGAGAATCAAAGGTGCAGTAAATGACCTTTTATTTGACGAAGATGACAAAATTTATTATGACCGTGCCGTTGTTTCGGGAATGTTCAAAAAATCAAAAACCGCAGCCTCTTTCTTGCCGCTTTTTGCAGGTGTTTGTGAAAACAGAAATGCAATGGCACTTTTGAGATTGCTCAACAACGAAGATAAATTTAATTTGAAACATGGTATCCCCACAGTAAGCCGTGATTCGGAAGAATATTCAGATGATATGTTCAGAGGTCCGGTTCACATGTATATCAACTATCTTCTTTCAAAAGGTCTTGAAAAATATGAAATGCATGACAAAGCCAACGAAATCAAGGCAAAAAGCCTTGATGCAGTTATGAAAGAATATGAAAACACCGGGGTTCTTTATGAATTCTACAGCCCGGATGGTGAAAAACTTTCAGGAAAGCTCAAAAAGAAAGGGGCATCTTCTCAAGGATTTTTCTTTGACACACAAAAAGTCAACATCCGAGATTTTGCACCTACCGCGTCAGTTATTCTTGACATTCTTCTTTCCAAATCAAAAAAACTTTCATCAAAGTAATTTCATTGTATCAAAATCCAAATTAAGTAAAAAATACAAGTATCGAAAAGATACTTGTATTTTTTTATTGGAGGGAATTATGAAACAGTATATTGAAATTCTTGACGTTTTTGCAAGAGAAATTCTCGATTCAAGGGGAAATCCCACATTGGAGGCAGAGGTAATCTGTGAGGGCGGATATATAGGAAGAGCCGCCGTTCCGTCAGGGGCATCAACCGGCGAATATGAAGCAGTTGAAAAAAGAGATGGTGACATGAGCCGTTATTTGGGAAAAGGCGTTGAAAAAGCTGTCAGAACCGTTAATGACCTGATTTCCGAAAAAATTGTGGGGATGAATGTTCTGGATCAGCTTTTGATTGATAAAACACTCATTGAAGCAGACGGCACCGAAAACAAAAACAAATTTGGTGCTAATGCAATTTTGGGAGTTTCTCTTGCCTGTGCAAAAGCGGCGGGAAATGCTCTCGGTGTTGGATTGTACAACTATGCAGGTTCTGCATTTTCAAATGTTTTGCCCGTTCCCATGATGAACATTTTAAATGGTGGCGCCCATGCCAACAACAATATTGACATTCAGGAATTTATGATTATGCCCACAGGTGCAAAATCTTTTAAAGAAGCTCTCAGAATGTGTGCAGAAGTGTTTCACAGTCTAAAAAGTGTTCTTTCGTCAAAAGGACTCATCACATCGGTTGGTGACGAGGGAGGATTTGCACCAGCTCTCGAAAGGGACGAGGATGCGCTTGACTTAATCATAGAGGCGGTGGAAAAGGCAGGATACAAAATGAGAGAACATTTTCACATTGCCATTGATGCGGCATCATCGGAATGGGCTGTTGGCAACGGAAGATACAAACTTCCAAAATCTTCAATTACCTTTTCAACAGATGAACTTATAAACTACTGGTCAATCCTTTGTGACAAATACCCAATCATTTCCATTGAAGACCCCTTGGGTGAAAACGACTGGTATGGATGGAAAAAATTAACAGATAAACTTGGCAATAAAGTTCAACTTGTTGGTGATGATCTTTTTGTGACAAATCCAAACAGGCTAAAATCGGGCATTGAAAAAAGCTGTGCAAACTCTGTCTTAATAAAAGTTAATCAGATAGGCACTCTTTCCGAAACCGCCCTTACTGTTACAGATGCCATAAGACATTCATACACCACCGTCATGAGTCATCGTTCCGGAGAAACAGAGGACACTACAATTGCCGACCTTGCCGTTGCCTTTGGGTGCGGACAGATAAAAACCGGAGCACCATCACGCTCTGACAGATGCGCCAAATATAACAGACTTTTAAGAATTGAGGAAGAACTTGGTGAAAACGCCGTGTATCCGGGGATGGATGCATTCAATGTGAATATGTGAGACAAATTAATTTTTCAAATTCATTTTGTAATGTGCATTTTTGAACGGCAAAAAATAAGGGACTGTAAATTACTTCTTGCGAATTAATTTACAGTCCCTTTTTATCAGTTAATATCAGGATAGCATATTTAAAAATTCTTCCTCATCTATCACGGGAATTCCGAGTGCTTTTGCCTTATCAAGTTTTGAACCCGCTTCTTCTCCCGCAAGTACCATTGTGGTCTTTTTGGAAACACTACCGGTCACTTTTCCGCCGTTTTCTTCAATGAGTGCACTTGCTTCTTTTCTGCCGAGAGTGGGAAGCGTTCCTGTGAGAACAAATGTCATTCCTTCAAATTTTGTGCCGGAGGATTCTTCCTGAAGAAATTCCATGTTGACTCCTGCTTCTTTCATACGGTCTATAATCTCTCTCACCCGATGGTTTGAAAAATATTTAACCACGCTTTCAGCCATGGTTTCTCCGATGTCATCAATAGATGTGAGAGTTTGTGTGTCTACTTCAAAAAATGCATCTATATTTTTCAGCTTTTTACAAATAAGCTTTGCACTTCCAAGTCCTATATGACGAATTCCCAATGCAAATATGAGTTTTGGCAAATCGTTTGACTTGGATTTTTCAATTGATGCCAGAAGATTTTCTGCACTTTTATCTCCCATTTTGTCCATGGATGAAATAACATCTTTTGAAAGATAGTATATATCAGCATAATCCTTTATATGTCCCTTTTCAAGAAGCTGACTTACAATTGCAGGTCCCATTCCTTCAATGTCCATTGCATCCCTTGACACAAAATGGGTTATACCTCTTTCAAGCTGAGCGGGACAGTCAGCCCCCGTACATCTGTATGCCGCCTCTCCCTCATCTCTTGTGACAGGTGATGAGCACACAGGGCAAACTGACGGCATTTCGAAATCAATCTCACTACCATCTCTTTTGTCAAAGTCTACACAGAGAACCTCCGGGATTATGTCGCCTGCTTTAAAAACGGTGACAGTATCTCCTATTTTTATGTCTCTCTCCCGTATATAGTCCATATTATGAAGTGTTGCACGGCTTACAAAAGTTCCTGCAAGACTCACCGTATCAAAACGGGCATTGGGAGTAAGAACACCTGTACGTCCTACCTGAACATTTATCTCTCTTATAACTGTTTGCTTTTTTTCGGCAGGATATTTATATGCAATGGCCCATCGTGGAGTTTTGGCGGTTGAGCCAAGAATTTGTCTGTGCTCCAAGTCATTTACCTTTATAACAGCGCCGTCTATATCAAAGGGAAGACTTTGTCTTTCGTTTCCTATCTCTTCAACTCTTTTTATTGCATCCTCTATGTTATCAAAACAAACATCATTCATAATTACTTTAAAGCCTGCATCTCTTAAAAATCTCATGGCTTCTATATGATTTTTTATTTCAATACCCTCAATTTGCTGAATGTTAAAAACAAAAATGTCAAGACCTCTTTTTGCCGCAATGGCAGAATTGAGTTGTCGAAGTGAACCTGCAGCCATATTTCTGGGGTTTGCAAAAGGCGGCTCACCATCTTCTTCTCTTTGCATATTTATTTTTTCAAAGTTCTTTTTGGATATGAAAACTTCTCCGCGTACTTCCAGATATTCCACATCCACATTCAGTTTCAGCGGAATGGACATAACTGTTTTTAAATTTTCCGTAACATCCTCTCCAATAGTCCCGTCACCTCTTGTTGACCCTCGGAAAAACACAGAATTTCTGTATTCAAGAGAAACGGAAAGTCCGTCTATTTTGTGTTCAACGCAATATCCGACTCCATGAGGAATTATTCCTTTTACCCTTTGGTCAAAATCTTTCAGTTCACCTTCATCAAAAGCATCCTGAAGGCTCTCCATTTTCACCGAATGAGCTACCTGTTTGAACTCGGAAAGAACCGTCCCGCCAATTTTCTGAGATGGTGAATCAGGAGTTATCCAGTCAGGATTTTCCTTCTCTATTTCCTGAAGTCTTCTCATCATCTGATCATATTGTGCATCTGTAATTTCAGGATTATCAAGAACATAATATCTGTGGCTGTGATATGCTATTTCTTTTTTTAATCTTTCATATTCTGTCTTCATAAGACATCCTCCATAATAAAGAGAGGCCGTAAAAAACTATATTGATTTTTACAACCTCTTTTATGTTAATTCTATATACCAAATCTTTGTTCTTATTCAAAGCCGGACTACAATACTTTGGGACTATTCGATGTTTGTCGGATAATATTCACCGTCTATGTATTCAATGGTGTACAGCCAACTGTATGTTTTGGAAGTCTCCTTGCCGCTCGGATAAAAAATTGTTTCTCCTTCAGATACCCTGACCTTCCATTTTGTATCGCCTGCTTTTTGAACAGAATGAACATTAAGAAAGTCAAATCTTTCTCCTACGCCCTGACTGTGCAAAGATGAAACCATGTTATATTGAGAGTTATAGAAATTCCCCTTTATATATGGTGCTACAACAGAAAAATCACCTGTATTTACTGCATTAACATATGCTTTGCAATATCTTCTCAAAACATTTTCTGCGGTCTCTACCGAAAGTTCATATTGGGGTGTGTCATATTTGGGAGTGTCATTTTGGGGTGCCGCCGTTTCTTCTTCATAATCCCCGATTTGTGAATGATTTATACCGGAATTCGAATGTTTGTCCGAAAAATTTGCTTCTTCCGATTTTGAATAGTTAATAATTTTGACAGCAATAAGTGTTCCAAATAACAAAACCGCAATGACAACGGGAATGAATACTGCAAGAACTAAATTAGTCGTGTTGTTGCTTTTGCCTGTTGTCGGGCTTTGCATATATTGCATATTTTCATTTTCAAGCTGTATTCCGCATTTCGGGCACCATTTCGCGCCAAAAGATTCTTCTTTACACCTGGGACAAATCACAAAATCCACCTCTTTAATCTTTTGTATCAAATATTTTCGAATTTCTGCTTATTTTATCATAACTGCATCTATAGACATTTTGCTTCCGGTAACAACGTTGCCTTGATTGTCTATGAGAACAATCTTTCCAAGCACATCATATACAACTGCATATCCTTCATCACCGAATGGGTATGCATAGGTATACTGCGGTTCAATGACCATCGTTCCGTCAAGTCCTATATATCCCCACAAATCCCCTGTACAAACCGGTGCAAGACCGTTTGAAAATTCTCCGGCATCTGCATATTTTGCTTTAATTGCAAACTTACCGTTTCTGTTAACAAATCCGTACATGCCATTGCCAAGAGATGCAAAAGTAAGTTCCTGACCTTTGAACTCCCCTATATCATGAAAACGATGATCTATCACATAGTTTCCGCTTTTATCTATATATCCATACTTATTGCCCACCTTAACTTTTGCATATCCGTGGGAATCAAATTCGAAATATTCATCAAACATCGGATTTATAATAAACTTACCCTCTGTGTTGATTACTCCATAGTCGCCATAGAGTTTTACCGTTGCAACGGAATTTACAAAATTGTTTGCTTCTTCAAAACGTGGTTCTATGACTGCGGCTCCTTCGGAATTTATATATCCCCACTTGCCGTTTGATTTTATTGCGGCATAGCCATCGTCTGAGAAAGGAAGTGCCATTTCATATTGAGGTGCTATAGTATATTCACCGTCTTCCCCTATATATCCATAGGCACCATTCACAGACACAAGAGCTGTTTTGTTTCCCGAAAAAGCTGATGCTGTGGTAAATTTAGGATCAATGACATATGTGCCGTCATTCTTTATATATCCCCATTTTCCCTCTGTTTCAACCGCAATATATCCATTATCCGACATAGGTCCCAATCCGTCAAATCTTGGTTCTGTAACAAGCTGTCCGCTTTTGTTGATTGCGCAATATTTTCCGCCAATGCAGGCAAAAGCAATATCGCCATAAAATTCTGTTACCGTTCTGAACTGTGGCTCTACGGCATATACCGAAGGATCTGCCAGATTAACATATCCCCATTCACCGTCAGAGTATACTGCAAGCATATCTGATGAAAACACCGTTCTGGGATCCGGCGGAATTACTTCTTCTTTTTTGTTGAACATTCCCTTGACAATTACTATAAGAGCCACTATAACTCCTACAACAACAATAAGTTTTATAAGCTTTTTGACATCAAGTTTATACTTTTTGATTTTTGCCGGTTTTTTCTTTTCACCGGTTGTTTTTTCGGGCAGGATTTCTGCCTGATTTTCAATTTTTTCCGCATCTTTGTCATTCATATACGAAGTATTATCTTCCCCACAGAATGAACATATGGGAGATTCCAGTTCCCTTTTGCATACTCTGCATACCATATCGCCAAACCTCCTGTATATCATAATTAAAATAATAAACACTTATACATTTTAATTATACTCTATACACTAAAAAAAGTCAATCGAAAGGTATATATTCTGTTAATTTTTTTATTTAACCCATCACACAAACTCTGCCGTCGCTTACATCGGCGGTTATTTTGTTTTTTGGACAATTATCACCTTTATTTTTTGTTTACAGTTATAAAATTATATCGGGCTAAGGGTAAAATGAAAGGAGAACGGCAAAAATTTTGCCGTGCTATAACTATGAAACAAATGAATTTTGACAAACGCCTTCCCATAACAACGGAAAGCATAAGAAAAGCCATCACTATATTGGGGAAGTATAAACAGGGAAAAACAAATCTCGAAAAGAGAATTGTTGAAAATGAAAAATGGTGGAAAATTCAACATTGGTCTCTTATACAAAAAAACAATCCATCCGATCCTGAACCTGCATCAGCATGGCTTTTCAACTGTATTGCCAATAAACACGCAGATGCTATGGACTCATTTCCGTCACCATCTGTACTACCGAGAGAAAAAGAGGATGAAAAAAGTGCTTCCATTCTCTCTTCTGTTCTTCCTGTTATTCTTGAATACAACAATTTTGAACAAACCTATTCTGATACCTGGTGGTATAAATTAAAAACCGGAACAGGTTGTTACGGGGTTTTCTGGAACAACTCTTTGTGTCATGGCCTGGGAGATGTGGACATAAGACAGATAGACATTTTAAATCTTTTCTGGGAAAGCGGAATAAAAAACCTACAGGACAGCCAAAATGTTTTTTGCGTTGAACTTGAATCAAATGATATTCTCATGGAAAAATATCCTCACCTTGAAGCCAATCCGGGCGGTCCCGTTTTGGATGTTGCCAAATATATTTATGATGATACGGTTGATACAAGTGATAAAACAGCCGTTGTTGACTGGTATTACAAAAAGCGTGTGGGTAAAAGAGAAATTGTTCATTATTGCAAATTTGCAGGAGACACCATTCTTTATTCCTCGGAAAATGATCCGTATTTATTTGAAAGAGGATTTTACGACCATGGAAAATATCCGTTTGTTCTTGATACTCTTTTCACAGAGGAAGGAACTCCATGCGGATTCGGATATGTGGATGTAATGAAAAATGCACAGATGTATATTGATAAACTCAATCAGATAATATTGAAAAATGCACTTCAATCGGGCAGAAGAAGATTTTTCATATCAGACAATGCCGGAATAAATGAAGAAGAATTTGCAGACTGGTCAAAGGAATTTGTTCACACATCCGGCAATCCCGATGAAAGAAACATAAGAGAAATTCAGGTTTCCCAACTTGATGGAAGCATTATTAATCTTCTATATCAAAAAATTGATGAACTGAAAGAAACATCCGGCAATCGTGACGTTTCGCATGGCGGAACAGCAGCCGGAGTAACTGCAGCAAGTGCCATTGCCGCACTTCAGGAAGCAGGAAGCAAACTTTCAAGAGACATGATAAAAAGTTCGTACAGAGCTTTTAAGCAAATCAACTATTTTGTAATTGAACTCATCCGTCAATTCTATGATGAATCAAGATGTTTCCGTATCAGCGGACACGATGCGCAAAACAAATTTGCCGATGTGTCAAATGACATTTTTTTATATGCTGATAACTCCTTTGGGAACAACAAAATTATAAGGGAGCCTGTTTTTGACATAATTGTAACCAGCGAAAAAAGCAATCCGTTTTCAACCTCTGCCCAAAATGAACTCGCCAAAGATTTATACAATTTGGGCATGTTTAATCCACAAATGGCAAATCAGGCACTTTTGTGTCTGGAAATGATGAATTTTGAGGGCAAAGAAAAAATAATAGAAAAAATCAAGGAAAATTCCTTAAATCAGCAGCCTGTGCCCCATCCCAAATCCGAAGGCCACAAAGACAGTTCAAAAGAAGGAAATCTTGTGGATGCCTATCGAAAAAATCTTCCCGGGAAAACCATTATTGATTCTCTAAGAGGTGAAATGCCGTGACCGAAATCCGATTAAGCCACGAAAACGAAAGAACAGAGCTCACCATTATGGGTCATTGCAATGCAGGTCGGATAAACGGTTTTGACCTTTGCTGCTGTGCCGTTTCAATGCTGACTCACACCCTTATTAAAAGTCTGAAAAAATTAAATCTTTACGATTTTGAAGGACGATATGGCGGTGGTTGGTGCTACATCGGTTTTTCAGATAATTCACCAAATATAAGTAAAGCAAAGATTATTATTGAGACTATTATGAATGGATTTTATATGCTTGAAGAAAGCTATCCGTCAAACGTTAAGATATACAAGGAGTAAAGGAGGATTTACAATGAACACAATTACAGACGGATGTTGTATTATAGATGCAATTTGCGGTATAGATACAGCATCTCCACAGGTCGGTCAGTTTACAGACAACTTCACCAAAATCAAGTTTATTATCAAGAAAAACCTTCAGGAATATGACATTTTGCTTCTGACAGATGCCGATGGTCATGTGAATTTTATCGCCCCTGATGACGATATACTCATCAAAAGCATTGATCCCGAAACAAATGAGACCTCACTTTTATGGAATATCGGAAGGGAAATTACTGCAGAATCTACGGTTGTTATATATCAGATTGTTGCATATAAGGGGGATATTGACAATCCACAGTCCACATGGTACTCAAAAGAAGGCAGACTTACTGTTACAGAAAGTATTGATTCTTCCTCAAAAAGCGCCTCTGTTATCGGAACATACCCCAATCTTTTGACAAGACTTATTCTTGCCATAGAAAAATGCAAAGAAAACTACAACTCGCTTTTTGACACAAAAGTGGACAAGGAAAAAGGAAAAAATCTTTCAACCAACGATTTTTCTGATGAAATGAAAGAAAAACTTGACGGAATTGAATCCGGTGCCAATGTCAATGTTAATCCTGATTGGAACGAAAGTGATGAAAGCAAGGATTCATACATAAAAAACAAACCTCAAATATTGACAGAATACGATCCCGAAAGCACTCAAGCCATGAGCGGAAAAGCAGTTGCTAAAGCTCTGTCAGCTCTTGCAGATTCTGCTCCCGAAACTCTCGACACCCTGAAAGAAATTGCAGATGCTTTAAACAACAACCCTGATTTTGGTGCATTTGTTACTGTTGAGCTTTCCAAAAAGACAAACTCAAGTGATTTATCTGTTGTTGCAACAAGCGGAAGTTATAAGGATTTATCTGACAAGCCTGAGGTTTTAAGTGAACTTGACGTTAAGGAAATAATGGAAACAAATCCGTATCCCGTTTTAAGATCGGAGGCTGATGCCAACGGAAACAAAATTCATTTGACTTATGCAACGATTGCTCAAATTAACAAAATCCTTAACGGACAATCTATTGTTGGAAGAGCAGAAAATGACGATCATGGCGATAAAATCAGGCTGACTTATGCAACGATTGCTCAAATTAACAAAATCCTTAACGGACAATCTATTGTTGGAAGAGCAGTAAATGACGATCATGGCGATAAAATCAGGCTAACTTATGCAAGAAAAGACGAAATTCAAAACATTTTGAATATTGTACATGACATTATAAATGTTGAAGGCGATGAAGAAAAAGAGGTTATCCCGTCAGCAAGGGCGGTAAAGGTGTATACATCTTTTGCTGCAAATGATGTTATTGACTACGTTGACAGAAATATTCTCGACAAA
>JAZONV010000108.1:0-61577 GCA_045654685.1 Clostridia bacterium | reverse complement strand
TTTTGGTTAATTTTTTTACTGAACATATTAAAATTATACCACAAAATGGCTGATTCCGCTATGGTTTCAGCTATTTTTGTGCATAAAAAATCGAGGACTTTCATCCTCGATTTTTTAATGAGACTTTTTTTACAGTCCCTTTAATTTATTAATAGTTATATCCTGCTTCCAATGCTTTGATATTTGTTTCAAGCATTGCTGCTTTTGATGCAGGAACAAGTTTTGTAACTGCATCTTTAAGTTCATCCCATGTGAACATTTCTGTTTCTTTTATGAGTTTTCCAACCATAATCATGTTTGCAAGTTTAGCAATACCCATGTCAACTGCCATCTGTGTTGCAGGGATTGTATATACATCAGCATCATCTCTCTTACATTCTCTTGTGATAAGAGTAGAATCGATGAAGATTTTTCCACCTTTAACAACAGCATCTTCAAACTTGTCGAGTGAAGGTCCATTCATTACAACGAGAGCTGTGGGCTCTGTGATTATGGGAGATGCAACGTCTTCATCAGATACGATAACGCTGCAGTTTGCAGTACCACCACGCATTTCAGGTCCGTAGGAAGGAAGATGAGACACGTTTTTGCCTTTAAGCATGCCTGCATATGCAACAACTTTTCCTGCAAAGAGGATACCCTGACCGCCGAATCCGGCAAATATTGTTTCAAATGTCATAATTACGCTTCCTCCTTTGTGATGTCTTTATATACACCGAGAGGATAATGCGGAAGCATATTCTCTCTCATCCAATTAAAGGATTCCTGAGGTGACATACCCCAGTTTGTGGGACATGTTGATACAACTTCAACAAGAGTGAAGCCTTTTCCTTCCATCTGAAGCTGGAAAGCTTTTTTGATTGCAGCTTTTGCCTTTTTGATGTTGGGAACTGTGTCAACTGTAACTCTTTCAATATATGCAGGGCCATCAAGTGTTGCAAGCATTTCACTAACTCTGATGGGGTTACCCTGAGTTTTAAGATCTCTTCCGTAGGGAGAGGTTTGTGTAACCTGACCTGCAAGTGTTGTGGGAGCCATCTGACCGCCTGTCATACCATAGATTGCATTGTTAATAAAGATTGTTGTTACGTTTTCGCCTCTTGCGGCAATGTGAACAGTTTCTGCTGTACCGATGGCTGCAAGGTCACCATCGCCCTGATATGTGAATACCACTTTGTCGGGACGTGCTCTTTTGATACCTGTTGCAACTGCAGGTGCTCTTCCGTGAGCAGCTTCCTGCATATCACATTCAAAGTAGTTGTATGCAAAAACGGAACATCCAACGGGAGCAACACCGATTGTATCGCCTTCAATTCCGAGCTCATCTATAACTTCTGCAACTAAACGGTGTACTATACCGTGAGGGCAACCGGGGCAATAGTGAAAAGATACATCGCTTAAAGCGTGAGGACGTTTGAATACTTTTTCCATTATTTTGCACCTCCGATTTCTTCGATTTTTTCAAGAATTTCTTTGGGAGTGGGAACAATGCCGCCTGTTCTTCCGAAGAACTCAACATTTGCTCTGCCGTTTACTGCAAGACGAACATCTTCAACCATCTGTCCCATACTCATTTCAACTGCAAGGAATGTTTTGTCAGTTGATTTTGCAAGAGCTTTTTCAAATGCTTCAAATGGGAAAGGCCAGAGAGTGATAGGACGGATGATACCAACCTTATATCCTTTTTCTTTTGCCTTTGCCATAGCAGTTTTTGCAATACGTGCAGTTGTGCCGTATGCAACCAAAACGATGTCTGCATCTTCCACGTCAATTGCTTCATAGCGAACTTCGTTTTTGGCAATTTCTTCATATCTTTTCTGTCTTTCCAAAACAAGATCTTCAAGTTCAGATGCTTCAATGAAAAGAGAATTTATGATATTTTTCTTTCTCTTCATGCCGGTTCCAGATGTTGCCCATTCTTTTTCGGGGAGATCGGAAACATCAGTATTTTTAAATTCAACAGGTTCCATCATCTGACCGAGCATACCGTCACCCATAATCATAACAGGGCATCTGTATTTATCGCCAATGTCAAATGCATCAGATGTGAGGTCTACCATTTCCTGAATGGAACTTGGAGCTAAAACAACAAGGTGATAGTCACCGTGTCCGCCACCTTTTGTTGCCTGGAAATAGTCAGACTGTGCAGGCTGAATACCTCCAAGACCCGGGCCACCTCTTACGATGTTTACGATAACGCAGGGAACATCAGCACCTGCTATGTAGGAAATACCTTCCTGTTTGAGACTGATTCCGGGAGATGAAGAACTGGTCATAACTCTTACACCTGCTCCACCTGCTCCGTATACCATATTAATTGCGGAAACCTCACTTTCAGCCTGAAGGAATGTTCCGCCGATTTTTGGCATTTTCTTTGCCATATATGCACTTACCTCTGTCTGAGGTGTGATAGGATATCCGAAAAAGTGACGGCAACCTGCTCTGATGGCTGCTTCTGCCAAAGCTTCGTTACCTTTCATCAAAACTTTATCACCCATGATAAAAACCTCCTTTTATTAGATTTATCTTTCTACTTCAATTACAACATCGGGACACATTGTTGCGCAAAAAGCGCATCCAATACACTTGTCCATTTCAACAACAGTTGCAGGATGAAATCCTTTTGCATTGATTCTGTCTTTAGCCATTGTCACAATCTTTTTGGGACAAGCGTCAACACAAAGACCGCAACCTTTACATCTGTCTTCATTAAAAGTTACTTTTGCCATATTTAAAGCCTCCTTTTGGGGATTTTATATATTTATTTACGCCAAAGCGTCAAAAGGTAAATTCATGAAAAGTTTCAGGGGAAACTTCTTTTCTTCTTCAACATCTTTTAATTCAGCTAAAATTTCCGGTGTTGAAGATACATACTTCACGGGAATGTTCATCTTTTTTGAAACTTCTTCCAAAAGTTCAAAAGATGCATCAAAATCTTCTTTGCTTGAAAGATAGGATAAATTTGCATTATTGACCAAAGCGGTTATGCGGCATCTTGATGCAATTTCTATTTCTCTTGCAAGGTTTACGATGTCATCAGCATTTTGAGTGTCAGGTCTTTTGGCATTTACCACAAGAAACATTTCATAATCTTCATCTTTGAGATAGGGATAGAACTGACCGAGAGCTATTGCTCCGTCTTCATCGCCACCAACATCTAAAACTGCATGACATTCTTTGTCGGAAAATACGGAAAGAATGTCGCTTGGAAGCGTGGGAAGGTCAAGATTTGTGCCTGCATAGTCGGGAGCAATGACCTTTATGCCCTCACTTTCAAGTTCTGTGTGAGCATCGTTTGTTCTGAAATATGGATTTACAATATCCATATCACAAATGCAGGTATTTTTGAATTCTCTTTGAAGATGCATGGCATAATTGAGAGCAAATTCTGTTTTCCCGCTACCATAATGACCTGTTATTATATTAATTCTTTTCATATATATCAATCCTTAATAATCTGTATGATTGTGTGCTCTGTATGGGCTTTTTTATTCACCTTACGAATTACTCCGATCCACAAAAGCACAAGTATTACAAATGTTATAAAAGTTCCGGGGATGCCAACATTCAGACTGTCACAGAAAACAGCGGCAATAATCATAAGAAACACCGGGAGAATATATACCAGAAGGGAAATCAAAAGAATTTTTCCTGAATCTGATGATATGACAACCTTATCCCCTTCTTTTGCACCGATTGGATTATTTACCATGGTATCAAACGTTGGATTTTGGCATGCACCGCAATTTGTACAATCGTGAGAACAAGCTGACGACTTTGATATGCGGACAAGTGCAGTCTCATTGGAAACAGATACTACAATGCCTTCACCTGTCATATTCTCACTCCCCGATAGATAAAATATTTCACTAATATAATATATTTCATATTATTATATCAAAAAACGACAGATAATTCAATAGCAACAGAGTGTTAATTTTATACAAAATTAAAGTTTTTATACCACTTTTATATGTAATCAATAATAAAATGAGATGCAATCACATCTGATTTTTTTCCTGTTGATCTTTTTCAAGACTGTAAACAGGAAATGTTGCCTGTCTGTAGTAGAGAATATAAACACTTGCAACTTCATCATAAATACCAACTTCCATATGACAAACCTATGACAAAACAAAAAGTCATTAGGTTCCTGATTTCTCCGGAAGCATAATGACTTAAAAGCTATTTTTGTTTGCTTGAGATTTGAAAAGATGTATTGTATTCCCTTTTGGCTGACGGAATAAGAGTTTACATCTTATTTTAAATTCAGTTGAATATTGTTACTGTTATTATGTCTTTTACCGTGCTTAAAGTATCTGTTTTTGCAAGATACCATTTTCCATCAACCTTAACCAGATCTATGCTGATATTTACAGTTTCTGATGAATAATTTGTTGACAATGCACATTTAACATTGGTATAGCCCTGAGGTGTGACACCCGTTGCCAATTTCCAGTCGGAAACCTTTGTGTCATTCAGGTCAACTTCTGTTTTCTTGATGATTTCAAAATTTACAATACACTTTTCACCAACTAAAGTCTCTACGGTTTCATGCCATGTTTTAGACGCATTTTTCAACTGCTTCATCATTGCATCTTCCGACTTTTCCAAATATTTGAATCTTCCGAGAAGAGAAAGAGCATCATGTTCATTTCCGTTGGGGTTTGAATATATTCTGAGTCTCTCTATACACTCTTCCTCTGTATCACTATACATCGGTGATTTCGATTCAGGACCAAGTTCTATTGAAGAAACATCGGGTTCAAGGCGTTTATTTTCCTTTTCGGGTTTGTTTACAGAATCAGGCTTTATGGTGAGGATGGGTTCAGCTGATGAATCCACCTGCACCGGAACAAGTTCCGCACTATCCCCTTTGTTTTTATCCTGACTGTCATTTGTATTGTTTGAACATCCTGCAAAAGATGCTGCCAGAGATACACAAATCACTCCTGCAACTATCTTCCCGATTATTTTTGAACACAGCATATGTTATCAATACCTTTCATCATTTTACAAGATCACAAACTTTAGCATCTGTAAAAGAAATAAGTTCGTCGGTTTTCAAAAGAAGCTGACAACCTTTCATTCCTGCGCTGACAGTTATTTTTTCGAAATCTTTGCAGGAATCACTTATGAAGGTCGGAAATTTCTTTTTCATACCGATGGGAGAACATCCTCCTCTTATATAACCCGTGAGGGAAAGAAGTTCTTTTACGGCTATCATCTCAATTTTTTTGTTATCGGTGACCTTTGCCGCTTTTTTGAGATCGATTTCTTTATCTACCGGAATACACATTACTACCGGTCCGGTTTTGTCCCCTCTTGCAACCAATGTTTTAAATACCATTTCGCAAGGAAGCCCCACCGAGGATGCAACGGTAATCCCGGAAAGATCGTTATCGTCTACTTTATATTCTATTGCCTCATAGGCTATAGATGCTTTATCAAGCATTCTCATTGCATTTGTTTTTGTCATAATCTCACATTGCCTCTATCTTGTCTGAAAGTGCATCGAGCCAGTCACCGTCAAAAAGTTCAATGAGGCCTGCATCTGCACCGCCTGCAAGTTTGGGATTTATGGGAAGACGGCTTATGGAATCAATGCCATATTCCTTTGCAATTTCTTCAATGTGGCTTTCTCCGAAAATGCTATGTTTCTTACCACAATCGGCACATTCGAAGTATGACATATTTTCAACTATTCCAAGGATTGGAACATTCATAAGTTTTGCCATCTTTACTGCTTTTTCAACTATCATTGATACAAGCTCCTGAGGAGATGTTACAATAACTATTCCATCCACGGGAATGGACTGGAAAACCGTGAGAGGAACATCACCTGTTCCGGGAGGCATGTCTATGAACATATAGTCTGTGTCCCATATAACGTCTGTCCAGAACTGTTTTACTGTTCCTGCAATAACCGGACCTCTCCATACTACGGGGTCAGTATCATTTTCAAGAAGAAGGTTTATGCTCATAATATCAATTCCGGTTTTTGATGCAACGGGCAAAAGTCCAAACTCATTTGCCATTGCTTTCTGCTTAATTCCGAAAGATTTTGGAATTGAAGGACCGGTAACGTCTGCATCAAGAATTGATGTTTTATAATTTTTTCTTTTCATCAAAACAGAAAGCATTGAGGTTACCATTGATTTTCCAACTCCGCCTTTTCCGCTTACTATTCCGATTGTTTTTCCGATTTTGCTCATTTCGTGAGGAGCTTCTATCATACTCTGCTGTTTATTCTTTGAATCACATTTGGCAGAGCAGGTTTCGCAATTGTGTGTACATTGTTCGCTCATCTGTATGACTTCCTTTCATGTTGGTACATTTACAATATCACAATATATTGTATCACAATTTTACAAATATATCAACCACTATTTTCATTTAGTCGTCCAGGTACTGTCAGATGCCTAAACAATACGAATTTTTAAGCACATATAAAATTCTTTTAAAATGTCGATTTTCCTTTATATATGTTCAAACAAGAGCTTCAGATACTGCTGTTTCAAACCTTCTTGCAGATGCATTGCCTGCTCCACCATCAAATCGGGAATTTTTCATATATACTCCAAAAATTTCATTTTCGGGGTCAATCCAGAAATGGGATCCGTATGCTCCGCTCCACCCAAAAGCTCCAACAGGAAGCGGGCCGTAGGATTCATTCAGAATTACTCTCACTCCAAGTCCCCAACCTTCAAGTTCCGATATGGCTCCCATGGGCATATACGACTTTCGAAGTTTTTCAAATGTTTCTTCAGATATTATTCTCTTTCCGTCAAATTCACCTTTTTGAAGAAGCATTTTTGCAAAGTTTGAATAGTCATCAAGTGTGGACACAAGTCCTGCCCCTGCAAGTTTGTGCTCATTGGGGAACCTTTCAAACACGCAACCGGGATATGTTTTTCCTATCTCATTTTTCTCATTTTTCTTATTGTGCATGGAGATTATACGCTTTTGCTGTTCATCGGTGGGAGCAAAGGTTGTATCCTTCATGTTGCATGGTTCAAAAATTTCTTTTTTCAAAAACCGGGCATAGTCCCATCCGGTTACTTTTTCTATGATGGTGCCAAGAACGTCAAATGCCCCAACGGCACTATACACACTATTTTCAAATGGTTCAAAATCAAGTCCTGCATCACTAAAAACTCTTATGGTATTTGCCATGTTTTTCATGTCATCATCTGTCAGATCTATGCTTTTTTCGCTACCAAATCCGGATGTGTGAGTAAGGCAATGCATAATATTCACTTTGGTCTTTGGCTTTCCCAAGTCTTTTCCGTCCATTGTTATTATATGTATATCATCAAACTCCGGCAAAAACTTGCTCACGGGATCATCAAGAGAAAGAAGACCTCTTTGCACCAGGATTAAAACTGCAACAGCGGTTATGGGCTTTGTCATTGATGCAAGACGGTATATTGTACCGTCGTTTACTATTTCTGATGCATCTATATCGGTGTATCCGTAATGCTTTTTCAGTATAATTTCATCATTTTGAAATACAAGATATGAAGAGCCGAACAAATTGTGGTTATCAAGATCGTAATTTGCAATTTTTTCTATGTTCTCATCCAATATTTTTCTGCTTAATTGTTTCATATTTTCACTCCCGGTTATAGGTTGATTATTCAAATAATATTTTTAAGTATATCACACCAAAAATACAAAAGCAATCTGAAAATCTTTTTGAGATTGCCAATTATCTCATGACATTTTCTTTTTGTTTTTCAGCACTTTCAGAAATGTTTCTTATTTCCGGTTAATTATCTCTTTTTTTACTCCGTCATAAAGGATTATTCCGATTCCTCCACCAAATTTCCCACCCGAATTTATATATTCAATAAAATTACGCCTGAGGGTATTATCTGACGAGAAACCTTCGGTTGTGCCCTCAAAGGGTACCCCAAAAACTCTTGCACAGTCACCAAAGTTGCGACCTGTTTCTATGGTTTCTGTTATGTCAAAAAGTTTGGAAAACTTTTCCATGTTTGAACCTTCGGGAAAAACTCTGCCAATATAATTGGGATATATGAGCCACGAACGGCAAACAAGGGGAAGAATGTTGTCTTTCAAATCATCTTTATAAAATTCATAGGCTTTTTGGAGCGAATCCATGCACATGGGAATTGTGAGTTTTTCACCCGACGGAATGTGGCACGAAAATATTTTGTCGCCGGGATTTATTTCATAGTCACAAAACCTATAGGGTTTGTGATTATATATTTCGGTATAAAACTGAAGTCTGCCAAGGGCAAAATAGAGATAGTCAAAATACAGGAAGAACCATACCGTGAAAGTTCCGACTTTTCCACGTTGATTTTTGCACTCTGTCACCTTCACAGAAAGGTCTTTCATTGTGTCATAGAAAATTTCTTCACATATTCCTTTTTCATCATAATACTTTTTAGCCGAAGGCAGACACCAAAGCCAGAAAAGAAGCTGAAGAATGTATTCATTGTCACACGTTGGAACGGAAGATATAACTCTTTTTAGGGTTTCGGATGCAAAATTATATTTTTCTTCTGCCTGCTTTATTTCATATGGTTCAAATTCCTGCTTTCCGTTTGTTTGCATAAACTCTGCAGAAACAGGACGGATTATGTGTCCGTATTTTTCATTACATTCCAGAATATATTCTATGTCATTGTTTTCGAAATTCAGCTTTTCAAGAAGATTCCGTGTTATCATTTACTTTCACTCCTGTATAAAATTACATCATAATCAAATCATATTCTCTTGGTTTTCATTTTTCTTGCTAAAAGCATCAGCCATGCATGCTTCTTGAATTTGCAATATTCTTTTTCAGAATATCATAGGTGTTTTTTGTCTTCACATCATTACACAATTCTCCTTTGTATACTATATTGGTATATCCGCACAAAAAAATTTTGCTCATATATTTACAAGTGTATATGAAGTAAGTGTTGAATTTTATATTAAAATCAATATCAAAAATTCTTTGTCATAATACCATAAATGTCCTCAAAAAGCAAACCCTTATTTCAAAATGCGAGTTTTCAAGGGCATATTGCGAGTTTTCAAGGGCATATTGCAACTTTCCATAACATTTATCATTTCACGCAAGAGTCAACGGCAAGAAAATAAGGGATGTCTCCTTTTGCGTATGATGTGCGCAAAAAGAGACATCCCCTATTTTTTCGTAAGAGATTATTTTCCTATGAACATCTGTGTCCAGTAATTTCCGGACTTAACATGTCCAACACCAATATGTGTGTAGGACTCACCAAGAATATTTTTTCTGTGACCGGAAGAACTCATCCATGCATTTACAACAGCCTGAGGCGTTGTCTGCCCTTTTGCTATGTTCTCTGCGGCACTTCTGTAGGATATGCCGAACTTTCTCATCATATCAAAGGGAGAACCATAGGTGGGACTCTGATGGTCAAAATAGTGATTTTGTTTCATATCTTCAGACTTTTTTCTTGCAACTTCTGAAAGCTGTTCGTCAAGAGTAAGTTTTCGGAGACCTCTTTGTGTTCTTATTTCATTTACAAGGTCTACTACTTCCTGTTCATAGTCCGAAACCGTTCTGACGGGTTCGGGAATTTTGATTATCTGACCGGGATATATGACCGATGGGTCTTGTATGTCTTCGTTTGAATCTATTATCGAGTTTAGTGACACGCTGTATTTGTTGGAAATTTTCCAAAGTGTATCTCCTTTTTTTACTATGTGACTTCCTGCAAGTGCCGGAGTTGACAAGAGTGTAATCATTTGTGCGCCTGCGATGATTTTAAGTATTTTCTTATTCATTTTTGCACCTCCTATAGCGACTATGACCTTACGGTCACGCCTTTGCGCAAATTGATTATACCACAAAAGTTTCAAAATTCCTAATGTAATATATGGAAACCCCTAAATTCATCTTTTTATATTTTCTCAGCTACGCAAAAATGCTCTGTAAAACCCGGGGTTTTACAGAGCATTAACTCTTTTTACTGATTATCTGTCAAGAATAAGTTTTGTGAGTTCAACGGGATCTACAATCTGTCCGTCTTTATACACACGCATATTTCCGGATGCGATTTCATCAATGAGGATTACTTCACCATTGTTGTAACCGAATTCAAATTTGATATCCCAGAGGTCAAGTCCGATTGTTTTGAGATCATCTGCTACAATCTTTGTGATTTTGAGAGTCTGTTCTTTCATGCTTGCAAACATTTCTTCACTCATTACGCCAAGTGCTGCAAGACCTTCAGCTGTTACAAGGGGATCGCCCTTTTCATCGTTTTTGAAAGTACATTCAACATATCCGCCATCGAGGACTGTACCATCTTTCATGTATTCGCCGTATCTTCTGATGAAGCTTCCTGTTGCAACAAGACGGCAGATAACTTCAAGTCCGTGACCGAAAACAGTTGCGGGAAGAACTTCCATTGTTGCTTCGTCTACATTTGCACTAACATAGTGTGTTTTGATGCCTGCTTCTTTGAGAAGGTCAAAATAGTAAACAGAAGTTCTGAGGTTTGCCTTGCCGATTCCTTCGATTGTAAGACCAACGGAATTTTCGCCGGGATCGAACACACCATCTTTACCGGTGCAATCATCCTTGAATTTGAGCATTACATTTCCGTTTTCAAGTTCATAAACGTCTTTGGTTTTTCCTTCGTACAATTTTTTCATAATAAAAACTCCTTTTTATACATTTATGCACATGCTTTGCAAGGCACTCTGATTCTTTAACATAAATAATATACCACAAATTACATAAACTATCAATATTTTTTTTGATAAAATTTTTGCAGCTAACAAAAAAAATTTTATTAAAGAGCAACGAATGAAGGTATTTAACAATATAAGACCAAAGAAATTCGCCACTATTTGCGGTCTTTAATTATATGTAATATTTGTCAAATTTTGTTTTTTCAAAGTTCCGTTATTCAGAATCAGGGGGATATCCAATCCGGTATAGTTTTCTATGGAAACATTATTCAACACAAGATTGTCTACAACAGATTTTTCATCTATGCGTATGGTTGCAATGGGATTGTGATGTTCTATGCGATAGAGTCCGTTTATGAAAAGATTTTTAACCTTTGTTTCTGCCTGTATCCAGATGAAGGGGTAATGTATGCTTGTGTCACATCCCATTTCTATCATATGTACCTCATGCAGTTCGGTTCTTTTGGCTTTGGAAGCGTGTATATTATTTAATGATATTCCATCAAAATGTCCTTTGGTTTCCACATTATAATAAAACTTTGTAAGTCCGATACAGTATTGATAGTAGGTTCCGAAAACATTTGAAATTGTGATGTTTTCCACGTTCTGATTTACGGCAATAAGTCTCACGGCACTATGACATCCTTCAGAAAACAAACCGTCTATTTCTATGTTGGTGATATCTCCGCCTGCACCTTCATATGCATTGAGAGCCACAAGGTCATCATAGCATGTACCCTTGAGATTTCTGATTATTCCAAAGTGGCATCCGCCGTTCAAGTGAATGCCGTCCATGTTTATGGCGTAGGGGTTTCCGTCGTTATAGTCAAAATCTATGTTTTCAATGGTAAAATATGAACCTTTATCAATCATTACTGCAAAATTTGATGGATCTTTGAATGTCATATTGGAAAGTCTGAAATTTCTGACATTATAAAAAAACATGATGTGACCAAGGAAATGTCTTTCGTCAAATTTTTCGGTTTGGATGGGATTGGGATCCTGATTCTTATTATTGAAATCCCATATACCTCCCTCAATTTCAAAATTGTAACACTCGTCCTCTTTGTCGGGAGACAGCTCATCCAGATAATACCAGACATTGCTTTCAAGATCGGAAAGTCCGTTTCGAAGTCTTTTTGCGGGTTTTTTTACCGATTTGTTCTTAAGCATGAAACAGTTTGCTCCATCAGCAAGTTTGATGTGAGCAAATCTTGGAAGTTTCAGTTTAAAATTGGAAGGAATTTCCAGAGCTTTTGTAATCAGATATTTATCTTTTGGTGGCGGGAGACAAACCTCACAAACTCCGCTGTCTATCATCTCCTGAATTGCAGGATGATCATCATGAATTCCGTCACCATAAAGAATATATTTATTTTCTGTCATATGAGTCATATTCTCCTTTTAAATCATGGTATTACACATAATAATATCATAAATATACCCTTAAAATACTGTTTTTTCACCAATTTTTATAACAAAATCACCATAATAGTAACTCAATTTGTGACATACATATTTTCGGAATATTATATGACGCTTTTTCACAAAAAAGTGGAATTTTCGTCAATCTTTTCACACGTAGTCATTGACTATCTTTCCACACCGTGATATTATATTGATAGCTATGCAAAAAAGCGAGGAACGTCTTATGAAAGTATATGCAAATGCAAAAATAAACCTCTGTCTTGACGTGACAGAAAAAAGAAATGACGGGTATCACAATGTCTGTATGATTATGCAGGAAATCACACTTTGTGACCTTCTTGACATTGAAATCACAGACAGCGAAGATATAATTCTGACTTGCAACTCCGAAAATGTGGGAGAAGCCAAAGACAACCTGTGTACAAAAGCCGCACGTGTTTTCTTTGAAAAGACCGGAATTGGAAAAGGCTGTACTATTAACCTTGAAAAACACATTCCAGTATGTGCAGGGCTTGGCGGCGGAAGCTCGGATGCGGCATGCGTTCTGAAAACTCTGAATGATCTATGCTCTCATCCTTTGTCTGATGATGAGCTTTTATCCTTAGGGCTTTCTCTTGGTGCTGATGTACCTTTCTTTATCAGAGGAAAAACTGCCCTTTGTGAAGGGATCGGAGAAATTCTAACCCCAATTTCTTCAAAAGAAAAAAAGTGGATTGCTCTTATAAAGCCCGAAATTGACATTTCCACAAAAGAAGCATACAAAAAAATCGATTCTCAAATCATAAACCATCCGGACACAAAGCTTGCGTCAAAAATGATGGAATCCAAAAATATGGAAAAAGCATATACACTTTTTTCAAATGTATTTGAAGATGTTTCCATAAAAGATTATCCCCTGATTAAAAGCATAAAAGAGCACTTTTTGTCAAAAGGTGCAAAGTTTTCTATGATGTCCGGTTCAGGACCTACGGTATTTGGAATTTTTGATACCGAAAAAGATGCTACAGATGCTTTTGAATCCTATGGCGGCAGTTTTCAGTACGGCGGTGTTGCACAAACTGTTATATGAGACGTTTGGCACATCTTATTTGATACACAAAAGATAATTTTATTTTTACACAAAGGAGCGTTCTGCACATGGTTTTTTCCAGCTTGCTGTTCTTGTTTTACTTTTTAGCACCGGTTTTTATTATTTATTCTTTAGTACCTCAAAAACATAAAAATCTGACTTTGTTTATATCAAGTCTTATTTTTTATGCCTGGGGTGAACCCAAATATGTTATTTTAATGCTGTTTTCTGCCATATTCAACTACATCTGCGGTTTTTTGATAGGACCAAAAAAATCAAAGTCGGTTCTCACATTCAGTTGTATAGTGAATATTGGATTACTTCTCGTGTTTAAATATACCGACTTTTTTATTTCTTCCGTAAACTCGATTATACGCACAAACTTCCCCCTTCTTCACCTTGCTTTGCCTATCGGTATTTCTTTTTATACATTTCAGGCAATGTCATATTGCATAGATGTTTACAGAGGGAAAACTCAGGTTCAGAAAAGCTTTATCTCATTCGGACTTTATCTTTCATTCTTTCCTCAACTTATTGCAGGTCCGATTGTTCGCTATGATGACATCGCAAATCAGCTCCCGAAGCACCCCCAGAAAATAACTCTTTTTTATGAGGGTGTTTTGAGATTTACATCAGGTCTTGCAAAAAAAGTTCTTATTGCAAACAATATCGGCCAACTTTGGGAAATAACAATTGCAGGCGACAGAGGCGGCATGCTGGGAGCATGGCTCGGAATCATAGCATATACAATGCAGATTTATTATGATTTCTCCGGATATTCCGATATGGCAATCGGTCTTGGAAAGATGTTCGGATTCGAATTTTGCGAAAACTTCAATTATCCGTACATATCCAAAAGCATCACCGAATTCTGGCGAAGATGGCACATTAGTCTCAGCAGCTGGTTTAAAGAATATGTATATATCCCCCTTGGCGGAAGCAGAGTTTATGAATCGGATTATTCCACCACCACAAAATGGGGTTCTCTCACATTTACCCCTGCAAAGAAAGCATCACTTAGAAGATATCTTAACATTCTTATTGTATGGATGCTCACAGGATTCTGGCATGGTGCAAGTTTCAACTTTATTGCATGGGGATTGTACTATGGTTTCCTTCTTATTTTAGAAAAAAAATACCTTATGGACAAATTGGAAAAAACACCTTCCTTTTTGAGAAGTGTATATACAATGGTTATTGTAATTATTGGATGGGTATTTTTTGCAAGCCCCGACTTTAAAAGTGCATTTATATATATAGTCTCCATGATAAACATTTTTGAGTTTGGAATAACAGACAACGTATTTTTATACAGATTTTTCTCATATCTGCCCATCCTGGTCGTTTCTGTCATTGGTGCAATGCCGGGAGCAAGGAATAACTTTTTGAAAATCACCGAGAAAAAACTTCTTTGGGTGAGAGGGCTTTTATGTATAATTGCTCTGTTTGTTTGTCTGGCATATCTTGTAGACGATACATATAATCCGTTTTTATATTTCAGATTCTGATGAAAGGAGGATATTATAAATGAATAACAAAGAATTTGATAATTTCGAATCAAGAGAAGAAGAACTCTTCCAGAGATTTTTGGAAAAGAATTACACCATGGAAACCACTATCACCCTAAAGGAAGAGCCCAAACCTCAAAACAACGAAATGCCGGAAGAAATCGTTATTGACGCATTTGATCAGGAAGAAGAATTAACTACCATAAAGATGCTTATTCCGAAATTTGACGAAAAAAGCGAAAAGTCCGCTATGGAAAATATTTTGTCATATCTTTTTTCAAGGGAAAATTCTCCCCAAATCGTCTCACTTTGTTTTATAGCATTTCTTATGATTTTTCTTGCCTTAAATATCCTTACGCCATCTAAAAAAGTGTCTGAAAAGGAAAACAGGACTCTGGCGCTTTTTCCGAAAATCTCGGCATCATCTTTAACAAGCGGGAAGTTTATGACAGATTTTGAAGACTTTATTTCAGACCAGTTTGTGTTCAGAAATCATTTCGTTTCATCCAAAAGAAGATATGAAAGTTTTAGCGGAAAGAAAGAAAACCATGGAATCATGGTGTGCAAAGACGGATATCTGATTGAAAATTCTTCAGCCCTTACAAGAGCAAATATTCCTTCCAACATAGAGTCAATAAATTCACTTGCAGCCGTTAAAAGATATAACGTGAGTGTAGCAATTGTTCCGACTGCATATGAAATATTAGAAAATAAACTTCCGAGATTTGCATATACAGATTCTTATGATAAACTTCAGAAACAACTGAAAAAAGAGCTGAAAAACGTAAAAATCACAGATGCAAACCCCATTCTTTCAAAAAATGCAGACAAATATCTGTATTACCGAACAGATCATCACCAGACAGCTCTCGGAAGCTATTATACATACTGCGCTCTTGCAGAAAATCTCGGTTATGATGCGCTTACACTTGAGAATTTTGCAGTTGAAAAAATGAGTGAAGATTTCTTTGGAACAGCATGGTCAAATTCAGGATTTGCAAAATCTGAAAAAGACACCATATATAAGTACAGTCCCAAAAAGTCCCTTAAGGCAACTGTATCATTCCCTCTTGAAAACAAGAGCATGAAATCTTTGTATAACCTTGACATGCTCTCGGGAAAAGACAAATATGCCTTCTACCTTGACGGCAATCACGGTCTTGCAGAAATCAAAACAAATTCACAAACCGGGAAAAAACTTGCAATTATAAAAGACTCATATGCTCATTCAATTGTTCCGTTCCTTGCAAATCACTATAACGAAATTTATATGGTGGATTTGAGATATTACAATGGTGATATTTTTGAGTATCTTTATTCACACAATATTAAAGATGTTTTGATTCTTTACAATCAAAACACTTTTATGACAGATAATAACCTTTCTAAAATAGCAGAATTTTCGAAAACTTCATCATATACCAAAGTGCCCGATGTGAGCTACGGAATTGTACCAAAGCAAAAAAGTGTTGATGATTCATATTTTGACGATGCAGTTTTTGTGGGTGACTCCCTCACCATAGGTATTGAAAACTTTTCAGGATTCAATTCACAGTTCCTTTGCATGGGCGGTCTGAACACAAAAAATCTTGAAACCGCAACACTCCCGATAGGAAAGAGTGCGTTACAGGCGATAAAGGACAGAGACAGTCTCGGAAAACTTTATATTATGCTTGGAACAAACGAGGTTATATATGACGAAAAAGACGAATTCGCAAATCGTTACGGCGATTTCATTGACAAAGTCAGAGAAAAGTTCCCTGACGTTATTGTATATATTCAGTCCATTCTTCCCATAACAAAAGAAAAAGAAGCAACTGTCGACATTAAAAACTCAAGTATTGTGATTTATAATGAAAGACTGCTTGAACTTGCCAAGGAAAAACAATGCTACTATATCGACTTGCATTCTTACTTTAAAGATGAAAACGGTGCCCTTCCCTATTCAATCGGCGGAAGCGACGGAATACATCTGGGACCGGTTCATTACCGAGAGCTTGCATCATATCTCAAAGATCATGCAGTCGCACAAAAAGGCGTTGTGAAAATTGACAAAAGCGGTTCAAAAACCTTTGCAGGAAAAGGAAAATATGACACCAAAAAAATTGGTGACAGTATTGTAAAGAAAATCAAATTCAAAGACACCCTCCTCAAAGTTGCGGACTCTATGGTCATCTCTGCATACAAGGTTGACCCGTCAAAAATCGCATCTGCTTCGTTATATTTGGGTGGCGGTGCCACAGCCGAAGAAGTTGCAGTATTTGAGGCAAAAGATGAAAAAAGTGCAAAAGAACTTGAAAACACTCTTGTAAAAGACAGAATTGAAAGAAAGAAACTTGATTTCAAAAACTATATTCCTGCAGAAATGACAAAACTTAACAGCCCTGTGATTGTGAGAAAAGGAAAAGTTGTTGTTGTGTGTATTGCAGACAAAGCTGACAGTAAGGATATTGAAAAACTGATAAAATAACCCATATGTGGGAGCGATTTGATTTGACAGCTCCCGAGAAAGAGGAATGCCATGAAAATTGCAGATCCGAAATTTAAATCTTTAGGCGCCATAATCCCTATATCGCTTACAGGCAGTTCTGAAAAAACAAAGGAAACAATTCTAACCTTGAAAAAGGAATATGGGTTTTCAACTTTCGCATTGATTTTCCCTTCAAAGGGATGGCGCGGACATTCATATCCTCCAACAGAGCATTATGTTGAGTATGCCAAGGTCTTTCGAGAAATCAAAGAAGATTTGAAGACTCATAAAATTATATGCGGATGGTGGGTGACTGCCACTTTAAAAGCGGGGCCTGATAAGGTACTTGAGCCAATTATCCGTCCTGACGGAACCTCTCATCCCTTTGCATTTTGTCCTCTTGGCGAAAACTTTGGAAAGCGTATTGCAAAAAACACCGCGTTGTTTGCAAAATATGCCGAGCCCGAATTCATTTTATTCGAAGACGACTATTCCATAAAAGCGGCTAACGGATGTTTTTGTGATAATCACGTTAATGAATTTTCAAAACGTATGGGTAAGAATTTTTCAAGAGAAGAACTGGTTGAAATATTCTCCCGTAAATCACCTGAGTCCTACGATCTGATTAAAAAATGGAGAGAACTTTTAAAGGATTCTCTCACAGATCTTGCAACCAAAGTGAGAAAAGAGCTTGATATTGAATCACCACACATTCCCATTGGTCTTTGCCAGCCGGGCGGAGTTGACTATGACGGAGATGCAACAGAGTCAATAGCACGTGCAATGGCGGGGCCAAATCATACACCTTATGTAAGACTTTACGGAACATTTTATTGTGGTGTGGATGCAAAAAAAATACCTGAAGAATTATACCATCCTCTCTACACAAAGCAAAGACTCGGTGATGATTTCATATGTCATCATGAATCTGACTCTTATCCCCATTCAAGATTTTTCACATCCGGAAAACATATGAAATCAATTATGGCAACCGCATATTCATTTGGTTGTGACGGGTCTCTGTTTCAGGTTGTAAATTCAGAGGATCCCCATGAAGAAACAGCATATTCTTCTATGTATCAAAAAGAATACCAACGTTTTGATGCAATACATAGGATAGCAAAAAAATCAGAGATTAAAGGGGTTGAAATTACATATGATCCCTTCTGGAACACCGTTGACGAATCATGCTCCACAACAAACCCTCTATGGGCGGAATGTATCAGCCGTTTCGGTATTCCCATAACAACAATAGAAGCTGCCATAACTTTCTGGGATGTGCGACAGGCAAAATATGCAAGTGACGAAACAATTATGAAAAACCTTTCAAAAGTATTATTCCTTGATGGTGATGCAGCAAAAGCCCTTACAGACAGAGGATACGGAAAATATATTGGTGTAACGATTGGCGAAAACCTTGCCGAAAAAAATAACCTTCAGTTTGATTTGGGATGCTGGGAAATCATATGCGAAAACTTTGCACGCAAAGATAAAGTGAACATAATGCCACCTGCACATTGCTATGCACCATCCGGAAACGGAATTGCAAGAATCCTTTCGGTTGCTGATGAAAAATGTGAAGTTATCTCTGAGAATTTTTCAACAAAGGGTGATCTTTTGTGTCCGGCAATGACTAAATTCAAAAATGAGCTTGGCGGTGAGGTTGTTGTCATGGGACTGACTCTTGATGGTAATCGTTCCCAGGCACTTTTAAATTATCCGAGACAAAGACTTTTCCAGGATCTCATCAAAAACTGTAGTGACTGTGTGGTATTTGCGAAAAATGCTCCGGATATTTCCGTCATAATGAACGAAGCAAAATCCGGAGTGTCAGATTTTATTGGTATGGTAACCTTAATCAATCTTTGCGAAGACGACCTGCCATGTATACATCTTCACCTTCCTCCTTCATGGAAAGAAGCAAAGGACTTCCTCATTCTTAACAAAAGCGGTGAATGGGAATCGGTTTCATACGAGTGCGAAGATGATGAAATCAGAATTGATGCTGAACTGAGATTTTGTGAGCCGGTATATATTCTTGCAAAATAGGTTTTTCAGGAGCTATACGGTTTTTATTTTGAAAATCAAAATTTATATAGGTTATCCGCATTAAAAAAGCAGGCTGAGCCTGCACCTAAGTCGCGAGCATAATTTGATATACATCTCATCTCGCGAACAAAATACTGCGCAAATTCCTATACATTTAAAAAAGTTGGAGAAAAATTCATTTGAATTTTCTCCAACTTTTTATTGTGCCTTTTATGGATGATAAATCACAAAATGCTAAACTTAATATTTATCAGTCCGCCTGAATAAATTCTGTCAGGTTATGTACAAATAATCACTCAAATTTTATACTGTCAATAATTCCGGAGATCTCCATACGGGCATCTTCAGAATATGTAAGTTCAGAACAGGAAATGATAATGCCATAAACCGTTCCTTTATATAGACAAGCGTACTGTTCATAATAGAATGATTGTTCTTCTTCTGTATATTTTGCCTGAAATGTCTGAAAACTATGGTTGTTAACTGCTTTTTCATATACGGATTTCAGAATATCTGCACCTTCATTTTTCATTCCGGTTTCAGACTCTTTCATCATTTTTTTAAGTTCATACACCGTTAAATCTGTTGTAGCAACTTTAAAACACGACACCATTACACCATTGACAGATCCCATATATGACATTGTTTCGTCATCTGATGCCAATTTCATATAGATGTTTGGCAAATCCATATTTAACTTCCCTAATTTCGCCTTTGTTGTGCCGGTTGCGACGGGAATATTTCTCATTAATATGCCTATTTCTTCAGTATCCAACTCTTCCGCTTTGATACTTTCAATAATTCTGTCTATGTACTTGTCATAGTCTTTCTGTGACAATTCAACCCCTACGCTGACATTGTATACATACTCGCCTACTTCGAAAAATATATCACGGATATGATATTTCTTTTTTTCTTCTTTCACAGTGTATGAGTATTCAGTTGCACAGATATTGCTGTATTGTCTTTGTACAGGAGCATTACTGAATGTTGCTATTTTTTCATTTAAAACTTTTTTATTGTGATTATAGTCTACGGATGCCAATGAAGCGGCAGATTCAACATCACTTTTGGAATAGACAACAGCTGTGATTGAGGAAATTCCCTTTTCTATATCGTAAAACTCAAACCTGTTTTGTGAGTCTTCAGACGTAGCCATATAGAAATTCTGGGGGACATCAAAAGAAAGTTTCAAATGTTCCGACTCATATCTTTTATATCCGTCTTTTATGTTTGACAGGTCATATGTGTCATTATTTTCAAACTTACATACAAATGTTGATAAAAGATTCAGGTATTGATCTCTCACCGATGGTGTCTCATTTGAAAGCATGCCCGAAACGGTATAAATATAGTCCGGTGTTACAAACTGCTGATAATCATAGTAACAATTCTTATCTTTTACACCCAAATGGAAACTTTTGCAATTCTTATCATTTGTATTCTTCTCTGTCTTTACAAGCGTAAGGTCTGACATTGCCATTTTTATTTCGTTATAGTCGCTTTCAAAATCGTAGTCTTCTTTATCATATATGAATATTCCGATTTCTATTACATTCTCACCATCTGAAAAAGTGGTTTCCATTCCGTCAAAGCTTCTGTAATCCATTGTCATATCCTTGGGATTTTCCATGGTCCACTTAAAGAAGCTATCGCCAATATATCCGGTATTTACCGCTCCCTCAATGGAAACAGTCTGGTCGCCTGCTATTTCCTTTGTAACTGTTATTCTTTTCGTATCATCATCATAGGACACATCTGCCCCAAAATTTTCAGAAATGAATCTCAAAGGAACCATAGTATATCCGTTGGGTGTGAGCTGAGGTGCTGCAAGAAGTGTTTCTGCTCTGCCGTTTACCTCTGCAACAGGATTATCTATCTGAATAACAATGTTTACATCAGGATATGTCAGTTTAACCGTTTTTGTCTCATCAATCCAGTCAACTTTTGCATTAAATGCTTCTGTAATAACTCTTATTGGTACAAGGGTAACACCTTCACCCACAACATATGGTTTCTCAACTGTAACCGGAGAGCCGTTGATAATGAGAGTTTCATCACCTATGCAAAAACTGATTTCCACCTTTTCTCCACTTGCCATTGCAGGCATATACATGGTTGCCATCAGAGCAAAAACTACTAAGTAACTTATTATCTTTTTCATAACTTTTCTCTCCTTTTCATCCGTTTATTACAGTTTCCATAACGACATTATTCCTTTGATACTTTATCAGGAGCTGCTGACTGTTCCATGCTTCTTTAACAGCCTCATTCCAGTCTGTCATACTGTGAACATCAATATTGTTTAAAGATATGATAACATCCCCGTCAACAAGCACAGAATCTTTTGAATTTTTAACTGTCAACCCTTTTTTTGTGGGAAGTCCGATTTTTGCTTCCCAGGAGGGTTCTAATTCAAAACTAAATGTTCTTCTTTTTACAAATCCGAATTTTTCATATTGGTCTATTATAAACTCAACCGTGTCCACAGGTATGGCAAATGCAACGTTGTCAATGTTCATACTCACATATTTTGATGATGTGATACCTATAAGTTCGCCTTTGGCATTAAGAAGTGGGCCTCCGGAATTTCCCGGATTAACCGTTGTATCTGTCTGAATGAGTTTATAGTGTGAATCCTTAATCGAAACTCCATTTCCGCATACAATACCTTTTGTGACTGTATTACGCATGGAAAGTGAAATAGGGGTGCCTATTGCAATGGCAGTTTTTCCGGAAACTATTGTGTTTTTATTGGCAAATGAAATCGGATTTAATCCTATTTTATCAACTTTTACAATTGCTATATCTGCCAATTCATCACTACATACAACCGTTCCCGGCAATAAAGTTCCATCGCTGAAAACAACTGTCAGATTCTTAAGCCCTTCTGTAACATGTGCATTGGTTACTATATATCCATTGCTTTTATACACAACACCGCTGCCGTGAGCCGTCAGGTTATTGTATCTGTCTTCTTCTCTTCCGCTCTGATAGTTTCCCACTATGGTGACTACACAGGGGCTGGTATTTTCGACAATTTTTGCTATTGCATCATCTTCTGTAAATGTTATATATGCGCTTCTGCTATCTGCATCCCAGTTCACAGACGCTCCCATAGACTCGCCAACTGCCCTTAAGGGGATATATGTACGGTCATTCTCAAGCAAGACTGTCTCATTCAGCCGCATGCCGTTCACATACACCTTGACATCATCATTGGCAAATGCAGTTATCGGAAACATAAGGACAATCATCAGTATTGCAAATATTTTTTTCACATAAATCATCTCCATTGAAAGACTCGGTTGATTTCAAACTTTACCTAAACCTATTATACTATCTTCTCACAAAAACTTCAATCCAAAAATTAACCCGATTCGTAAAAAAGTCTGAATCAGAGTGTATATCCATTGCTGTGTTTATGAGCCAAGAAACATATGGGTTTTCAAAATTGCGGCAATAGTCTTTCCATCCTTTATCTCACCGGACATTATCATGGATACCAAAGTGTCTATATGAATTTTTTCTATATCCACATATTCATCTTCATCCGGATTTGCATTGCCTTTTGTAAGATTTTTGGCAAGGAAAATATGAATGATTTCGTTGGTATAGCCAACAGACGGATAAAACTCTCCGAGAGATATGAATTCTTCTGCACTATAGCCTGTTTCTTCAACAAGTTCTCTCCTGCCGCAAATCTCCGGTTCTTCTCCGGGATCAATTTTTCCTGCCGGAATTTCCAGTATGGCCTTTTCATATGGTTTCCTGAACTGTCTGACCATGCATACAAATCCATCTTCGTCTATGGCAACAACTCCGACTCCGCCGGGATGAAATACCATTTCTCTGCCTGCTTCTTTTCCGTCAACATCAACGGTGTCAACTACATATTCAAGGACTCTGCCTTTATATATAACTTCTCTTTTTATTGTTTTTTCAGAAACTATCATTTTTCTTCAGACCTTTTTTCAAAATTAAACACAATCCTTGATACAAAAAAACCGGATATGATTCCCACGAGAATCAGAAGTGATGCAATTATCCATTTATACGATCCGCCAACGGAGCTCCACCCTGAACCCGTTTCTCCGGGAGTGTGAGGCTGAACAGTTTTTCCGTGAGCATCTATATAACTTACGCCCGCCGGTTCAGTTATTATAATTTCAGCCCCATCAGGGTCATGTGTATATACTGCTGAGTCCTTTATTGTAAAATCGGCATTTCTTCCATCGGAAGAAACATATTTATAAAGAGCCGTTAATTCTATCGCTCCATCTGTCTCTTTGACATCAATCGGAACTTCAAACATAAAACTGTCAGAGCCGGCACTACTTACACGGAAGGCACCATTTTTTACAGAATATACGTTGCCGTTGAAGGTGAGAGACAAAAGAACATTATCTCCTCTTTTGGGGTGATGGTCATACCCGTCAAAATACATGTAGGATTTGAGCCCTGCAACATCTATCTCCTGACCTTCAATGGAGGGAAGCGGAGCATCATCTTCAAGCTCGTCCTCCTCGTCTTTTTCCGTGGTTGAATATGTTCCTATTTCCTCGGTTACATCAACTGTAATCACATTGCCCTGAACATTCATAACCGTTGCAAAAACAAGTCTGTCCTGCTTTCCTGCAATTGTGTCTGTTACTGCTTTATGAGTTGTAACTGCGGCAAATGACAGATTTGTTGAAGAAAACAGAAAGACAAAAATCAACAACAAAGATAAACTTATATTTTTTTTCATTTTATCACTATCCTTTTGATTACAATAAATGCTCTTTGATTCTCAAAAAAATACACGCAAATAACAGTAAAAGGCTGTCGCCTGAAAGTAAACTTCTGCAACAGCCTTTGTGTTTTAAATTAATTATTCAGCATCTTCCTGAGCGGGAGCTTCTTCTACTGCGGGAGCTTCTTCTGCTGCAGGTGCTTCTTCTGCTGCAGGAGCTTCTTCTACTGCAGGTGCTTCTTCTACGGGAGCAACTTCTTCTGCAGGAGCTTCTTCAGTTCCTTCTGCTTTGGGAGCAATGAGGGCTCTGATGCTGAGGCCGATTTTCTGATTTTCAAGATCAATCTCAACAACTTTTGCCTGAACATGCTGTCCAATCATAAGTTCATCTTCAACTTTGCCGATACGTTTGTCAGCAACCTGAGAAATGTGAATAAGACCATCAACTCCGGGGAAGATTTCAGCGAATGCACCAAAAGGTACAATTCTTACGATTTTACAATCTATCACATCGTCAACTTTGAGTTCGTTTTCAACTTTTGTCCAGGGATTATCTTCAGCTTTTTTGAATCCGAGAGATACTTTTCCTTTTTCTTTGTCAAATTCGAGAACATATACGCTCACTTCATCACCAGCAGAAACAACTTCTGAAGGATCTTTGATTTTTGACCATGAAAGCTGGGAAATGTGGATAAGACCATCTACACCACCGATATCTGCAAATGCTCCGAATTTTGTGAGAGATTTTACAATACCTTTATATTCTTTTCCAACTTCAATATCAGCCCAGAATGCTTCTGCAAGAGCTGCTTTTTGTTCAATAAGAACGTTTTTAACAGAACCGATTACTTTTGTTCTGCCTCTCATTTTTCTGATGTCAATGATTCTCAAGTTAACTTCATCACCAACAATTGCACCAAGATCCTGGAGGAATCTGTCGCTTGCCTGTGATGCGGGAACAAATACTCTTGAACCTTTAACGGAAACAACAACTCCGCCGTTTACTGCCTGAATAACTTTTCCTGTGAGAATTTCTTTTGATTCAAATGCAGCTTCGATTTCTTTTACACCTTTCATCATTTCAAGCTTCTTCATGGAAAGTGTAACTTCGCCTTCTACATCATTTACTCTGACAACGAAAACTTCCACTTCATCGCCAACTTTGTACATAGATGCAATATCAGCTGTAGGATCATCTGTAACTTCACCTGCAGGAACAAATCCGTCAGATTTGTATCCAAGGTTAATGCTGATGCCTTTCTCACTGACACCCATTACGATACCCTTAACTACATCCCTTGTATTTAAAGTGATCAGAGATTTTTCGTACTCCTCAAATTCTTGTGCGAAGCTTTCCGCTCCTTTTGTGTTTTCAACCATTTTGTCTATAACCTCCTTAATAATGCACGACGGTGTGGAAGCACCTGCCGTTATACCAATTTTCTTTGGTATATATATATCTTGAGGAAAATCCTCAAAATTTTCAATTTGAATGGTATTTTTGCAATACCTCCGACAAATCCCGGTGAGCTTCACGGTATTTGAACTGTGCTTGCCACCGATTATGACCATAAGATCGGAATCTTTAGCGATATTTGCCGCTTCTTCCTGCCTTTCGTTTGTTGCACTGCATATGGTGTCAAAAATGTGAAAGGATTGAAATTCGGATTTTATAAAGTCCGAAATTTTTTCAAAAGTCTCTCTGTCCATTGTCGTCTGACAAACCAGACAAACTTTTTCTCCCATATCTATTTTACCATTAATATCAGATATGTCAAGAGCAATTATTGCATTATTTTCACACCAACCGTTAATTCCAATAACTTCCGGGTGATTTTTGTTACCTACTATGACAATTTTACAGCCCTCATTATAGTATTTATACACTATATTATGTATTTTTTTTACAAAAGGACATGTGAGATCTATATACTCAATTTTCTTTTTCTCAATTTCATCTATTATTGTTTTGCCAACCCCATGTGTTCTTATGGCAAGAACTCTGCCATCTTCGAGCTCTTCCAAACTTTCTATTGCATTGACACCTTTTGAATTGAGGTCTGACACAACAAATTCGTTATGAATTATGGGACCGAGAGTTGATATTTTTGCCTCTTCCGACTTTTCTTCCAGAGTCTTAACAGCTCTTGCAACTCCAAAACAAAAGCCTGCGGTTTTTGCAAGTTTTATTTCCATATCAACCTTCCCTGCCAAGCATTTTAATATCTTTGTATATCTGATTGCTGATTATATCAAAATCTTCGGCTGTAGGTTTTCCTTCACCTTTCCAATATGGAACGCACTTGCCAATGGTGATGGTCACCTTCGAAAAAATTTTGAATGTGGCATCAATATGTATCGGAAGAACCGGTGCATCTGTTTTGCATGCAATGAAACCGATTCCGGATTTAACTTCTCCTTCAGAGCCGAGTTTTGACCTCTGACCTGTGGGGAAAATCCCTAAACAGTCTCCTGCTTTTACTGTTTTTATTGCACTTTTTACAGCATTCAGGTCTGAACCTGTCCTTTTTACGGGGATTGCTTTTATGAGTTTCAAAATCCAGCTCACAAAGAAAACCTTAAAAAGTTCTGCTTTTGCCATGAAATATATTCTTCTTTTAACATTTGTCTGAATAACAAGGGGGTCCCAACAACTTATGTGATTACTGCAAAGAATGAAACCACCTTCATTTGGAACATTTTCCGTTCCTGTCACTTCAACCCTGAAAATCAAGGATATAAAAATTTTTATCAGTTTTATTAATGCATTATACATTAGTTTATCACCTTTCGGATTAAGTCGCATACAAGATTTACAGACTCTTCAAAAGAAAGCTCCGACGTGTCTGCCAAAACAGCATCATCAGCCATTTTGAGTGGCGAAACCTCCCTTTGGGAGTCCTGAAGGTCTCTGTACTTCATATCATTCATAACCTCTGAAAATTCTTTTTCTATTCCCTTTTCAAGAAGTTCTTTATGACGTCTTTTTGCTCTTTCTTCTATGGATGCTGTGAGAAAAATTTTCACATCCGCATTGGGCAAAACACTTGTTCCGATATCCCTTCCATCCATTATGCAATCATATTTTGATGCAAGTTCTCTTTCAACTTTCAAAAGCCATGTTCTGACTTCGGGAATAACTGCAATGTCTGATGCGGCTTTTGACACCTCCGGAGTACGAATAAGGTCGGTTATGTCTTTCCCATCCAAAAACATGAGCTGTCCTTTTTCTGACCTTCTGATGTCAAGTTCTGTTCTTCCGAGCATTGCTACAACCGACTCCCGATCGGACTTTATGTCCGTCTGTTCGCTCAATGCCTTATAGGCAAGAGAACGGAACATGGCACCGGTATCGATATAGGTAAAATCAAATGCTTCGGCAGCTCTTTTGGCAATAGTACTTTTGCCGGCTCCCGAAGGACCGTCAAGTGCAACATTTATCATATGGAAATCTCCTTTGTTTATCTGATAGAGAGAGTTTCTTGTATCTGTTTCGTGTGTTGAAATTCAACATTTATATATTATACATTAAAACTGCAAAATACTCAATAGTTTTTTGAAATTTTTTTTGCATTTATGCAACTATACATCTGCAAATATAATTTATGCCTTTTCGGCATTTCACGTTTTGCACCTCTCCTGCAATCACAATATTATCCGCATGCAGAAGATTTACCGTAAATTCTTTTTCGGATTCTGACATTATTTCTATTGCAGAGCTTGAATTTAATATTACCCTTGCGCAATTGTCTTTTATCCTCTCTCTTTTCTCCCCATCCACAAGTATCCATACCTCTTCATCCTGCCCAAGATGTGAGGTGAATACGGCAATTTCACCCACGGTATCTGCTACGCTCTGAACAGAAACACTTTTTGTTTGTGTTGTTTTCAGATTAACAAGTTGTGAACTTATGAGGCAAACTGTAAGAGATATCACAAGTATTCTTCCCAGAACATTCACCTTGAATTTTATCAGAGGCTTTTTTCTAAAAAAAAATATTTTCAAAAGTCATCTCTCCTTTTGAAAATATTTTATGCTATTTATTATGCATTCATACCCGCAAGATATGCTGTTGAAAATGCTATTTGAAGATTGAATCCTCCCGTATACGCATCAACATCTATAACCTCTCCTGCAAAAAACAACCCCGGAGATATTTTCGATTCCATTGTTGCAGGATTAATCTCCTTTACATTAACCCCTCCGGAAGTTATTATGGCTTCCGAAATGGGACGTTTGCCTTTTATGGTCAGGTTCATGGATTTTATTGCGGATACAAGGTTGTGTCTTTGTTCTCTTGTTATGGAATTAACCTTTATCCTTGGGTCTATCCCCGAAAGCTCTACAATTACAGGAATGAGTTTTTTGGGCAAAAGTGCATCCAGCGAATTTATAAAATCTTTGTTTTTCTCTTCTTCAAAATCTCTTAAAATGCGATTGTCAAGAGTTTTAAAATCAAGGGCGGGCTTAAGGTCTATGGAAACAGTATATCCTTCATCGGATTTCATATGAGAAGATGCACTTAAAACCACCGGCCCTGAAATCCCAAAATGTGTAAAGAGCATTTCTCCGAAATCCTCATATACTTCTTTTTTGTTTCTCATAACTTTTATGGAAATATTTTTCAAAGAAAGCCCCATAAGCTCGGACACAAATTTTTCTTCTGTAACAAGGGGGACAAGGGATGCTTCGGCATTTCTTATGCTGTGCCCCATCTCTTTTGCAAATCTATAGCCGTCACCTGTTGAACCGGTTCCGGGATAACTCACGCCTCCTGTTGCAATGATAACGGATGAGCATCTTATTTCTCTATTGTTTTGACATTCAACTTCATATCCTTCATGGATTTTCCGAATGTCCTTCACAGTCTCAAAAACATATTCAACACCCATTTTTCTGCCATATGACGAAAGAACATCTCTGACATCGGATGCCTTGTCACTTTTAGGAAAAATCCTTCCGCCTCTTTCGGTTTTGACTTCAAGGCCTTCTCTTTCAAAAAAATCTATCAGATCTGTATTTGTAAAAGAATAGAAAGCGCTGTACATGAAGTTTGCATTGACTCTTGTATTTGCGATAAAATCTTCCATGGATGCAGAATTTGTTATATTACATCTGCCCTTGCCGGTTATAAGAAGTTTTTTTCCGAGGTATTTATTTTTTTCAAGAAGATATACTTTTTTCCCTCTTGATGCTGCAACCGCTGCAGAAAACATTCCTGCAGGGCCTCCGCCTACAACTACTACGGTGTTTTCCATACTCACTTACACCTCATCATCTTTTTCCACAGATTTTTCATACACTCTGTATTCATCCCATATTCCCTCAAGAGCATTAAAGTTTTCTGTAACTTTTTCTCTGTTTCTCATAACAAGAGCAACAATCAGAGCATTTATTATGCTGAGAGGCGCCACAAGGGAATCCACAAAATTGGAACTATCACTTTTTGCAATAAGACTATGGTCTGAATAGCTGACTATTGGTGAGTTTTCGGAATCTGTTATTGCAATAATCCTGCAACCCCTGTCGTGGGCATACTTTACAGCGTTGAGAGTACGACGTGAATATCTCGGATAGCTTATGGCAATTACGGCATCTTCTTTATCCACACCAAAAATCTGTTCAAAAGTTTCACTTGCGGAATTTGTTGTTATGAGTCTTGCATCAATTGATACAAGATTCAGATAGAACCCCAGAAAACTTGCCATTGAAAAGCAGGTTCTTGCACCTATTATGTACACTCTTCTTGCGTTCATAACCGTATCTATACACTTTGTGAAATCTTCAGGTCTTACACATTCCAGAGTCTGTCTGAGTTTTTCAATGTCCGATGTGAGGACGGTTGTGAGAATGTCTTTGTCTGCAAATTTAGTGGATGTTATTTCCATCCTCTGAACACTTGTAAGTTTATTTTTTATGATTTCTCTCAAATCTCTCTGAAAATCCGGGTATCCGTCATATCCCATTTCCGAAGCAAATCTGACAACCGTTGATTCACTCACTCCAACTTCTTCACCAAGTTTTGCCGCAGTCATATATGCAGCCTTATCATAGTGATTCTGTATGAAATCAGAAATCCTTTTCTGACTTTTACTGAATCCCTGATACATACTTTTCATTTTGGATATTATATTGTTTTTCTCATCCATAAAAATTCCTCCAATGTATCGTTTAAACGGGATGTAAATTCATTTTCTTACACATTTGCACAATGTTTTTTACTGTATGGGAACGATTGCTCCCATACAGTAAAAAACACCCCTCCAATCTCTTGGAGGGGATTTGGTACGTTATCGAAATTTATATATTCTCAAACAGACTATAGCTTATGCCTTAACTACATTTGCAGCCTGAGGACCTTTAGCGCCGTCGATAACTTCGAATTCTACAGCTTCACCTTCCTGAAGTGACTTGTAGCCTTCCATGTTGATAGCTGAGAAGTGAACGAAAACGTCGCCGCCGTCTTCACACTCGATAAAACCATAACCTTTTTCGGCATTAAACCATTTTACTGTACCTTTTTGCATTATTGTGCCTCCTAAATTACTGTGAGCTTCTGCTCTTTGTTAATATCAGCGAGGATTTTCATCCCCATTAACTGTATCTTACCACAGTTTACACCCAATGTCAATATTTTTATTTTTATTTAACAAAATCAACCAAAAAAGCAAAATATATTTTATGGCATTTACATAGTTTACTTCTTTTTGACAACATAAAAAACCCTTTGGTCTTCCTCTTTTGGCAAAGACTCGGTCATTTCACCATATACTGCCTCAAGAACAAGTCCCGAATTTTCAATTACATCAACAAGAAAAGCATGGTCATGATATCTCTGGCTGTGTTCTTCACAAAAACGCCTGTATTTGCCGTTTTCATCATTCACAAAAAAATTCAGACGATAGTCACAATATTCTCCGTCAAAAGAATTTTCCCAGGTGTAGAACACATTTTTTTCTTCAAACACAAATGTGTTGTCAGACAAAACATTCTCATACTTATACATCGTATTAACATCGAATATAAAAACTCCGCCGGGATTCAAATAATTTGCCACCAAAGAGAAAACTTCTGCCACATCTTCAGGTTCGGTAATATAGTTCAGGCTGTCGAGCATACAGAGAAATGCATCAACCGTACCATACAGTTCAAATGAACACATATCCTGAAGGAGATACAGAATTTTTTCAGAACTCTTTTTTTGAGATGCTTTGTGGAGCATGGAATCTGATGAATCAATGCCTATCATATCATAGCCCTTCCGTGACATTATGGAACATACAGTTCCTGTTCCGCATCCGAGATCGGCAACGATATCCGGTTTAAAAGACATGTGCTTTTTGAAAAGTTCTTCTATGTATTTGCATCTCTTTTCATATTCAACATCATCTGTAAGAATATCATATATATCGGAAAACCCGGTATAACTTGGTAAAGATTCCATCATTACTTCTCCTCTTTATTTACTTTTGGAATTCTTTCAAGCACCGATCTGTAACCGCCCGCGCCATAGTTGAGAGCACGATTAACCCTGCTGATGGTGGCTGTGCTTGCGCCTGTTTTTCTCACAATGTCACTATATACAACCCTGTCTTCAAGCATCCCTGCAACCTCAAGTCTTTGCGCCATTGCTTTTATTTCGGAAATTGTACAAAGATCCTCTAAAAGTGCAAAACATTCTTCTTTTGTTTCTAAAGAAAGTATGGCATCTGCAAGAATGTCTATTCCGTTTTCATTCAATTTCTCGAGCATATTATCATTCCTTTATTCAAAATAAATATATTACGGGGACCTTTTATATTTTTGTAAGTTTTGCAAAAGATGCAAGAAGTGAACGGGTGCCCACATTATCAAAAGATATTTCTATCTGTGCATCGTTGCCTGTTGGAGTAACCGACAATACAAGACCGTTTCCGAATTTTTTGTGATTCACTCTGTCGCCTTTTTTTATGTCGATATCCACACTCTCACTTTTGATTTCCGAACCCCTTTTCACACCCGGAATTGATGACACAGAGGATGGTTTTGAACCTGCAAAACTAAAGGTGGGAAGGCTGGTACTCTTTTTAGGTGTTGATACGTTATAGAGAGCATTAAAGCCTGACTGTCTTTTCTGTTCTATGTCCATATATTCTTCAGGTATTTCGGTAACAAATTTTGAAACCATTCTTGCTTCGGTTTTTCCATAGAGAGTTCTCTGTTTTGCATGTGTAAGATAAAGCTTTTCTCTTGCTCTTGTTATTCCCACATAACAAAGTCTTCTTTCTTCTTCGATTCCATCCTCTTCCATTTCGCTCATAAAGCTGGGGAAAAGTCCCATTTCCATTCCGCACATAAATACAACAGGGAACTCAAGTCCTTTGGCACTATGAAGGGTCATGAGTACTACTGCATTCTGCTTTTCATCATAGTTGTCCACATCAGAAACAAGAGAGATGTTGTCGAGGAAGCCTTCAAATGTGGGGTTTTCCACTTTTTCTTCATATTCTCGTGCCTTGGATTTGAATTCTTCTACGTTTTCGATTCTGGAAACCGCCTCGTCGGGAGGACTTTCAAGCAAAAGTCTTGAAACATATCCCGTTCTTGTGAGAAGTTCGTCTATAAGATCTGTAACAGAAACAGAGTTGAGCTTGTCGCGAAGTTCCGATATCATATCTGCAAACTCGGTGATTTTTGCATTTGCTCTTCCGAAACTCTCTGCATATGAACCATCGGTTATTATGTCAAACATACTTCTGCCGACGCTCAATGCATAGGTCTGAAGTTTAACAACGGTAGAGTCTCCGATTCCTCTTTTGGGAACATTTATGATACGGGTAAGGTTCTGATCATCATCAGGATTAAAAAGAACTCTCAAATATGAAAGAATATCTTTGATTTCTTTTCTGTCATAGAATCTCAATCCCGAAAGAACTCTGTAGGGACATGTAAGATTTTCTTCAAATGCTCTTGTCTGGGCATTTGTACGGTAGAGAATTGCAAAATCGGAATACTTATATCCATTTTTGGATACAAGCTGTTCTATCTGATTATTTACATATACCGCTTCGCTCACCTGATCACTCATGGCACGAAGAATTATTTTTTCTCCGTTCCCGGAATCTGTCCACAGATTTTTTGCTTTTCTGTTACGGTTATTGGCAATCACTTTATTTGCAGCAGTAAGAATATTTTGTGTTGAACGATAATTCTGTTCAAGTTTTACCACTTTTGCCTCGGTAAAATATCGTTCAAAATCAAGAATATTTGTGATATCTGCGCCTCTGAACTTGTAGATACTCTGATCATCATCACCAACAACACAGAGATTTCTGTGAAGGGCTGAAAGCATTTCCACAAGTTTATACTGACAGCTGTTGGTGTCCTGATATTCGTCCACAAGTATGTATCTGAACTTGTTCTGATAATATGAAAGCACATCAGGACAAGTTTTGAAAAGTTCAACAGTTTTCAGGATAAGGTCATCAAAATCAAGAGCATTATTTGTTTTTAATACCTTTTCATATTCAGCATATAATTTTGCATACTGACGGTCTCTGTAGTTGTTATCACTTGCCGCCTCATATTCCGTTGCGGAAATATCCTTGTTTTTACAATCGCTGATGCGGGCAATTACCGATTTCACGGGGAAGTTATCTTCATTCAGACCGCAATTTTTCAGACATTCTTTTACTATTCTTTTCTGGTCGTTTGAATCATATATTGTAAACTCACTTTTATATCCTATGTGGCTTATATCCCTTCTCAGAATTCTCACACAACATGAGTGGAAAGTTCTTATCCACATATCTTCACTGGATTCACCAATCAACGCGGCAATTCTTTCTTTCATTTCAGCTGCCGCCTTGTTTGTAAAAGTTATGGCAAGTATCTGCCACGGTTTTGCAAGTCCTGATTCAATGATATGTGCTATTCTTTTTGTGAGAACTGTTGTTTTTCCGCTTCCTGCACCTGCAAGGACCAAGAGAGGTCCTTCGGTTGTCAGAACCGCTTCTTTTTGCTTATCATTCAGACCATTTAATATATCACTCATCTTCTGTTCCCCCATCATCTAATACAATTTCTTCCACATAACTCCAGAATTCCTCTACTCCCAGACCTGAAACTGCTGAAAAAGGAATTATTATATCGTCGCCCGACAGTTCGAGCGTGTTGATTATTGTTTTTATGGATTCATCCCTCTGCGATGATTTTAATTTATCAAATTTTGTTGCTACTATAACCGCCCTTGGGCATACCTCTCTTATGAATGAAAGCATAAGCTTGTCATCTGCAGTAGGCTCGTGGCGACTATCCACAAGAAGTATTACCTGACTCAGAGTTTCTCTTTGGTGAAGATAGGTTTCTATCATCTGTCCCCATTTTCTTTTTTCTTCTTTGGAAACTCTTGCAAATCCGTAGCCCGGAAGATCTACAAAATTGATACAGTTGTCTATATTATAAAAATTGATAGTTGCGGTTTTCCCGGGTTTTGCGCTGACTCTTGCAAGACTTTTACGATTTAAGAGTTTATTTATCAATGATGATTTCCCGACATTTGATCTGCCTGCAAAGGCAAGATCCGGAAAATCGGTTTTTGGATATTGATTTGGTTTTACTGCTGATATGGTCAGCGAAACATTATGAATATTCATAAAATCCTCCTTACACAAGCGCAGTTTTGAGAACGGTTTCCATAGAATTTGCCTCAACAAAATTCATTTTTTCCCGAACTTCTGCAGGGATATCATCAATATCTCTGAGGTTGTCTGTCGGAACAAGAACTGTTCTGATTCCGTTTCTGAAAGCCGCAAGGGATTTTTCTTTGAGTCCTCCAATGGGAAGAATTCTTCCGGTTATGGTGATTTCTCCCGTCATTGCCACCTTTTTGCTCACTTTTTTTCCTGTGAGAGCAGAAATGAGAGCTGTGGCTATGGTGATTCCGGCAGATGGTCCGTCTTTTGGAACAGCTCCCTCCGGAACATGAATATGGATGTCATATTTTTTGTGGAAATCTGATTCCACACCCAAAGTTTCGCTGTTTGCTCTGATGTAGCTCACGGCTGCTTTGCAGGATTCTTTCATTACATCACCAAGCTGTCCTGTGAGTTCCAGATTCCCTGATCCTTCCATAAGATTCACTTCTATACACAAAGTATCTCCGCCATACATTGTCCATGCAAGACCGGTGGCTACTCCCACTTCGTCTTTTTTGAGGTTTTCCGTATCACGGAATATTTTTTTACCGAGATACTTTTCTATATTTTTTCCGCTTATGCTTACAGATGCTTTTTCACCGGATACGACAATTTTGGCAACTTTACGCATAATTTCTCCGACTTTTCTTTCAAGCTCTCTGACACCCGATTCTCTTGTGTAGGAATTGATTATTTCAAGTATTGCGCTGTCTGCAATTTTGACATTTGCCTTTTTGAGACCATGTTCTTTAGTCTGACGCGGAATGATATATTCTTTTGCAATTGCGAGTTTTTCTCTGTCGGTATAGCCTTCAAGCTCAATTACTTCCATTCTGTCAAGAAGAGGTCTGTCTATGGTTTCAAGAGAATTTGCAGTTGTTATGAAAAGCACATCGGAAAGGTCATATTCAAGTTCAATATAGTGATCGCGGAAAGAGAAATTCTGCTCGCTGTCCAAAACCTCTAAAAGTGCAGAGGAAGTACTTCCTCTGTGGTCTGCACCAAGCTTGTCGATTTCATCAAGCAATATTAAAGGATTGGATGTTCCTGCCTGCTTTATGGCAGATATTATTCTTCCGGGCATTGCTCCGATGTATGTTTTTCTGTGTCCTCTTATTTCGGCTTCGTCTTTAACTCCGCCAAGACTCATTCTTACATATTTACGATTCAACGCTCTTGCAATGGATTTTGCAACCGATGTTTTACCAACTCCCGGAGGTCCCCAAAGACAAATTATGGGAGATTTTTTTCCACCGGAAAGAGTTCTTACTGCAAGAAATTCAACTATTCTCTCCTTGACTTTTTTCATTCCGTAATGGTCAGAGTCAAGAATCTCGGTGGCTCGTGCAAGGTCTTTGTTTTCTTCGTCATATATTCCCCAGGGAAGAGATACAACCCAGTCAAGATAGTTCCTTATTACTGACGCATCCGGATTGCCCGGCTGCATTCGTTCCAATCGTGAAAGCTCTTTCTCGCATTTTTTTATGACTGTTTCGGGAGCATTTACCTTTTCGAGTTTAGAAAGAATTTCGGCTCTTTCCTCGTCAGGGTCATCATCATCTCCAAGCTCGTCTTTTATTACCTTTATCTGCTCACGAAGATAATATTCCTTCTGATGTTTGTCAAGTTTGTCTTTCACCTTATGATTTATCATTTTTTCGAGTCTTAAAAGTTCAATCTCTGAATGGAGATGTGAAAGAATCTTTTCAAGACGGGAAACAAGGTCAAATTCCTCCAAAAGCTCCTGCTTTGCATCAAGGTCAAGAACAAGAGCGGCAGCGACCATATCGGAAAATTGCTCCGGATCTGAAATGTTAACATATGGATTTACTGCCTCTTTATCAAATTTTCCCATAAGAGAAAAATATACTCCGCATTGTTTGGTTATCTCTCTCACATATGCATCTATTGTAAGATTTTCCTCATTTGTATACTCAATTTTGGGATTGTGTTCTTTGAGAGTACATTCAAAAAACGGTGATGTTGATGTGAATTCCACAATCTCCGCTCTGGATATGCCTTCAACAAGGACTCTTACATCATCTTCCGAAACCTTGAGAATTTGTTTTACACGGGCAATTGTTCCAACGGTATACATATCACTTTCGGTGATGGTTTCAATTTCCGGGTCTCTCTGAGCCACAAGAAAAAGAAGCTGATCTTCTATCATACATTCTTCGACAGCGCTTACAGATTTATTTCTGCCAACATCGAAATGAATTATCATATATGGAAAAACAGGAAGTCCTCTCAGAGGAAGCACAGGCATTGTAACGGTTTTTATTGTTTGTTCCTTTTTCATAAGTGCGTTCTCCTTATTTATATCTAAAAGTATTTTGTTGGTTAAAAATGAGTAATCCAACCCCACAATATTATATTATACTAAAGAATTTGTGTTATTGCAAGAGTTATTTATTATGCAATTTCATGAAATGGTTTTTGTTTGTCATACAACGAAATTTTTTTCATAAAATTATCAGAGAAATCTTTTAGGAGTCTGCCATGAATATCCCGGGAAGAAAAAAACATCATATTTGTACTGTGGTAATTCGCAAAAACTCAGTGATACAAAAAATCATACCGATTATTTGCATATTATCCGGTTTGTTGCTGACCGGCATGCCGCAAAACGTGGGAAAATTACTTATTTCCCCTGTGGCAAAAACGTCCGTAAACATTCGGTTTCCAAAAGAAAAAAGCAAAAAGATTTCGTCTTTTTCAGCAATCGACAGTATGTACAGCACACTAAAAGCATCATCCCCTATTTTTGGCAATATGTCCAAACAAACAACTGAAGATGAATCGGATTCTCCACCGACAAATAAAAACGAAAATGGCGAAGTTCAGAAAAATGAATACATTCAGGAAAAATCTATTGTGTCTTCCAATCTCAAAATCTCAAATGCCACATCCTACGATATTGATGCCCGTGCTTTTGTTTCATCAAATGTGACCTACAACGCCGTGTCACAATCGAAAAAAATTCTCATTGTCCATACACACGGATGCGAAACATATTGCGATGATTCAGGGAAAGGTCTTGGAGATTCGGGAACATATCGCACCAAAGATATGACAAAAAATGTTACTTCCGTCGGGAAAATCCTTGCAGACCACCTTGAAAAAAGAGGGCTTTCGGTAGTATATGACTCCACTCTATGCGACTATCCTTCATATAACGCCTCATATAAAACAAGCATGGACGTAATAGAAAAACACCTTAAGGAGAATCCTGATATACGATTTGTTTTTGACATTCACAGAGATGCCATTGCAGATTCGGACTCGAATCCCATAAAACTCACAGCCAATATTAATGGTCAGAATTACGCACAGATTATGATTGTGTGCGGAACAGATGCCTCCGGTCTGAAACATCCAAACTGGAAAGAGAACCTCACTCTTGCCCTTAAAATTCAGGAAAAACTCGAAGAAAAATATCCGGGACTTGCACGGCCGTTGAACATAAGGGAAGAAAGATTCAATATGCATGAAACCAAAGGGTCATTGATATTTGAAATTGGCACTCACGGGAACACTCTGGAAGAAGCACAAAAAAGCGGAATACTTCTTGCTGATGCAATTTCGGATGTAATATGCAATTGACAAACCCAAGTATTTGAGTTATAATTGAAAAGTATTGCAATGGTGTGTATATGCCCTTGCAAAAACATCATAATTTTTGTTTCCCAAACACTTTAATGCAGGAGGCACCAATGAAAAACATAATAAGATCATTCAGAATATATACTCTTGTGGCAACCATTCTGTCGGTGATTTTTCTGTTCCCCAGTTGGTTTTCACTATCAGTTCCGATGCTTGATTCTTTTCTGGAAACTGATTCTTTGTACATTTCTTTTTTCACTCTTCCCGATTTTCTTGTGGAGCACGGACTTTTGACTCAGATAACCAATATAGGCGGAAAGTCGGTTGCTTTGGCATTTCTTGTTACCAGCGGAATTTTCAAGTATCTCTGCGTTCTTTCAGCAGGGCTTGCAATTTATGGGTTGTGGAAATCATGTGTTAAGAAAAAACCCACAAGATTTTTGATATCATCCCAGATTATTGCACTTGTTCTGCATACAATTTGCCTCATTATAATCATCAGCTTTACCGTTGCCATGAGTATCTTTGCAGGTAACATTTCCGATGCTATCGGATTTAGCGAAAAGCTTTTGGATATAAGCTTTATTCCGACAATATGGTTTTATCTTTCATTTGCAAGTTGTATTCTGTCGCTTTTTCTGGCTATAAAATATAAAAAACAATCATAAATGGTAATTAAGAGGTGTTAAAATATGCCGTTGATCGGTTTTGATAACGAAAAATATCTTCATATGCAATCTCAATATATAAACGAACGAATTGCACAGTTTGGCGGCAAACTCTATCTGGAGTTTGGCGGCAAACTTTTTGACGACTATCATGCATCAAGAGTTCTTCCCGGGTTTGAACCTGACAGCAAACTCAAAATGCTTATGCAACTGAAAGAAAGAGTAGAAATCGTAATCGTTATCAGCACTTCTGATATAGAGAAAAATAAACTTCGTTCAGACCTTGGAATCACATATGACCAGGATGTTATAAGACTCATTGAATGTTTCCGTTCCATAAATTTGTATGTTAGCAGTGTTGTTATGACAAGGTTTTCCGGTCAGAGCGCATGCATTGCATTTCAAAAGCGTCTTGAATCTTTGGGCGTTAAGGTGTATCGTCACTATGATATTGATGGATATCCGTCAAACATTTCAAAAATTGTAAGCGACGAAGGATATGGCAAAAACGAATACATTGAGACAAGCCGTGAACTGGTTGTAATTACGGCTCCCGGTCCCGGAAGCGGAAAAATGGCTACTTGTCTTTCACAGCTTTATCATGAGCACAAAAGAGGAATTCAGGCAGGATATGCAAAATTTGAAACATTCCCCATATGGAATATTCCCCTGACTCATCCCGTGAATCTTGCATATGAGGCAGCAACTGCTGATCTCAACGATGTTAATATGATAGACCCATTCCATTTGGAAGCATATGGCGAAACTACCGTCAACTACAATAGAGATGTTGAAATTTTCCCGGTTGTAAGAGCTATGCTCGAAACAATTCTCGGAACATGCCCATACAAATCTCCGACAGATATGGGGGTTAACATGGCTGGTAATTGCATAATAGACAATGATGCAGTTATGGAAGCATCACGTCAGGAAATTGTGAGAAGATATTATACTGCTCTTTGCGAACAAAGACGGGGAGCTGTGACAGAAGATGTGGTGTACAAGCTCGAACTGTTAATGAAAAAAGCCCAGGTTTCACCCTCTGACAGATTAGTGGTTGAACCTGCTCTCAAAAAAGCTGAAACAACAGGTGCACCTTCAGCGTCTATGATGCTTGGTGACGGCACAATTGTTACGGGAAAAACTTCCGAACTTTTGGGCGCATCTGCCGCACTTCTTTTAAATGCTTTAAAAACACTTGCAGGAATAGATGACAAGGTTCATCTCATATCACCTCTCATTGTAGAGCCTATATGCAGATTGAAAACCGATCATTTCGGCAACAGAAATCCAAGACTTCACACAGACGAAGCTTTGATTGCATTGTCGATCAGCGCCGCAACAGATTCCAATGCGGAACTTGCAATGAAAGAGCTTGAAAACTTAAGAGGATGCGAACTCCATTCAAGCGTTATACTCTCTCCCGTTGACGAAAAAGTATTTAAGCGTCTGGGAATAAATCTGACTTGTGAACCGCAGTTTAAAGAAAAAATTATAAATTGAGTTCATGAATTCGAACAGGTAATAAAAATGTGTTTCTTAAACAACACCGTAACTTTCTCAAAATAATATCGTATATAAATATATTCATATGCCATAATAAAACAAGAAAAGCGGCTTCGCCGTACCGCCTGCGGCGGGGAGTGCGGAGCTGCTTTTCTTAAGCCATGTGCATTTTTGAAAAGCTTAGCTTTTCAAAAAAAATTTGCACGGCAATATAATCATTTTTTTAATGTATGGGAAACGAAGTTTCCCATACATTAAAAAACTTTGGAGGCACTATGAAATATGAAATCCACACCGATCTTGCAATAGAGTCTGCAGCAGTCGAAAACCTGGAAGTGAGCGGAAATATTACGGGAATAAAATCCGAAAGTCACAAAGAAAACTATGTAACTGTCACAAGAGTTGAAATTGTAAACAAAAGAGGAGAAGAAGCTGTCGGCAAACCTAAAGGTCATTATGTCACCATTGAAGTGCCGAAACTTCGCGAAAATATTTCAGACGCTTTTGATGCGGCAGAAAAAACACTTACATGCGAACTGAAAAACATTCTTAATCTCAAAAAGGGAGACACCGTTATGGTGGTTGGACTGGGGAATCGTTTTGTCACGCCTGATGCCCTGGGACCGAAAGTTGTTGATAAACTTCTTGTGACAAGACATCTTTATGGAGTTTTGCCCGATGAGATTACAAAGGATATGAATTCCCTTTGTGCGGTATCTCCGGGAGTGCTTGGAATAACCGGAATGGAAACAGGTGAAATTATAAGCGGAATAAAAGATAAGATACAACCGGATTTGATTATTGCAATTGATGCCCTTGCATCACGAAAAACATCACGCATAAGCACAACTTTTCAGATTGCAGATACAGGAATTGTTCCCGGTTCCGGAATCGGAAACAAAAGAAAAGAGCTCACAAAAGAAACTATGGGTGTGCCCGTTATTGCCATCGGAGTGCCTACGGTTATTGAGGCAGCGGCAGTTGCAAGTGATGCTATTGAACTTTTAATAGAAGCCGTAAAAGTACATGCAAAAAAAGGCTCTCCCCTTTTTGGAGCTGTGGATGCCTTTGACAACGAAAACAGATACGACCTTATCAGCGAAGTTTTATCGCCATCTGCAGGTGATCTGATAGTTACTCCGAAAGAAGTTGACAGCATTATTGATGAAGTGTCAAGAATAATTGCAATGAGCATTAATGAGGCAGTTAACGGAGTGGCTGCAAAAAAGCTTGGAGAAATCCTTTAAAAATTTATATTTTGATTTGATTTTCATAAAACCAACCTCTCAAAGCCGTGTGATATGCGGTGTTTGAGAGGTTTTATTTTTTTGGATATGAACAGATTTTAAAGATTCAAAAAGCGATATAATGAATTTGCAACAGACGGGAAAAGAAAAATTTTACCCACAATGCCCATCCCGTTCTGTGCTGACTCTCGGGAAAGACCGAAAGATATGACACTTCGGAAAGACGAAAGGAAGGAGAAAAAATGAAAAAAATTTCAGAGCAGGAAAAAAAATTAATGGAGCTTGGTCTTACATCTTCTGATGCCCATGAAGAAACAGACAAAGCAAAAGCAACTGACGCTCAGTTGGCAAAAGACGAGTTAACCGACTTGGATGCAGAATTTGAAAAACTCATCAAAGGGAGATTCAAAGAGCAATTTGAGGAGAGAATGAAAAATAATTTGAAAAGAAGATTTAAGGAAAGCTCGGACCTCAAAGCAAAGAATGAACAGAATGAGCAAATCATAAGCATGCTTATGGAAAAATATGCAATAAAAGACGGTGACACTCAAAGCCTCATAAAAGCAATCAACGATGATGATGCGCATTTAAAGGAAGAGGCTGAAAAGATGGGGGTTGAAACTGAATTCTTAAAAAGAATCAGACAGCTTGAATTTGAAAACGATACCCTCAAGAAAAATATGGACCGTGAAAAAGCGGCACAGAAAATGGAAAAAATCTTATCAGAATGGAAAAATGACGGAGAATTTTTGAAAGAACATTATCCCGAATTTGATCTTGAAAGAGATTCTGAAAACCCTGAGTTCCTTAACCTTTTGAAAGGCGGAGCCGGACTCAAAGGAGCATATCTTGCAACGCACCACAATGAAATAATAAAGAGTTTGGTGGAAAAAGCGGCAAGAGAAGCAAAGGAAGAAGCTCTTGAAGCCATGAGGGCAAAAGAAATGCGCCCTTTGGAAAATGGTATGAGTGCCAAAAGTGCCGCTCTTTTCAAAACCGATGTGTCAGGTCTCACCCCTGAACAAAGAGCAGAAATTGCTAAAAGAGTTGCCAGAGGTGAAATTATCAGTTTCTGATTTTACTGACACAACTATGAAAGGAGATATTATGATTTTAGATTTAACTTTATTTGACGAAAATCCCAACACAACCACAGATTCCGGACTTAGTGCCGAAATGAGAACCTATTACAGCGATTATCTCATTGACAATGCAAAACCCAATCTTGTTCACGACCAGTTCGGACAGAAACATGCCATCCCCGCAAACGGAGGCAAGACCATTCAGTTCAGAAAATTCCTCCCCTTTTCAAAAGCCACAACTCCTCTTTCGGAAGGTGTGACTCCCGATGGCGGTTCTCTTTCTGTTACAAGCGTAACTGCAACTGTTGACCAGTACGGATATTATGTTACAATATCAGACATGCTTCAGCTCTCCGCCATTGATAACACTTTAGTGGAAACAACAAAGCTTCTTGGTAATCAGGCAGGTGCAACACTTGATACCATCACAAGAGAAGTTTTGAACGGCGGTACCTCTGTTATGTATTCAGGCGGAAAAGAAGCAAGAGATTCCATTGATGAAAATTCTAAACTTACAGTTGATGATATTTTCAAAGCGGCTCGTTTCCTGAAAACACAGAATGCACCCAAAATCAACGGAAGCTATGTGGCAATTATACATCCTGATGTATCATATGACCTTATGAGAGACCCCGAATGGATAGATGTACATAAATATTCTGCCACATCTGAAATATTCGAGGGCGAAATCGGAAAACTTGCAGGAGTAAGATTTGTTGAAAGCACAGAAGCAAAAATATTCAAAGGTGAAGGTGCATCTTCAAAAGATGTATATTCAACACTTGTTCTTGGTGCAAACGCATATGGTGTTACAGAAATCACCGGCGGAGGACTTACTCATATTGTAAAACAGCTTGGTTCGGGCGGTACTGCTGATCCTCTCAACCAGAGAGCAACAGCCGGTTGGAAAGGAACCAAAACAGCTGAAAGACTTGTGGAAAATTACATGATAAGAATTGAAAGCTCTTCAAGTTTTTCAGGTTCAAACAACTAATCAAACAGAAAGGATGAATTTTACCATGGCAAAAACATCAACTCAGACTGCACCTGAAACAAAAGGTGCAAAAACAAATTTCTACGATGAACCCGTGAAGGTTAAACTCTTCAAAGACAACGACAAATACAAAGACGACGTATTCGTTGCCGTAAACGGTGTCGGTATGATTGTTCCAAGAGGTGTAGAGGTTGAAATCCCCAGAAAATATGCCATCGCCCTCAAAAACAGCGAAGCCCAGGACAGTTTTGCTGCGCAGCACTCTATGGAACTTTCCAAAAATGCCGAATTGTCAGAACTCAACTGATAGTGCACATCATATTATTATACCTCCATTATATACAGAAAAACAGGTGCCAAGTTTGGCACCTCAGACTGTCGAAAAAGCCCGCATCGCAAAGTGCGGGCTTAAAATTTTTGAGAAAAGTATATTCAAGATGTAAATAGTCAATAATGAAACTTTTGTAAACATAGTTTCCAAAAGTTTTGATTTAAGGCGCTTTGCTTGCTTCGTCAGAGCTCATTGCCGTACCATCGTACTGTCTGCTTCGCTCTTCCTTGCCTGCGACCGTTTTCGAAAGTCTCCCAGCGTGTCGACTTTATCGACACGCTGACAGGTGCCAAGTTTGGCACCTGTTTTTATTACACATCAGATCTCTATAATATTGCTCCATGCATATTTTTCGTCCTTATCCATTATCTCCACCCTAACCCATTTGTCATAGGGTTTTATTTGATAGGTTGCTTCTGTGAGATTTTCACCTCTTACGGTTCTGTCTTTTTCCCATGAGGAATTTGTGTAGAAGCTTATGAGAGAACATTTTGATGTTTTAACAACTATATTTTCTCCATCTCTCAAAATATTGATTGCAGGACCTTGGGTTGAATAGTATTCTCCGTCTCTTATTGCTTTTAAAATATCTTTTCGGCTTCCTGATTCTGATTTTACCATTATGTACGATATTGTATCATCAGTTCCGTCATAGTAGTGAGCATCATCAGTTGCAAGCAAAGGATATATGATGCCTTTATTTGCAAGAAGGTCTATGATGTATCCGGAATATGGTCTTGTGCTCATGTGAGCGTTTGAAACGGTGTTATATATTTCAACTGCAAAAAAATCTTTAAGACCTATGATATCATCACAACAGTTCAGCGACCATGCAGGATGGGCAAGAACTGCAAATCCGCCTTTTGAATTTATGCCGTCAATAATTTCCTGCCTTTCCATATCCGGCGAAAGACAAGGATCTGATTCCATTCCAAAGCCCACTATGTGCATAACACCTCCGCCTATGGTATCATGGGATCCAAGATTATATTCACATCCTGATATTATTTTAAGGCCTTCTATCTCATCTTCTGAATGATATTTCCAGTGGTCGGTGATGGCTATTGCATCAAAGCCGGCATTTTTATATCTTTTTGCCACTTCTTCAGGCGAAAGATCACCATCGGATATTGTGGTATGAATGTGAAGTCCCACCTTATACCATTTATCGCCTCTGTCATCTATGTACATGATATATCCTCTTTTCTAAAAATGTGTTTTTTTTATTATAATTTATTTTTCAGTTTATATCAATCATACAAAGGGGATGTAAAGTAATTATTTCGAATTATTTTACACCCCCTGATATTTTATCTGATTATTATTTTTTCATCTGCACAATCAACGGTTATCTCATCACCTGAAGAGAATTTTCCTGTAAGAATTTCGTCTGCAAGTGCATCTTCCACCTGAGAGCGAATTGCTCGTCTGAGGGGTCTTGCTCCATAGATTTCATCAAAGCCCGCCTTTGAAAGATGTTTTATGGCTTCATCTGTGATTTTAAGAGTATAGCCCATTGCTTCTATTCTTTCTTTCAGGCTGCTTGTCATTATGAATGTTATCTTCTCAATATCATCTTGGGTGAGTTTACGGAAAACTATGGTTTCGTCAATTCTGTTCAAAAGCTCGGGACGGAACACATTTTTAAGTTCGGAAAGAACCTTTTCCTTAATCTGATTATAGTCAGAGTCATCACTGTCTGAAGATGTTCCAAAACCAAGAGATGCTTTTGCTTTTTCTGTTATGAGTCTTGCACCTATGTTGGAAGTCATAATAACAACCGTATTTTTAAAGTCAACTTTCCTGCCTTGTGAATCAGTTAAAATTCCATCGTCAAGAATTTGCAAAAGGATGTTGAATACATCGGGATGGGCTTTTTCAATTTCATCAAAAAGTACAACGGAATAGGGTTTACGTCTGACTTTTTCTGTGAGTTGACCGCCCTCTTCATAGCCTACAAATCCCGGAGGTGAACCCACAAGACGTGAAACATTGTGCTTGTCCATATATTCACTCATATCTATTCTGATGATTGCGTTTTCATCACCGAAAACTGCCTCGGCAAGAGATTTGCAAAGTTCTGTCTTACCAACCCCTGTAGGTCCGAGGAATATGAATGAACCGGTGGGTCTTTTGGGGTCTTTGAGACCAACTCTTCCCCTTCTTATGGCCTTTGAAACTGCACTTACGGCTTCATCCTGACCAATGACTCTTTTGTGGAGTATTTCTTCCATATTCATGAGTCTTTCCTGCTCTTCCACCGCAAGTTTTCTCACGGGAATCCCTGTCCAGTCGGAAATGATGTCGCAAATATCATCTTCTGTTATGAGAAGTTCTTCTTGAGTATTGTTCTTTTTCCACTCTTCCTTTTTTTCTTCAAGAGCTTTTTTCACTTCTTCCTCTTTGTCACGAAGTTTTGCGGCATTTTCAAAGTCCTGACTTTCGATTGCCTGACGCTTCTGATTGGTAATGTCTGAAAGTTCTTCTTCTTTTTCCTTTATGTCGGGGGGAGCTGTGAATGCTTTCAGACGGATTTTTGATGACGCCTCATCGATAAGGTCAATTGCCTTATCGGGGAGAAATCTGTCGGTAATATAGCGTGAGGAAAGAGTGGACGCTGCAACAAGCGCCTCATCGGATATGGTTACTTTGTGGTGAGATTCATATTTTTCTCTTACACCTTTTAAAATTTCTATTGTATCTTCAACAGAAGGTTCACCAACTGTTACAGGTTGGAAACGACGTTCAAGTGCCGCATCCTTTTCAATATTTTTTCTGTATTCATCCAGGGTTGTTGCACCGATAAGCTGAAGCTCTCCTCTTGCAAGAAGTGGTTTAAGGATATTTGCCGCATCCATTGCCCCCTCTGCCGCTCCTGCACCGATGAGGGTGTGAACTTCGTCAATGAAAAGAATAATCTTGGAATCTTTCTTCACTTCATCAAGTGCTTTTTTGATTCTTTCTTCAAATTCTCCTCTATATTTGGTTCCTGCAATCATTGAGGAAAGGTCAAGGGAAAATATCTTTTTGTCCTTCAGAATTTCAGGGATTTCTCCCGAGACTATTTTTTGCGCAAGTCCTTCTGCAATTGCTGTTTTACCTACTCCGGGTTCACCAATCAGACAAGGGTTATTTTTGTTTCGTCTGGAAAGAATCTGTATTACGCGTTCAATTTCCTTGTCTCTTCCGATAATGGGGTCAAACTTTCCATCCTTTGCAAGTTGTGTAAGATCCGTTCCGAAACTTGCCAATGATTTTGAAATTCCTTGACTGCCACTTTTCTCACCTACGGCATCCGTGTTTCCGGAATCGGAAGTGTGAATGGAAAACATCGTATTTATAAGAGCTGAAAAATCAACACCAAGTTCTGTGAGAATTTTTGCACCAATGCTGTGTCCTTCTCTCAATATTCCCATAATAATATGTTCGGGAGCAATCAAAAGCGAACCGCTTTTTTTTGCCTCGTTGAAACTCATTTCAAGAATTGTTTTGCATCTTGGAGTGATAGGAAGAGCTGTTCCTATAACTGTCCCTGAAGAATCGGGAGGAGAAAGCTCTATCATTTTTGTCACAAATTCTTCATATGTCACATCATATGCCTCAAGAGCTGTTGCGGCTTTGGATGTGCCTTCTTTAAGTATGCCGGCTATGATATGTTCACTGCCCACGAATGAATAATTTGCCTCTTTAGCCGCCTCATGCGCATAGCGAAGTGCAGAGCGGGATTTATCTGTAAATCTTGAATCCATATTTTGTCATCCTTTCTCTAAATTTTATATGTCCATATTTCAGTTAAGAGCATCTCTTATAATCTGTGCTCTCTTTATATCTCTTGCTGCAGGGTCAGAAGCACCCCAATCCCCTGTTATATGTGCAGGCGATGAAACTATCATAATATTATTGAGTTTGGAAAAATCAACATCCCCAATAAGTCCCAACCCAATACCCAGACGCACATCGGAGATTCTTTCAAGCATTTCTTTCCCCGAAATTACTCTTGCAGATTTGAGAATGGCATGAGAGCGGAAAATTCTGTCTTCCAGAATTGCCCCCTGATTTTGCGAAAGTTTTGTCCGCAGTTCTCTTTCTTTTAAGATAACCTTTTCCAATGTTTCATTCAAAGAATCTGCAATTTCTTCATCTGTTCTTCCGAGAGTTGTCTGGTTGGAAATCTGAAATATATTTCCCGATGATTTTGTTCCTTCACCATACATTCCCCTCACAGTCACTCCCATTTTTCCGACTGTTGAAAAAATGCTGTCTGCGGCACCGGTCATAACCGTTGAAGGGAGATGTACCATATATGATATTCTCATACCGGTTCCCACATTTGTAAGACACGATGTAAGATATCCGTATTTTTCGTGCATTGCATAATCAAGTTTTTCTGCAAAATAGTCATCAACCTTTGAAATGAGTTCATATGCCTTTTTGCTTTCATAACCTGCATATATGCATTGAATTCTTATGTGATCTTCCTCATTTACCATGATGCTTATGTTTTCATCTTCACTTATATATGCGGCACAAGGAAGCTTACTTTTTGCAAGAGCAGGGCTTATGAATCTTTCTTCCACAAGTTTCTGTTTGTCTGTTGCTGAAATTTTTGACATATCAAGTCTTGTGAAAGTGTAGTTCATTTCTTCGAGAGCATTTTCTACTTTTTCTATAACCAAAAGAGCATCTTTTTCTGTCATCGCCCCGGGGAATGGAATTCCTTTAAGGTTTCTTGCAAGTCTGATGCGTGTGCTTATGACAACATCATCTTGAGCGTTTGTATCACAAAACCACTTAGCCATTTTGCCCATCCTCCTTGCTTTCATATTCTTTAATCTTATCACGAAGTACTGCCGCCTGTTCATAATTTTCGTCAATTATGGCACGTTTGAGCTCTTCTTTAAGGTTTTTCACCGTGTTATCTCTTTCAATTCTTTTTCCGTCAGCACCGCTGAGTTTTCCTTTGTGACTGGTTGAAGGTTGAATTTTTGAAAGCATTCTCTCAACCGTAGGTGCAAACACCTCATAGCACTTGTCGCATCCCAGAAATCCAGTGCGGCTAACTTTGTCAAGGGACATTGAACAAACCGGACAACGGTATGACGAATCCGGATTGATTCCGCTCTTTCCCGGAGCAGAAAGAAAATCACCAAGAATTGATCCCAGGTTAAAGAAGGATTCATTTTCCTTTATATATCCAAGTTCTTTCGCACAGTCGGTGCACAGATGAAGCTCTATTATTTTTCCGCCCTGAATCTGCTTATAGTGTACATTGGCATCTTTTATGCCGCAATGTGAACAAATCATATTAATTCCTCCTTGTAGCACACATGGTATCCATCGTTTTATGCTTATATAAATATTAACAATAAATTTTTAAATATACTTGCTCTTACCCGGTTTTTCAAAAATCCGTCAGACACGGGAGAGAGAGCATTATTGGAACATGCTGTCAGAATCAGCTTTGCCTGATCTGAATTTAAAACCTCGTTTACATACAATGTATTTATTATTGCCTCGGCAGTTAAAACATCAAGAGAATCGCCCACATTTGAAAGAACACGGCGTATTGCATCATTAGTGTTCATTGCAACACGGGTAATCTTTATGTGACCACCGCCCCCGCGTCTGCTCTCTACAATATATCCTCTTTCCGTTGTGAATCTTGTTTGTATAACGTAGTTTATCTGACTGGGAACACAATTAAAATACATGGCAAGCTCATTTCGCTTGAGTTCAATGCTGTTATCATCAACAAAAAGTTCTCTTATAAAATTTTCAATAGCATCGCTCATTTTCATTGCCCGACCATCCCTTTCTTTCATAAAATTGTCTCAAAAACAAGGATTTATCCCCTGTTTTGGCATTAGTCAAAAGTTTTCGTCAAAATTAGACTTTGACTTTCTTTGACCTTTCAAGCGCATTATACAACGGAATTTGCATTTTGTCAAGTGTTTTTTTTAAGTTTTTTCAAAAATTTTTCATGCATCCCCAAAGAGTGCATCACAAGGGGCTTTCGACAGTTTTATGCAAAATTTTCAATATTTATGCATAACTTGAAAACCCTTGAAAATACTGGGTTTTTGGCAATTCCCCTCTTGTTTATTCCAAAAAACCGCATAAAAATTTTATGCATTGAAAAATTCGTTTTTTATTGATTAAAAAGTGGAATTTTTTTCAAAATATAAGAGAACTTTTTTTCGAATTTTCGCATCATTTTTTTGGTGGAAAACGCCCTGAAACCACCATTTATTCACGTTTTTAATGTGGATAAAGTTGTGGATATGTGGATATTCAGAGCTAAAATCCATGTCGTTTTTTTGAAGTTTTTCTCATATTTTGTCAAATGTATATTGCAAAAATTAATACATTGGATATGACGGATGTTGTCAGAACCCAAGAGAAAAATAGTATTATTTTTTCTAAACCTGTTGAACTTTTCTTTTATATATGATACAATTAATATAATTATTATATAAAAGTGAGGTAAATACAATGAAAATTGCTTTAATCAATGAAAACAGCCAGGCTGCTAAAAACGGTATTATCGTTGACACTTTGAAAAAAGTTGTTGAGCCTCTTGGCCACGAAGTATTCAACTACGGAATGTATTCCGCTGAAGATGAAGCACAGCTTACATATGTACAGATTGGTATTTTGGCAGCTGTTCTTCTCAATTCAAAAGCATGCGACCTTGTTATCACAGGTTGTGGTACAGGCGAAGGCGCAATGCTTGCTTGTAACTCATTCCCCGGCGTTCTTTGCGGACACGTTGTTGATCCCACAGATGCATATCAGTTTACACAGGTAAACAACGGAAACTGTATTGCTATGCCTTTCGCAAAAGGTTGGGGCTGGGGTGCTGAACTTAACCTCGGTTATGTTTTTGAAAAACTCTTTGTTGAAGAATGGGGCGGTGGATATCCCAAAGAAAGAGCTGTTCCCGAACAGAGAAATGCAAGAATCTTAAACGAAGTTAAAAAGGTTACTCACACAGATCTTATTACAATTCTCAAAAACCTTGATCAGGATCTTGTTAAAGGTGCTCTCGGCGGTGAAAAGTTTAAAGAACTTTTCTATGCTAACTGCCAGGATGATGCAATACTTGAATGTGTTAAATCTATCATAGGTTAATAAAATAATATGAAAAATTAAAGGGAGTAAGAATTCAAAATTCTTACTCCCTTCAGCGTGTCGATAAAGTCGACACGCTGGGAGACTTTCGAAAACGGTCGCAGGCAAGGAAGAGCGAAGCAGGCAGTACGATGGTACGGCAATGAGCTCTGACGAAGCAAGCAAAGTGCCTTGAATCAAAACTTTTGGAAACTATGTTTACAAAAGTTTCATTAATGTCTATTTACATCTTGAATATACTTTTCTCAAAAATTTTAAGCCCGCACTTTGCGATGCGGGCTTTTTCGACAGTCTGTAGGGAGGGAGTAAGAATTCAAAATTCTTACTCTCTTTTACTTTTTTATCTTATGCTATTGTATTTCATTCCGCTTACAAGAGACTGACCTTTAAATTCGGCAAGTTCTGAAACTGTCACAAGCTGGAATCCTGCTTCCACAAGTTTCGGAACTACAATCTCAACAGCATCTGCAGTTTCCTTATGCAAATCATGCATAAGAATTATGTCTCCGTCTTTAACTGAAGAAAGTATGCTGTTTACTGTTTTCCATGCATTTCTTGTTTTCCAGTCAAGTGTGTCTATTGACCACAAAATACTTGGCATGCCAACACTTGAAAGAACGCCGTTTCCTATGCTTCCGTATGGAGGTCTGCAAAGGGTTGGATATTCACCGATTGCATTGTATATGGATGTTGAACATGCATCCATCTGTCGTCTGACACCGCTATAGCCAAGTCTTGCAAGATCCGGATGAGAATATGAGTGATTAGCTATTTCCATTCCACAATCCCTTGCATCCCTGACCACTTGTATGTTGGCATCCACACTTTGTCCCACACAGAAAAATGTGGCAACGGAATCATATGAAGCAAGACAATTCACTATTCTCATTGTATGCTTACTGGGACCATCATCAAAGGTGAGGGCGATCATTGGTTTGGTTAAATCAAGATTTTCTCTCCCTTTGAAACGAAATCCGAGTCCAAAATAGTATGCATAGTGATCACAAAAAACTCTTGTCTCCATTCCTTCCGGTGAAATCATGATTTTGCTGATTTGATCTATATTATCATACCAACCAACTTTTTTGTATGATTCCACTTCTCTTTTCAGAATCGAAAGACTTCTTCCGTCTTTGGAATATACATATGTGGCAGGTTCTTCATACCAGCCTACAGCTTTGTACTGTTCAACCTCACTCTTTTTCACTTTTATTTCTCTTGTATCGGGAGCATACATAACAACTAAGGGTTCTTCATACCAACCCACTTCCATATATGCGCTCTTTTCTTCTGTTTTAACTACTATCTCCCTTGAATCGTAAGAATAGAGAGTCACTACAGGATCTATGTACCATCCCACGTTTTTGTATGATTCCACTTCCTCTATCGGCACTACAATATTCCTTCCGTCCGGAGCGTACATTGTCACATCAAGACTTCCGGTATACCCCACCGGAACAGATACAAAAACTAAAAATATTATTAAAGTTATTACTGACGCAATCATTTTTTTCATATGTTATACACCTCTTATTATATTTTACTACAAAATTCGAGGTTATTCAACACTAAAATGAAAAATATTTTAATTTTTAAAATTATCTCTCAAGGTCTCACGTTTTGTTCCTTTGGAACCATCCATAATCGCAAAACTCACAACATCTCCAAACCCATTTTGTTTCATTAATGGTACATCAAAAGAAGAACATATCATAACCGCAACATCTTCTCTTTTTGCAGGAGTATTAACAGCGAACTGCAGTCCTTTGGTTATCCCCAGGTCTGATGCAATTTTGTTAAATCCCGCAGGAAATCCCCCTCTTGATTCTGCAAGGGGTGAATATCCAAGGGCAGCAACAAGCATTTTTATAAATTCTTCATTTGTGACAGAGTTTTCAGAATTGAAATTACCGTTCTCATCTCCCTCGACAATTCCCATTGTTCTCGCCCAAAGTATATATTCAGATGCCCAGTGAAGTTTTGAAACATCCGGAAAAGACATATGTGATTGTTCAATTTTCTCATCGGTTCTATATTTCCCCTTTTCACCAAAACCCGAGATGTTGTATATAAGTTTGACAGCTTCTGCTCTTGTTAAAGCATCTTCAAATCTCATGTTTCCGTCGAGATCACCAACCATCACCGCATATTCTTTAAGTTCATTTATCTGTTCCTGGGTGGGAGTTTTGGCAAGCACACCCATAGTTGATGTTAAAATTACGCACAAAACAAGAATAGTTATCAGTATTTTTTTCATAAAAATTCCTCCTTTTAATATACAACGTACTTTGAAGTGGTTTGCCACGTATCACCTGATGAACTTTTTATTGTTATATCATAGGTTTTATCAGGATCAAAACCTCCAAAGTAATATAGTTTTTCACTTCCCGGTACAATTCCTGCACCGCCTATTTTTTTACCCTCATGCTCAAATCCTATCTCCACAAACTGCTCATAATCCGTATCCATATAGAACTCAATATGTCCGCGTGAATCGGATTTGACATTTAATACTTTTGCCTCGTTTCCGGTTTCATAGGTGAGTGTTCCCACAACGTAATTTTTTTCAAGATTTGTTCCTTTTTCACTTCCTTGAATATATTCTCCCGCTTCAAGGTCGTTTATCATTTTATCAAAACTCCAGTTGTCCAGATACATTTCTCCTCTCAAATCTCCGGGATACAGAGAATCCTCATCAATCGTAACTCTTGCATCATCCTGTGATACAAGACTTTTTCCCCACTCTTGTGCTGTTTCATTTACATCATTTATTTCGAAGTTCGATTCGTCTTGGCTATTCAGATTTATATCGTATGAAATCTCTTCTTTTAACTTTTCGGATTCTGATTGTGTATCTTTATCCCCTATATATTCAGGAAAACTGATTATATACTCTATATTTGGTTCTCCTTTTTCTGCCTGGGTTATTTTCTTTTTCTCAATGCTTTTTTCACTTGACTCTTTTTCTCTTTTCGCCATATTAAATTCAAAAGAAGGAATTCTATCACCGTACAGTTTTCCTCCAAAAGATGCACATGCCGAAAAAACGAGAGCAAAGAAAATGCACAAGAAAGAAAATGAAAGAATTCTTCTCCATCTGCCAAAGATGCAAGATGAACTGATTATTTCGAATCTATTTTTGATATTCTTCTTCTCATCAGCCATTTTTGTTGACAACGGCAATACCTGACAAGAACTTTTTGATATCATAGAAAGAATGATATTCATATATTCTTTTTTCTGATGTTTCGTCATTTTTTTCGCGACTGATTCATCACATGCATATTCACAATTTTCATCTATTGCCCTTGAAAGTCTGTATATCACGGGATTAAACCAATGAACACAGACTGCAATCATAGCAACCCATTTACAAATTATATCCCCTTGTCGAATATGCCTGTATTCATGCATAAGTATGAATTTTGTTTCTGTATCACCGCTTACGGTTTCCGGCAAAAATATTCTTTGCCGAAAAAGACCCAAAGCAATTGGTGTTGTCAACTCCGATGATGAATATACCCTAATGCCCATATATTTATTTAGATATTTTGACTTTCTCGTCAGCTTTTTCCTAAAAAAATTATACAAGACAATCTTTTTGGCAAACATGGCAACAGCAATCAGAATCCACATTTGAGAAACATACTTCATCAAATAATCTAAATCTGCTTTTTTATCTGTAGAAGCAGTTGGGATTTCCCCTTCTGTTTTCACAACATTTTTCGTTTTAATCAGTTCTTCATCTAAGATATTCCTGGATATTTCAAAACCCTGCTCCATGTTAATGTTTTTGGTAATATTTTCCAGGACTGTCGCTCTGTTGTAAGTAATGCTAAAGGGACAGAGAAAAAATATGAGAATGATGCAATATGAAATACATATATACCGAGCTGACCAAAGTCTTTTTACAAGCGGGTTAAGAACTGTCAGAACAAAAAAAGATACACTTCCTATGAGACTCATTATGAGAACAGTGTTAAAAATATCATAAATCATCTTACACATCTCCTCGCAGTTCAAACAATTTCCTTATTTCCTCGATATCTTCCTTTGTCATTGAATCCGATTTAAAAAGAGAAACTGCCAATTCCTTAACAGAACCATTATACAATTTCTGAATCAATGATATGGTTCTTTCACTTTTGTATGTCTCATGTTCGAGAATTGGAGTGTACAGCATTGTCCTCCCCTCTTTTTCAGACGACACCGCTCCTTTTGATTCAAGACGCAAAAGCATAGTTCCGATGGTGTTATACTTCCATCCTGTACATACGAGTTTTTCCTGGATTTCCCTAATACTTAAAGCTCTTTTTTCTTTCCATAAAACCTGCATAATTTCAAGTTCTGCTTCACTTACAGATATACTATGTTTCATGAAGATATCCACCTCTCCTACAACTGTAGTTTTATATATCTTACACTTGTAGGAGATATTTGTCAAGTACTTTTTTTAATTTTTCATCCTTTTGTATAAATTTATTATTTTGGTCAATACTTCAAGACAAGCGAAAAATATTTTACAGGAGGAATAATTTTGAAAAAAATAATGTTTTTGTCTCTTGGCTTTTTGTTCGTTATTTTTGCCATAAATACAGAGTTTTCCAAAACGGAAGCCGCAATATCCGAAAACCTTATAAGGTTACATGTTGTGGCAAACAGCGATTCTGATGAAGATCAAAATCTCAAAATAAAGGTCAGAGATGCCATAATAGATGAGTGCGGACATATTTTTTCTGAAACCAAAGATATCAATACTGCAAGAAAAAATGTGAGCGAACAGATTAATGTGATAAAAAAATGCGCCGTTGAAGAAATACGTAAAAACGGATATGACTATGATGTGAACATCAGACTTTTGAAAGAAGATTTCCCAACAAAAGAATATGGCGAACTTGTTTTGCCAACGGGCAAATATGAGGCTTTGAAAGTTGAAATCGGAAAGGCTGAAGGTCAGAACTGGTGGTGTGTTCTTTTTCCGCCTTTGTGTTTTGTAAACGATACATGTGTCAGCATAGACCAAGAGGCAGTTGATGCATTTTCGCAAAATATGGAAGACAGCAAAAAAGAACTTATATCAAAAGATAAAAGTTCTTCTGTGGAATTCCGATTTAAAGCATATGAAATGTGGCAAAACGGGAAAAAAAGGCTTGCTCTTGTTTTCTGATTATATGAAAATCGGGTGTGAAATAATTGTTTGAATTATCTCACACCCGACATATGGAGATAGAAAAAAGCTTCTATATCATCTTTATCAAAATTTCTTATCAAGCGCCTTAATGGAATTTGAATACTGGGAAGGACTCATTCCGGTGGTCTTTTTGAACTGACGTGAAAAATAGTGCACCGAAGAATAACCAAGTATGTCTGAAATCTGTGTTATATTGTAGTTATCTTCACGAATATATTTTTTTGCAAGGTCTATTTTCATCTTTATAAAATATTCAATCGGTCCCATTCCCACAGAAGCTGCAAAAAGTGCAGATATTGCAGAATTGCTCATGCCTGAATAGGTGCTGAGTTCTGCAAGAGATATCATTCTTGAAATGTTTGCATTCATATGAGAAAGAATGTATTCCATGTTGGAACTCAGGCGATTGCTTTTGGACATTGAATACTGTCCTATGTCATTATCTCTCATAAAGAGAATCAGAAGCTCGCTTAAATACATTTTTATAAGCTGCTCACAACCGGGCATAGGGTCTGTTCGCCTTGTAAGAAATGTGGTTGTATGGTCACTTACGGGAGTTGAAAAAGCTGCAGTAAACTCTGTGATGATTTTTGAAATCAGAGATTTCTGTGTTTGTCCAACACTTAACAATTTATCATCGAAGAAACTCATGGCAGAAGAGGTGCATGAGAAAGAAACCACAACAAGGTTTGGCGCAATTTCACCATTTGAACGAAGTGCATGCCATTGATTGGGTTTGTGAAAGAAAATCTGACCGTTTGAGAGAGAATAGTCCTTATCATCGGCAGTTATTATAACTTCACCCTTATCCACATATACAAATTCCCAAAAATCGTGGCTTTCTCCACCATAGGAGTAATTTTTTGAATATTCAAAATAATGAACCGTGTAAAGCTCTTTGATGCATATTGTTTCTTTTAGTCTGGAACCATAATATCTTGTCATATTAATCACCAACCAAAGTATATCAGCATTGTGTAAATTATGCAATACTTATGTATCTTCGTGCAAAAAAAATGATATATTATGCAAATAGTTGTGTTTTTTGTCCAAATTTGCACAAAAGCTGTAAACCCTTGATATATGGTGGTTTTTGGCATTTGTTTATGGAAATTATGGAAATTATAAGTGTTTACTCATTGACAAGATGATTTTGTTGTGCTATAATTTTTGTGGTCATATTTATATATTATATGGAGGTATTATAAATGAAAGTTATTGTATGCAATACTTATGATGAACTGTCTATGGAAGCTGCAAAAATCATGGCAGCAACAATAAAAGAAAAACCCGACGGAGTGCTTGGTCTTGCAACCGGTTCAACCCCTATCGGAATGTATGATAATCTTATTGAAATGTATAAGAAAGGCGAGTTGGATTTTGGGAATATAAAAACATTCAACCTTGATGAATACTACCCCTTAAGTGCCGACAATGACCAGAGCTATCATTATTTCATGAACAAACAGCTTTTCTCACAGATTAATGTTAAGGAAGAAAACATTCACATCTTGGACGGACTTGCAGAAAACCCCGAAAAAGAGTGTGAAGACTTTGAAAAGCTCATTGATGAAAATGGTGGAATTGACATTCAGGTTTTGGGAATTGGACAGAACGGTCATATTGGTTTTAATGAACCTGACGAAAAACTTTATGCCAACACTCACCTTACCGACCTTACAGAAAACACAATAAAAGCAAATTCAAGATTCTTTGAAAAAGAAAGCGATGTTCCCACAAAAGCCCTCACTATGGGTATGGGAACAATCCTCAAATCAAAGAAAATCATAATTCTTGCAAACGGAAAAGCAAAACACAAAGTTGTATCAGAACTTGTTCAGCCAATGATTACAACAAACAATCCTGCAACATTCCTTAACGCTCACGCAGATGTTACTCTCATTTGCGACAAGGAAGCATTTGAAGGATAATATATTATTACTCATTAATCAAAACAAGCTATTTCGGAATGCCTTGATGTGCATTCTGAAATAGCTTGTTTTTTACTGTATAGGACATTACGCAGAATTTAGTTCGCGAGATAAGATGTATATCAAATTACGCTCGCGACTTGGGTGCAGGCTCAGCCTGCTTTTTTATTCCGGTGATTTTGCAGATATTATATCCATTATAACCTGTATCTGATCGAGAAGTTCTTTTTCTCTTTCACTTCCTGTGCCTTTGACTTTTTCATATTCTTCCATAAGATTTTGAAAATTGTCGCCTGAAAGTTCTACTTCCGCGCCGTCTTCGGTTTTTGAATATTCTGTCCCGTCATCTGATTTATACACTTCGTTGTCGGAATATTTACCTTTCACTTCCTCTTCTTGCGAAGACTTTGCATCTTTTGTTTCTGTCTGAGAAGAAGACGGTATCTCTTCATCTTTCTTTGTATTGTTTGAACACGAAGCAACCGACGCTATAATAACACCAATTGAAACAAGTGCAATGATAATTTTATTTATTTTTTTCATTTTTTCAATTCCTCCCATATCAGTCAATCAAAGCATTTCCTTCTCCGTCAAAAAGCGGAAGAGGTTCAAGAAAAATAAGGTCTTCTCTCTTGGCTGCATCGCCTTCTGCAAGAACTGCCATTTTGCCGACTATGTTTCCGCCTGCAAGATTCACCAGTTCTTCAAGTGAGGCAAGTGACTCGCCGGTGCTTATAACATCATCAACAATCAACACTCTTTTTCCCTTTAGTGCATCAATTTCTTTCTGACCGATGCAAAGGGTCTGGGTTTTGGCTGTGGTGATGGAGTTTGTCTCGGTTGTAATTACATTTTCCATGTAGAGTTTTGGTCCCTTGCGGGCAACTATGTAATCCTTGGCACCTGATTGTCTTGCCATTTCATAGATAAGGGGAATACTCTTACATTCTGCAGTTATCATAATGTCATATTCCGGTGCAAGTTTTAAAAGTTCCGTTGCAGATGCCTTTGTCACTTCAACATCACCAAAAAGGATGAATGCAGCGATCTGAAGATTGTCATTTATCCTGAAAAGCTGCAGTTCTCTTTCAACACCTGCTATTTTCATTGTGTGAAATTTTTTCAAAAGAAACACCTCTTTAAAAAGTATATTGTAACAAAAAAATTATATAATAAAACTTTGATTTTTGCAATATATAAATTTAAATTCCGTTCACATATCCTAATTGCAAATATTTGTTATGGGTATTCTGTCATTTTAAATTTGACAAAACAAAACAACCCACATTGTCTTGGCAGGTGAAAAGTATAATCAAGTTCTCCCCATCGCATTGCTTTCGACAATGGAGATACTTCCTTCATCAAAACTTTTGCTTTTCAAATCTTCACAGATGGCAATAATGGGAGCGCTTGCCCAGGCATGGCAAAGACTTTTTCCATAATTTAGAATTCGGGAGACTATTTTATTAAATATAAGATTTCAGTCCATTAATCTCTTTTTGAAGATTTTCCAAAAATTTGCCTGCATGAGCCCCATCCATTTGTGTATGATGAAACTGAAAAGAAATAGGAAGATAGACTTTAAATAACTTTTTACGATATTTACCCCATATTATAAACGGATTGTTAAAAATGCCGCTATTCATTCCAACTGCACCATCGATTTCTGTATCAACAATAGCAGATGTACCAATTACCATACTGTTATCTGATAAATCTCTGTCCTTACAGTTTTCAGCCACCCAAGTTGTATATTTAATATAATCAGCGTTGAATTTTTCCAGTTCTTCAGTATAAAGAATATCGCAAGAACTTACTTCGCCATCTTTATTTTTTACGATGGTATTAACTGCAATTGCATCATACTGCATAAGTTTGTCACCAACCGGAAGAATATAAAATTCTTTTACATTTGATGCGGCCTTGCCAATGCAGAAATCTATAAGCATATTAAATTTCAGGTTTTTCTTCTTTGATAATCTGACAAGATTTGTGACATCTAATGTTTTGAAAAAAGTAACCATTGGGTTGGGTGCTTTCATCCACAAATCAAATGCCATTTCTCTTGTCGTATCCTTTGGATTTATTTCTATAGCCATTACTATTTCCTCCATTAAGTATGCATTATTATTTGATAATATTCGTATCACATCAGGTGAACATCGAATATTAATAACCTACTAAAATTCTTAATATCCATTTCATTATTTTGAAATTCAACAACAGTTACGCCCGTATGAGTATACTGAAAAGATGACCACATTATATGTAGAGGTATCACTCCGTGAATTGATTTGTCTTAATGCACCGCAGGTGCAATTCACGAGCCGCAAGGTTCAATTAACGCCGACAGGCAATTCATTTCGGTCGCAGACCGCATACCCATCAATAATATACTTTTACAAGTCTGAGTCCTGATGAGGGAAATGTAACGCCTGCTTTTGCTCTGATTTTTTCTTCAAATATTTCATTGATAACGCTTTCCTCAAGATCTCCTGTTCCTATATTGTAAAGCGTTCCTGAAATAATTCTCACCATATTATAAAGGAATCCGTTTCCGTTTATTCTGATTTTTATAAGACCGTTTTCCTTTTCAATTTCAATAAAATTAACTGTTCTCATTGTTGATTTCTTAGTTCTTCCCACAGAGCTAAAACCTTTAAAATCATGCTTTCCGACAATTAACTCTGCCGCACGTCTCATTTTTTCTATATCAGGGGTTTTGCCTGCAAAAAACACATACTTTCTTATGAATACATCGGGCTTTTCTGTTGCAATTGTGTACTCGTATGTTTTTGATATTGCATTCAGTCTGCTATGAAAACGGATATCAACTTCTTTAACCGATGTTACGCGTATATCTTCAGGAAGATATTTGTTCATATAACATAAAATTTCAGCTTCATCCATTAATGTATCACATTTGAAATTTGCAGTCTGCTCATCGGCGTGAACACCGGCATCTGTTCTGCCGGAAGCAAATATTTCCACTTCTTTTCCACACATTTTTGAAAGCACGTTTTCAAAACGCTCCTGAATGGTGTTTTTTGTGTTACCCTGTCTCTGCCAACCATTATATTTAGTTCCGTCATATTGAACAGTTATTTTGAAATTTCTCATAGTTTAATCCATTCCTTTCGCTTCGCTCAAGGCACAAACAAGTAATGAAAATGTTGCACCTTTCCTCCATTTGTGATATAATCTTTTTTATGGAATAGCGATATACTACAGAGCACGAGAGGAGGAGTGGCGAATT
>JAZONV010000107.1:0-2445 GCA_045654685.1 Clostridia bacterium | reverse complement strand
GTGTTACCGCCGTAGAGAATGTGAGCCACCGCATTTAGCTGATGTTCACGCAGCTTTATTTCGGGGTTCATACCCGAAAAAACTATATGACTTCCGTCATATTCTCTCGGCTTTGTAGAGTTGAACAATACATTGTATTTTTCAACAAGATAGTTACGTCTTTCGGGGTCACGGAATATCCAATCTCTGAACTCGTCTTTTATGACCTGTTGTTTTTGCTGTGCAAGAGTTGTTTCTTTTGAGTTAAGAACTCTTTTTTCCTTACCATTCTCTATAACGGTGTCATAAACTCTTACGTCACGGAGATTGAGCGAATCTTCGAGAATTTCATAAGCACTTTTTCTTGTTGTACCGTATGTAACGTGAGCATTGACGTCACTTCCCGAAATGAATGATTTGTTTTCAATTCTCCATTCAGCGGTATATTCCGAATATTTAACTTTCATATTGAACTGTGCATAATTCGGTGTTTTGAAAGTTTCAAACATAAACTGCTCGATAATCTCTTTGTCTATCCAAGTTGCACCGAGCCTGACTTCAATTTCACTTGCATCGAGTTCTTTCGGCTGAGCCTTTGTCAGAGCTTCAACATTAACATTGAAAAAGGGATTTTTTTCGGCTTCGTACTCTGCATAGACAAGTTTCTCTCTGACATTACCCGAAAGGTATTCATCGGCTGTCTGCCAACCGATATAACTTCTGTCGGGATTGCTTTCCAAATCAAAAGGATCCGTTCTCGGGTCTTTGAAAATAATGCCTTGCAAATCTTCAACGATTTTCTGCGGTGTTGCTCCTTCACCCATAAGTGAAGCCATAAATCCGAGGTCAACGCAGGCACGTTCACCGATTGAAACGGCAAGAGCTTCTACTGCGGTATCAACCTTCGTTACGGAAGAATGTTGCTTGATTGTCCGTTTGGTAAACATATCTGCTTTTCTTTTGAGTTTCTTTTCTTCATCAAGAACCTCAAGAGAGCAGAGAAGATAATATGACGAATCGTTTGAAAAAGCACTTTTATTTACTTTATCGTTGATTAAACCGTATTTCTTCGTGAAGTTATCATACAGAGTATTGAGTTCTGCTTGTTTTTCGCTGATTTCGCTGTCAGTAGTCAGCTCATCCAACTGTAAGTCAATGAGTTCATTTACACAGTCACGCAAGCCAACCATACCTTTTATGCGTTCTTTGGCGGTTGCATTGACTTCGGTTTTAACCATAATACTGTTCTGACGGTAATAAACATCACCCTCAACAACTGCATAAGAATAGTTTTTAACATTCGGGTCAGCAGGTATTGAAACCTTTGAAACTTCCGTGTTTTCTTCGAGTGTGGGAAGTTCGGCAGCTTTGTATGAGCCTTGAATATTCTTCATCGCTTCGTGAAGAAGCTCACCCAAATCTGCACCCTCAATGGGTTTTACGGTAAAGGCATCTACTCCGTACTGTGTGCTTTTTGATGACTGTTCGCCTAAAATCATTTCGGGATGTTCGGCGAAATATGAGTTAATCGGGAATCCGTTTTCACTCATTCCAAGATGAACCCAATCGGGTTCAATTTCCATCGGTTCTTCTCTTTTCTGTAAGAAGATAATATCCGATACAACATCTGTTCCCGCATTAGCTTTGAAAGCATTATTCGGCAAACGGACAGCGCCGAGCAGGTCGGCTCTTTGAGCAAGATATTTACGGACTTCGGGTGTTTTCGCATCCATCGTGTGATGTGATGTTACAAATGCTACAATACCGCCGGGACGAACTTGGTCGAGTGCTTTCGCAAAGAAATAGTTATGTATTGAAAAACCGAGTTTATTGTATTCACGGTCATTCACTTTGGTCTGACCGAAAGGAACGTTACCTATTGCAATATCATAGAAATCTCTGCGACTTGTTTTTTCAAAGCCTGATATGGTTATATCGGCATTCGGATAAAGCTGTTTTGCAATTCTGCCCGAAATACTGTCGATTTCAACACCGTAGAGCCTTGACGTTGACATTTCATCGGGGAGCATACCGAAGAAATTACCGATACCCATTGACGGCTCAAGATTATTTCCTTCTGTAAATCCCATATTGCCGATTGCTTCATACATAGCATTTATGATTGTCGGACTTGTATAGTGAGCATCAAGAACAGATGATTTTGCTGCTCTGTATTCATCGGGTGAAAGAGTAACATAAAGTTCTCTGTATTCATCGCCCCATTTTTCATTGGTATCATCAAAAGCATCTGCAAGACCGCCCCAACCGACATAACGGGATAATATCTCTTGTTCTTCGGGTGTCGCTTGTCTGCCTTCATGTTCAAGTTCTTTCAGAAGATTTATCGCAATGATATTGTTTTTGAACTTTTCCTTTGCACCACCGACACCGAGGTTATAGTCTGTTATGTGAAAGTTTTCTGGCTTTGCTTTTTCTGCTTCTTTGGTACCGAGTGTCTGAATTGTA
>JAZONV010000106.1:0-41822 GCA_045654685.1 Clostridia bacterium | reverse complement strand
TGTATACAAATCCACATCACATATTTATATAATACCAATATTTAAAACCGTAATCAACCGCGGATTAAAAAGGTTGAAGAAAGGAGAAAGGTATATTTGTAAATGACTGTTAGATGAGTCTTTTACATTATACCAGGAATTCAAATGATTAAGGTTACGGATGTAACAAAACATTTCGATAAATTTGAGGTTCTGTCATCCTTATCTATGCATGTGAGAAAAGGAACCATATATGGTCTGATTGGTCCTAACGGCGCCGGTAAGACTACACTTATAAATCACATAAACGGAGTATTGAAACCGGAGAGCGGAACAATCTGCGTTTGCGGTGAAGATGTTTATGAAAATGAATCTGTCAAAAAGAAAATCCTGAACATTGCAGACGACTGGTTTTATTTCGGAGGATACTCAATCAAGCAGATGGCTTCATTTTATAGAGACATGTATCCCGACTTTTCAATGGAAAGATATGAAATCTTAAAAACAGTATTCGGACTTGATGAAAAAAAACAAATCAGAAAACTTTCAAAAGGTCAGAAAAAACAGGTGGCGTTTTGGCTTTGTTTGTCTTGTATGCCCGATGTTTTAATTCTCGATGAGCCTCTTGACGGTCTTGATCCGGTTATGAGAAAGCAGGTATTAAACCTTGTTATTGCAGATGTTTCAGACAGAGAGCTCACAGTCCTTGTTTCATCTCACAATTTAAGAGAACTGGAAGATATATGTGACTGGGTTGGAATTATACATAACGGAAAAATCATTATTGAAAAGCCGCTCGATGATATTAAAGGAGATATATGTAAATATCAGGTTTCATTTAACGAAGACGGCGAAAAGATTATTGAATCTATGAGTGGTGTCTTACACATATCAAAAACCGGTTCTGTTTACAACCTCATCATTAAAGGAAATCCGGATAACATATATGACACATTAAAAAGTACTGAACCTATACTTCTTGAAAGAATCGGTCTCACACTTGAAGAAGTTTTTATCTACGAATTAGGAGGACTTGGATATGATTTCAAAAACATCATTTTTTAATAAAGCAATATACAAATCTACTCTTAAACGATTTTTATGGGGTTCAGTATTATATTTTGCAATACTTTTTGTCTATATAATATTAAACGCAGTTCCTGCAAACGAATATTATAATTACAATTCAATTTATAATGCAAATGTTCCACTTCTGCTTTCACCGTCCTATCTTATATTTCCGATTCTGTTGTCAGTTATTGTTCCAAATATTGTCTCTATTCTTTCATTCAGATTTATTCACTCAAAAAAGCAGGTAGTTTTTATACATTCATGCCCTGTTTCAAGGTGTGCAAATTACATTTCCACAACTCTTGCAGGATTTACTCTTATGATTGTACCCCTCATCGCAATAAGCCTTATAAGTCTATGTTACTTTAACTTTTCTGACTGTATGATCTGGCTTGGAATTAATGCTTTTGTTATTTTCATAATGTTTTCAATTTCAGTTTTTTCATCTGTTATTACGGGAAACAGTTTTGCCGCAATTATTATAACGGTTATTATTCACTCATTTATTCCGATTATTGCAGCTTCATTTGAACTCATAGCGGAAAGTTTTCTGTGGGGATTTTCATCAAATCAAGAATTATGGAATTTCATTTCCGATAACAATTTTGTTGTTGCATCATTTGGAATAGCAAACAATTATTTCGGAGAATATTTCGGATTATGGGATTATGTAAAATTCTTCATTGCCTCCCTGATTATATATGTATTGTCTTGTTTAACATATATAAAAAGAAGATCAGAGACCGCATCTGATGTGGCAGGATTTAAAGTTTTGAACTACATTTTCAAATATGTCGTTGTATTTATCCTTTCACTAATTCCATTTGCACTTTTCTTTAGTCTGATTGAAGACAGTCCTGTAGCATTTATTACAATACTTTTTATCTTCAGCATAATTTCATATTTCGGAATTGAAATGATTCTTAAAAAGACAATTTCAGTGTTCAAATCCTACAAAGGTTACCTTATATTCTGTATATTTTTCGGAGCAGTCATTTCCATTTTTGCATTCACATCATTTTTCGGATATGAAACAAGGATTCCATCAGCAAATGACATTTCTGAAATAGCGATATATGACTATTATCAACTGGACACGGAACCATATACAGATAATGAATCAATTATAAAAGAAGGCCTTGAACTCCATCATAAGCTCGCTTACGAAACGATTGTGCCTGTACACGATGATTATAACACAAGGATTCACATAAAGTATAAACTCAAAAACGGAAAAATCTTTTCAAGAGCCTATCGGGTGAATTTTGATCAAGCGCAGGGAACAATATCTGAATTATACAACAATCCCGAATACAAAAAGCTTAATCGAGTTGAATTCCTTGATAGCGGACGAATAACAAAAATCAATCTTGACGGAGCGAGAACTATTACCGAAAAAGACGAATTTCTTGAAGTTATACGAGAAGATATTCTAAATATGAATTATGAAGAAATTACAACATATGAAAACGAATCCAGTCATTATATTGAAATTACCTTCTCATATGATGAAACAGACGGTACTCATTTAAGAACAAACTATATTCCGCTTAAAACCACCCATACAAAAACACTTGAGTGGTTAAGAGCAAAAGGTTATATTTTAGCGAATCAAGATATTCAAGCAGAACTTGCAGACTAACAGAAAATGCAGAAACGGATTTTTCGTTTCTGCATTTTTTTGATATTAATTTTATTTCCCAAGAAAATTTATTGCAAAAAGATTAAAAGCTTTGGCAATTTCTGAATCCGACACAAGATCTTTCGTTTGTGGAAAGATATATAAAACATTTAACACAATAACTATCCAAAGGAATCCGCCAACAGCACCGAAAGCTGCGCCAATTAAAGAATTCAAAATGTTCAGCAATGGTAATTTTGCTATTATATTAAGCACCTTAAAAAGCGATTTCACGGCAAACCTGAGTGCGATATATAAAATAGCAACAGATAGTATATATGTGAGAGCATATGCACATTTTTCGGCAATGTCACCATCATAATTTGCAGAAAAATGTTCATATATTCCCTCACCGACCGACGAAGATACAATATACTCCGTGAAAGCATCTCTGAAAAAATATAACAGCACAATTGAGATTATCACAGACAACATGGAATACGCCGAACGTATAAACCCTTTTTTATATCCGGACACAAGAAAAATTGCAAAAACTACGAGTATCGCAATATCGCAAATCATATATACTCCCCCTGTACTTAATGTCTTACAGAAATGATTTCTGCTATATTATCTCTTATACCGAACGCAAAGTTATAATTGTCGAAAAGTATGGTTTTCTGATAATCTTCTTTCAACTCTTTTTTCTTTTTAAGGTCTGCATCGTCATCAAGAAGTGCAGTTCCCTTGCTAAGCTGAAGCAAACAGTAACCGTTATTCAAGCTTAACGCTCTTATATTTTCTACGCTTTCATATTTACCTCTCAACCGTCCGGACAAACCATAAATTTCTATTGTAGATTCGCTGAGTTCAGAGTTATATTTATTAAACAAAAAAGCAATCTTACCATCGTCATAGTCATAGGTTTTGAGATTCTTTCCCTCATACTTTATTTCCCATTTCTGATGTCCTGTTGCAGTAAAACAATAGGTAGAAACATCTCCTACTGCAATAACAGTATTATCCTGTGTGAAGAATAGTTCAGAAATCAACTGTTCCTCTATAACACATTCAGAAACCGGGGTATTGGATACTGTTTCTATAAACACAAGTTTAGTGTTGATTCCGGTTTTGCTATATTCCAAAGTTGATACTACAATATATTTTTCGTTATCCGAAAATGCCATATCAATAACATTACTGTTAGTATGCCATTCATATACAAGATCATGAGATGAGGAATATGCACTAAGACATGATTTGTATCCCGCCTCAGAAGTCAAAAGAATATAACCGGCATTAGCCGTGACTTTGGCTGAATATATGTTTTCATCAATTGTTATGGACTCATACTTATCTTTATTTTTCATAACAAGGATATTATTACCATTTTTGCTGTACACAACTGCACTTTTCCCATTGGTGTTAATAAGGTTACTACCCTGAAAAGCTGAGATTTTATTTTCAACCTTCATATCCGGTCCAAAACAAATAACAGAACCTGATGATGCATAAAGAACGCCATCGCCAAATTTCTCCACATCACTTGTGATTGTTTCACCGAGAACATATTCATTTCCAACATATGATCTGTTGTAACTGTTTGGCAAAATCGGGATGATATCTGTCATAATAAGAATTACAAGTACAAATATAATTGAAAAAACCGTCACACGTGTTGTTTTTTGCTTCTTATTCAATTGATTGAATTCATATATTTTATCTGCAACATATGATTTCAGCCACACAAATCTTTCTTTTTTTATCTTATACGAATCGTCATATCCGTCATATTCTTCATCTTGTTCTGTAACATCATCTTCATAGACTTCGGTATTTTCATCTTCATAATCTGAAACAGGTTCATCAATTTCATCACTGTCCGAAGTATCTTCCATATCTTCCGCATCTTCCATATCTTCCGTATTTTCAGATTCTTCCTGATATTTTTGATTATATTCAAACTCTTCTGTTACTTCTTCGATATTGACATCTTCATTTTCGTTTTCTTCATTTTCAAATCCATTGTTTCCGGGATTATCAAACTCATTCATACTATCCCTCCTCAATAAAATATTTCATACAGGTATAATCCCTGCGGCGGAGCGGTGGGTCCTGCAAAGTTTCTATCTTTTTTTTCAATTATTTCACTGACATATGATGGTGAGATTTTACCTTCACCCGCAAGACAAAGAGTCCCCGTTATTATACGAACCATATTGTACAGGTATCCGTCTGCATTTATATATATCGCAATTTTACCATTCTCTTTTTTTACTTCCAAAGAATGAACAGTCCTGACTGTTGTTTCCATATCGGGGCCGGTGGTCATAAAAGATCTGAAATCATGCTTTCCGACAATATATTTACTTGCCTCGACCATAGCATTTATGTCAAGTTCTTTTTTTATCTGCCATTCATAATTTCTCATAAAGACTTCAGGATTTTCATCTGTATTGATTATGTATCTGTAGGTCTTGGAAAGGCAAGAAAATCTCGGATGAAATTCTTCGTTTTCCTCAACAGAAGAAATAACTCTTATATCATGAGGCAGAAAGTTATTCATTACAACCGAAATTTTTTCGGACGGAATCGGTGTTTCAGTTTTAAAACCTGCAACATATCTGTATGCATGAACACCTGCATCCGTACGACTGCATCCGTATACCCTGACCGATTCGCCGGTTATATCTGTAACTGTCTTTTCAAGAATCCCCTGAATGCTTTCTACTGATGGTTGTATCTGAAATCCATGGTAAAAGCTTCCATCATATTGAAGAATCAATTTTATATTTTTCATATTAATAACCCATTATTTTAACGTTATATATATTTATTAAAACAAGCAAAATACAAAAAATTGCGAAAACAACAACAGAAAGAACATCAAAAGATGTTATTTTAAGTTGTTTGAGAGATGTTCTGCCATCTCCTCCGCGATAGCATCTGCATTCCATAGCAGTCGCAAGTTCGTCCGCTCGTCTGAAAGAACTGATGAAAAGCGGAACAAGAACCGGCACAAGAGCTTTTGCTCTTCTCAAAAGATTACCACTTTCAAAATCTGCTCCTCTGGATTTTTGAGCCATAATTATTTTCTCGGTTTCTTCCAGAAGTGTCGGAATAAATCTTAAAGCTATGGTCATCATCATAGCAAGTTCATGGGATGGAAGTCCAAGTTTTGAAAAAGGCGAAAGAAGTCTTTCGATTCCATCGGTTAAAAGTATGGGAGATGTGGTATATGTCAGAAGTGAACTTCCCATCACAAGAAAAATGAGTCTCAATGCCATTGAAACCGCATTTACGATGCCATTTTCCGTGATTTTAATAAACTTCCAGTTAAATACTATCTTTTCACCGCCTGTAAAAAACAGATTTATGAATGCAGTGATAAATATTATTATTAAAAGTGGTTTAATGGATTTTAAAACAACTTTTAAAGGAACTTTTGAAAGTAATATTATGGTTAAAGTAAATATACCAACTAAAACATATCCCGTTATAGAATGAACAAAAAATACCAATATGATATAAAAAAGTGTCAAAAGAATTTTCACTCTCGGATCAAGTTTGTGTATGCACGAGTCAAGAGGGAAATATTGACCTAAAGTTATGTCTTTAAGCATTATTTTTCCTCCTTACATATTCTTTTATGGCATCTATGGCACTTTCTACGGTATATATATCTCCTTCAAGATATATACCTTTTTGTTTAAGATGATTTACAACTCTTGTCACCTGAGGAACATTCAAACCAATGTTTTTAAGTTCTTCCGAACTTTTAAATACATTTGCAACGGTATCAAAATTCAAAAGTTTCCCGTCAGATACAACAAGAATTTTATCAACAGTATTGGCAACATCTTCCATGCTGTGAGACACAAGAACTACTGTCGTATCATTTTTTTGATGGAGTTTTTTTATACATGAAAGAATATCATTTCTTCCTGCAGGATCAAGACCTGCTGTGGGTTCATCCAAAACAAGAATTTTTGGTCGCATTGCAAGTACCCCTGCAATTGCAACTCTTCTTTTTTGTCCGCCCGAAAGTTCAAATGGTGATTTTTCAAGAACATCTTCTTCAAGCCCAACAAGATGCAGAACTTCAGAAATTATATCTTTGATTTCTTCAGCTGATTTTCCAAGATTTGAAGGACCATATGCAATATCTTTATATACAGTCTCTTCAAAAAGCTGATATTCAGGGTACTGAAAAACAACTCCAACAGTACTTCTTATATCTTTCATATTAACTTTTTCAGATGTTATGTCTATACCATTGACATATACTTTCCCGGAATCGGGCTTTAAAAGTCCGTTGAAAAGTTGTATCAACGTTGATTTCCCAGAACCGGTATGCCCTATCAAAGCAACAAAATCACCATCTTGTATTTCAAAGGAAACATCGTCTAATGCTTTTTTTTCAAAAGGAGTTCCTTTGCCATAGGTATAACTGACATTTTCAACTGTTATTGGCATAATCTGTATATCTCCTCTGTACATTCATCTACCGTTAAAACGTCGTCTTTTATATCAAACCCTTGTTTTTTAAGCTCGTGTGCCAAGAGCGTTACCTGCGGAACATCAAGACCAATTGATCGCAAAAGTTCAACATTTTTAAAAACCTCTTTTGGACTACCATCGATAATCATCTTCCCGCTATCTATCACAATAACTCTTTTTGCTTTTACAGCTTCATCCATATTGTGAGTTATGAGAACAATTGTTATGCCGTATTTATTATTGAGTTCATCAATAGTCTGCATAACCTCACGTCTTCCAATGGGATCAAGCATCGCCGTGGGCTCGTCCATAACGATTATATTAGGCTTCATTGCTATTATCCCTGCAATTGCAACCCTTTGTTTCTGACCGCCTGACAGCATATGAGGTGAATGGTTTTTATATTCACTCATCCCTACCGCTTCCAAAGCTTCATCTACCCTTTTTCTTATTTCTTCAGGTGGAACAGAAAGATTTTCCGGGGCAAATGCAACATCTTCTTCGACAATAGATGCAACAATCTGATTATCAGGATTTTGAAAAACCATCCCGACACTACTTCTGACATCCCAAAGTCTGCTTTCGTCAGATGTGTCAATACCTCCCACATACACCTTACCACCCAAAGGTAGCAATATTGCATTGAGATGTTTTGCGAATGTAGATTTCCCTGATCCATTATGACCGAGAACTGCAACAAAATCCCCTTTTTCTATTTCAATATTTATATTTTTTAAAACTTCTTCACATTCACCTTCATCAGTAATATATGAATAGTTGAGATTGTTTACTTTAATCAAGAGATTCACTCCGTTTTTATCATTCTTCAAACCATCTTGTGGTATATCCGCAGGGAAGACAAAGAGAATTTGAACTCATTTTAAGCCCAAGTTCGTCCGATTGTATGCTTCCTCCAAATTTTGATTTTATGAGATATGAAAGAACATTTGAGACAACTGTATGGGATATTCCGGTTGTGTAGGAATTCACAATAAACAAAAGAGGTTTATCACTCAAAAGCTTTACACATTTTGAAACAAGCGGAAAAAGTTCGTCTTCAAATCTCCACAATTCGCCTTTTGGACCTCTGCCATAGGTTGGTGGATCCATAATAATTACATCATATTTGTTTTCACGTCTTATTTCACGCTCTACAAATTTTACACAATCATCAACAATATATCTTATGGGTGCATCGGAAAGTCCTGATGAGGCAGCATTTTCCTTTGCCCAATTCACCATTCCTTTTGATGCATCCACATGAACAACTGATGCTCCTGCATATGCAGACGCAACTGTCGCACCACCTGTGTATGCAAAAAGATTAAGAACCTTTATGGGGCGGTTGGAAGATTTTATCTTATCGATTATAAAATCCCAGTTTGCTGCTTGTTCAGGGAATATACCTGTATGTTTAAATCCCATGGGTTTTACATTAAAAGTCAATTCACCATACTTTATTTGCCATGCTTGCGGGAATTTTTTTCTGTATTCCCAACTTCCGCCGCCTGATTTGCTTCGATGATACACAGCATCGGCATTATCCCAAAGTTTCTTTTCTGTTTTTTTTGACCATATTGCCTGAGGGTCAGGTCGTACAAGATGAAATTCTCCCCATCTTTCAAGTTTCTGACCATCTGACGCATCAATCAGGTTATAATCTGTCCATTTATCTGATAAAATCATTTTTCCTCTCCGATTATTTATTTTTTAGTGCTCTTATATCTTCTCCTGCAAATCTCAAAACATTAAATTCATTTTTAAGCCTTGACATTATTCTTTCCTGATATATCTCCAGAATGTTGTCCAAGGTGAGATTGGTACTTATCACAGTAGATTTATCCGATGCAATTCTTGTGCTCAAAAGATCGAAAAGAACAGACTGTGTATATGATGTTATAAATTCTGTTCCGAAATCATCGATTACCAAAAGATCAGCATCATAGATGGCATCGTATACAACGGAATATATATTCCTGTCAACTCTTCCAAATTTGTAGTCTTCAAGAAACTGAAAAAGTTTGTATGAAGATTTATATATTACAAGATATCCTTTTGACATAACTTCATTTGCTATAGATGCCGCCATGTGTGTTTTACCAAGACCTGACGGACCGCAAAGCAAAACATTTCCGGAATTTTCACCTGAAAAATCAATTGTGAATTTCTTGCAGTTTGCAAATACTGCACGCATTATATCTCTTGGTGAAATGCCTATTTCAGGATCTTTTTCTTTTGAATAATAATCTAAAGAAAAGTTGTCAAATTCACATTTTTTTAATATGGCATTTTCACTTTTCTCACCGGGAAGTGCAAGCATGGACTGAATTTTTTTCATGTAACATCCACATTTTTTCCCATCCTTGGAAAACCCGGTATCTTGACAATTTTGACACTTGTAGGTGATTTTGAATTCATCAATATTATTTGACTTTATAATCAATTCCTTTTCTTCTCTCAAAATCCTTGCTTTTTCCTGCATACTCAAAGCTGCCTCTTCAGGAGTAATCTTTTCCTCAAGAACCCTTTTGGCGCTTTCTATGGCAAGAGCGGAAATTTCATTATCTATTTCCTCAACACGTGGAAATGATGCATACATAAGTTCCTCTGCATTTTTCTTGGCATTTTCATATTCTTCCTGAATCTGTCTGTATTCTCCACGTATCTTTGCGTGTATTTCATTCATTGACAGCATCATCTTCACCTCCGAAATTCATCATCATCCTTGCTATGGCTTGTCTTTCAGCCTCACTTATTGTTTTATCTTTCGGATAATTTCTGAATTTGCTTTTTTCTATATTGGATGACAGTTTCTGAGTTTGATTTGCAGTTTTTGACTCCATTTCATTTCTTATTATTGAATCCATATATCTGAAAGATACTTTACCGGTATTCATAACCGCGCTCTCATAAGCTCTCATTATGAGCTGTTCATCCGCTTTATAAACATTTATCCATGTAAGAAGCATTTTTTCTTCTGTTGGAGTAAACTCTCTGCCTGATATTCTGAAATTCTTTTTATATGTTGATAAAATGCTTTGCTCTTTATTGGAATTTTTAACAAACTTATTTGCCAGCTCAGGAGTCAAAATTCCATTATCAGCCCAGGAATATGCTATTTTTTCTATGTATCTCATGTTTGTTTTTCCGTTTGATACGCAATATTCAAAAAGAATTATGATTACCTGCTCCGGAAGTTTGAGATAATCAATGAAACTATATATGATTTTATAGTCGTTTGTGCTTAAATTTTTGTTGAGAATCTGACTTACCAACATAAAAAGATTAGCAAGCTTCTGATCAGAATTTACGGTTTTAACAACTTCTGTGCCTTTATATGATGATGATACTGATGTGTTAGGCTGACAAATACTTCCTTCGTGGATATCCAAAACAACATCATTTTTCAGTTCAACTTCCTCATTCATCGCTGAAACTCTGTTTATAGTCAGAGAATTATTGTCAAGTGTAATTGCACCGTTTTCATGCCAAAATTTCAAAGAAGATACGACATCCGACTTTAAAAGTCCGGTATCTTTAGCTATTTTATCGTATGTGAGTCCTTCTTTATCATTTGAATGACGAACAATGTATATGTACACTTTAATAAAGGATGCATTGGCATCTTTTATAAATTTATCAACAAATCCGTTATATACAGAGAACGAATCTGCACAGCCATTTATAGTTATGGATTCCATTTTGAAACCTCCGAGCATATAGATGGATTAATTATACCACAAAAACAACTTTATTGTAAAGTGATTATTTTAATTTGATTAATAAAATCAAAAAAGGAGTGCAGAGTAATTCGTGCGAATTATTCTGCTCCCCTCTTAAAAGCAAATCTATAATACTATTTCTTTATCATTATCATTTTTATAATATCATAAAAACTTTTTGTTTTTTGGATTGATAATATCTCTCCAATCCATGTCCCCTCTGTCAAGTCCTCTTACAAGCACTTCTGCGGTGGCAATGTTTGTTGCAATGGGAACATTGTGAATGTCACAAAGTTTTAAAAGAGACTCTACATCAGGTTCAAAAGGTTGATTTGTCAGAGGATCTCTAAAGAAAAGAACTAAATCTATTTCATTATAGGCAATACGAGCACCAATTTGCTGATCACCGCCCTGAATACCGGATAAAAATTTGTGGACTTCAAGTCCTGTTGCATCTATAATGAGTCCTCCGGTTGTTCCTGTAGCAACAAGGTTATGTTTAGCAAAAATACCTTTATATGCTATACAAAACTGGACCATCAGTTCTTTCTTCTTGTCATGAGCTATTAATGCGATATTCAAATCAAAACCCTCCTCAATATTTTTTTGGTATGTATTTGTTTTTGTCAAACACTCGGTCACCTATTCCTGATTCGCCGGGTGACACATATTTCTTGCATATTCGCTTTGTTATATTTTCTATTTCCCTGCCGGCATATGTATTGTATCCGACTATCGGTTCACCTTCTGCCAGACTTTTGCTTACGTACTCATCATTACGTATTATACCAATAATCGGAATTCCGATATCATCGGCAATTTCTTCTGCACTCACAGAACGTGAATCAGATGAAAATTCTGCTTTATTTATTATGCAGTACATCTCCTTGTCTGATTTATCAATCCTGTTAACACAAAATCCGGTATTGGAAACCGACAGAAAATCTTCTTCCGTAACTGCCAGAATTATATCTGCCATGTTTGTACACAATTCAAATTCTCTTCCGGATGATGCCGGTGTATCAATAACTACATAATCGTATTTATCAGAATTTGAATCAATAATTTCTCTGTATCCATCTTCAAATCCATCAGGACACGATGATACGGACGACGGAAGGAAATCCGGTTTAAGGTCTTTACCCTTTATGCAAGCGTCGGCAAAAAGCGATTCCTTATTTATGACATCAGACACATCATATAGCCCTTCTGATGTAACCCCCAAAGGAATGCAGACATTTCTTATGCCAAAACTGCAGTCAGATATAAGAACTTTATATCCATGTTTTTTCAGGCAACATGCCACATTGACAGAAACTGTTGTCTTTCCGGCACCGCCTTTTCCTGAAATAACAGTTATAATCTTACCCATAATACAGTTCACTTCCATATTTTATCACATCAAATTATTTTTGTCTATATCATTTTGTAATTTTTATCAAGTTTTCACGATATAAGTACATTATTTTTGATATAATTGTCACCCGTCTGTTTAGGTGTCAACTTAAAGTATTCGCTATATATCGCTTTTGCAATAGGTGCAGTCACACTACCGGAACCGGCATTTTCCACGACTACAGATATGGCAATCTGCGGATTCTGATATGGTGCATATGTTACGAAAACACCGTTGGCACTACCGCCATCTATCTGTGATGAACCTGTTTTACTGCATGTTTCCACGGGGAAATCACCAAAAACAGAAGATGCCGTACCATCAAAACTAACAAGTCTCATTCCCGATGTAACCACATTATATGTTTCATCACTCATATCAATTTTATTTTTCGTCTCGGGTTTGGTTTCTTTTACTATCAGTCCGCTCTGTGACTCTCTTATGCATTTGGTCAGATATGGTTTCATAATATTACCACGGTTTGCAATGGTTGATGTATAATTTACCAGCTGCAACGGAGTGAAAAGATTATACGACTGCCCAATGGCCATCTGCAAAGTATCTCCGGGATACCACACTTCATTAAAATTGAGATTTTTATACTCCTGACTTGCAAGTACACCGCCAACCTCGCCTTCAATTTCAATACCGGTTTTTTCACCAAGGTTCATTTTTTTGCCATATTCAACAAGCTTGTCAACACCCAATCTCTTCCCCACTTCATAATAGAAATAGTTACAGGAATTTTTAAGAGCATTGGTAGCATCCATAGGGCCGTGTGTAGTCTGGGTTTCTGTATATATCCAGCAATTGAACTTCTGTTCATAATATTCATACACACCTTTATCTTCAACAATCGTGTTTGAATCTATTACTCCCTCTTCCATACCGGCAATGGTTGTAAGCATTTTGAAAACCGATCCAGGAGGGTATATACCGCTTATTGCACGATTCAATATGGGGTTCGATTTGTTTTTGCTAAGTTCCACATAATCATTTGAAAATGTATCGGGATTGTATGTGGGATAACTTGCCATCGCAAGTATTTCTCCGGTGTTTACGTCCTGAACAACTACCGCACCACCACCAACATCACTACCTGCATTGTCAGAATTTTTCCAACTGTTTGCTTTGATTGACTCAATTGTTTCCATAAGAGCTTTTTCCGCAACACGTTGCAAATCTATGTCAATTGTCAGCATAGCATTGTTCCCGGGAATTGCAGGAACTTCAGTTATTTTGGATTCCTCACCAACTATTCTTGAAATACTGATATTTCCATCTTTCCCTCTTATATCGGATTCGAGAATTTTTTCAATTCCATCTTTTCCTATTACAGCATTATATCCGTATCCCTTATCTTTTAAAACCTCATATTCTTCACGGTAGATAATACCAACTCTTCCGAGAATATGAGCCGCCATATTACCATATATATAGTCTCTGACCGGCGATGTTGTGACACCAATACCATCATAAAGTTCTGAATTTTCTTCAATGGCAGAAACTGTTTTTATTGATGCATCAGAAGAAAACGTAAACGGATTTGAGTCAGAAAAATCTCTCATAAGCATCTCATAGCGTACAGCTATAATATCCCTTGTGTCACGCATATTATATCTGTTATCTATGTTGAATTTTTCACTCAAAACTTCAATACACTCCCGTGCATTGAGATTATCTGAAATTGACAAAGCAAATTTTGTGTTTCTCACCTTCGTATCCAGTTCATCATCTATGTAGTTACGATATGAAAAAACATAATTTTTACCATCAAATGCAATAGGAAATGTATCAACATATTCATCTTCATTTGACCTTAACAAAGTTACTGTATTTACAATAAGATCATTTAGTTCATCATCCGAAAGCCCCGATTTTGTAAATGAAACCGAGAACCCCAATCTGTTTGTTACAATAGGTCTTCCGTATCTGTCAAGAATCTTGCCTCTGGGGGCAGGTATTCTTTCCACAGAGGAAAGATATGACTGAGATTTTGACAGATACATATCTTTTTCAACTATTTGCAATTTAAACAATCTGATAAACAGAACTACAAAAAGAATTATTGTTATTATGGTCAAAGTAAAATATTTATCCTTTAGTTTAGAAAGCATTTATATCCCTCTTACATATTCATTTTTAAGCCACTCTACCCACCACATGAGAGGGAAAGAAAGAACAGCGTTATATACTGCACCCGGCAGAATATATCTGAAAAATACCATTGATACGGAAGCATCGGCATATAACAGATTGATTATAAAAAATTTGGAAAACTCAAAAATTATACTCGAAACAAAAACAATTATTATGCCAACAAGTTTGTTGTCATAATAAAACTTTTTAGAGACAATGCTTGACGCAAACGATACATACATCATCACAAGCCCACCAAGGCCAACGATTCCGGCATCGGCAAAATCGGTCATAAGTCCACATATACCACCTATAAGAGTGGCCATAAAACCGGTTGTGTCAAGACTGTAGACTATCACAAATACCAATATGAGATTGGGTGCAATCCCAAGCACATCCATCGATTCACCAAGGGATGTTTGTATAGTAAACAGTATTAAACCCGTTAATATGATCAGAATCTTTTTCAATTTAAAATCCCGCCTTTCCCGGTCAGTTGATTATAACAAAAACTTCGCTTACCGAAGAAAAATCTACAGCAGGTTCAACTGTTGCATCAAGAGATAATCCGTTGGCATTTGGTCTTATTTCGTTTATTTTACCTATGATTATTCCTTCCGGAAAAATGCCGCCCTCACCGGATGTGGTAAGAATGTCTCCGGCTGAAATTTTAGATTGTGTGGTCACATAATTCATTGTACAAAAACCCTTTGAATAAAGCTCTGCGTCACCTTTTACGACACAATATTCTTCTATTCTGTCAACTTTTGCACCCACAGAGGATGTTGCATCAATAACTGTCACAACCTTTGACCAGTTTCTGCCTACACTACACACATATCCAACAAGACCCGACTCTGTAATTACAGCATCATTTTTCTTGATTCCGTCAGAAAGCCCCTTGTCAAGTTTTAAAACTGATGTCCAGTTTTGTGTATCCGTACCTATGACAGATGCCGCCTTCACTTCAAATTCAGTTGACGATTCCCGAAGCTCAAGCATGGATCTCAGTCTTGCATTTTCCTTTGATAATTCATCATAATCGGCAGCTTTTTTATTTGCAACTATAAGCTCCTGTTTGAGTTTTGTGTTTTCAGCCTCAAAAGTCTCTGCATCCTCTCCGTATCTAAAACAATTCATGAAATATGTTCCAAGTGACTGAAAGGGTTTCAGGACTATCCCTACTGTATCAGATACAATTCCGGCATTTGGTTTTCCGGAGGCTGAAGATATCATTGCAACTACAAAAATTACAGTAGCTAAAATAATGAGTATTGAGTTTTTATGGTCTCTGAAAAAATTCATTTGTAATCTCCTGTTTTTTCGTATTATGAATTTTGTCCGTTCAAATTTTTACACAGAATTCTCTTTTTAAAAGCTGATATAGTTTTGATAAGGGAAGCCCAACCACATTATAAAAATCACCATTGATTTTTTCCACAAACACTCCGGCATATTCCTGAATACCATATGCACCGGCTTTATCATAGGGGGAAAAAGTATTAATATAATGAATAATTTCCTCGTCTGATAACTTTGAAAACCAAACCTCTGTTTCACAAAAATCAGATACGGTTGTCATGTCGTCTGTCCGTGTAACAGAAATCCCCGAAACAACCTTATGGGATGTTCCGGAAAACGACGAAAGCATTTTGAATGCATCATCAAAATCTTTAGGTTTACCAATTATTTCATCACCTGACACAACAACAGTATCTGCACCTATTACAAGAGAGCCTTTGGGTGAAGTCGAAGCCACATGTGTTGATTTGAGAATTGCAAGTTCCTGAACATATATATGAGGCGGAAGATCTTTTGGTATGGAAGATTCATCCACAGAACTTACAACCACATCAAATTCAAGACCCACATCCTTTAAAATTGCACTGCGACGAGGAGATTTTGAAGCAAGTATAAAATTCATGACACTATCCTCTTAAAACGAACCGGTAGAACCAAATCCACCATCGCCTCTTTCTGTCTTATCCAATTCACTACATACTTTGAAATTTGCTTTTGCAACTTCCATTATAACCATTTGGGCAATTCTTTCTCCGTTTGTTATGGTATATTCCTCATTGCTCAGATTCACAAGAGCAACTTTTATCTCACCTGTATAGTCACTATCCACCACACCAACACAATTTGCCAGAGTTATGCCATGTTTTGATGCAAGTCCGGAACGTGCAAACAAAAAAGCTCCAAATTTTGGTCCGGGAAGAGAAATGGCAATTCCGGTAGGAATGAGAGCACGCTCCAATGGTTTCAAAGTGATATCATTTTCAAGACATGCCTTTAAATCCATTCCGGCAGAGCCTTCTGTTGCATAAAAAGGTATTTGCTTTTCTTTATTATTTTCAAGAAATTTAATATTTATATTTGCGCTTTCCATTGTTTTTCTACCATCCTTATTTTACCGAATTATAATAATGTCCTCTTGTAAATGTTCCTTTAGGTTTTTGTGAAGATTCATACATCCTCAGTATAGAATGCATTTCATCTTCTGTTTCCGTTGTAAAATCGAATCTGTACATATCTGCACCACAAGGCGAAAGTTCATTGAGCCTATCTGACATAATTATGGGTACAGAATTATATATGACATTTGTACAGCTGTCTTTTGAGGCAATCACAGGAAAATACATATTCTTTCTGTCTTTAAGATAATATATCTCCCCTTTTTTGCATCCGCACTTACCTCGGGCAGATTTTATTATACAATTTCTTACGGTCATCAGAGATACTCTTCCATATACAACAATTTCAGTTTCAATGGATTTTCCTATCTCTTTAATCTGAGAAATCGTAAGTTCCGGAGATAATGTTACGCTTTTCACTCCCCACTTCATAAGTTCTCTGATTGAAAGAGAATTAAAAGTGTTAAGACGATAATCTGCATGAATACGGGGAAGATTTTCTTTTATGTTAAGGTGTGCCGGATTTGATATACACACGCTGTCGGTTTTAACAAAAGAATAATCCATCTTTTGATTCTTGTGATTTATCGGCGGAAGTTTAACACAATATACATCTTTATCTGAATTATATAAATCGGGATTATCAAGATATACATCAAGAGGAATATATATCTTTTCAAATCCAAGGTCATATGCTGTCTGTGCCTGATTTTTATTTTGTACTGACGCAGTGAATACGGGCGTTTTCTTTTCTTTTATCTGCGGAATTATGAGAGAAAAACCATGTCCTTCATATGTTCTTTCTTTTGAAGATATATCTTTTTCAATTTGCTCCGTAACACAACGCCTCATGGCATTAATCTCTTTTATGGATATATATATATTATCATGAGCATCCACACTAAGATTTGAAAATTCAAAAACCGTTGAACCAAGTTTTGAAAGCTGCTCTGAAATTCTCTCTTTAGTAACAGGAGCATTAACAGCTTCGGTAACAGTCTCGGTGCTGAATGCTTCATATTTTTTGCCGTTATAGTAACATTCGAACAAAGCTTTTTCACCAAGATGCGCCATGATGTGTGCATCTATTAAAATTTTAAATTCCCTATCACCAAACATCATAGCTTGTTTGGTAACATCATCTGTTACTGAAGAATATATGTTGTCGTGATTTGAAGAATAGCTGAGCATATCCCTGCCATATTCCGCATTATAGTATCCTTGAGTAAATCCTTGTCTGGAAAAAATATTTTCAAGAAGTCTTTTGTCTTCTTCAATAACCTTTCCGCCATCAGAATATTTTTTGTATATTCCGCAAACGGCACTTACGTAGGCCTCGCTTTTCATTCTTCCCTCAATTTTCAAGGAAGTTACCCCTACCATTTTCAATTTTTCTATATGTTCAACAAGGCAAAGATCTCTGAGACTCAAAAGGTACTTATCATTTTCTGATATAGGATTTTCATTTTCATCCAAAAGTGTATATGAAAGGCGGCACGGTTGTGCGCACTGTCCGCGGTTTCCGCTTCTGCCACCAAGGAAACTTGAAAAGAGACATTGACCGGAATAACTCATACAAAGAGCTCCATGAACAAAAACCTCAAGTTCCACATCAGAATTATCAGCTATATATTTTATTTCATCAAAAGAAAGTTCTCTGGAAAGAACCACCCTGTCAAACCCCATCCTCTGTGCCTGCAATACACCATCGAGATTGTGTATACTCATCTGTGTGCTTGCGTGAAGGCGAAAATCAGGAAAATGTGTTCTTATCATATTGACAATACCCATGTCCTGAACTATTACTCCATCAACACCGGAAACATAACAGAATTTTAAAAACTCAAAAACTTCGGGAAGTTCGGAATCGTCTGCGAGGGTATTTACGGTAACATAAAGTTTTGCTCCCCTTAATGATGCATATTTTACCGCTTGAACAATCTCGTCATTTGAAAGATTGGCAGCATTTGCCCTTGCGCCAAAACGCATGCCGCCAAAATATACTGCATCAGCACCGGAATCAATTGCTGTCAGCAAAGATTTAAAGCTTCCTCCGGGAGCAAGAATTTCTATTTTTTTATCCATTATCTCGCGCCATTCTTTCTGAATTCCTGCTTAAGGAATCTGTTTTCTTCTTCAAGGGCTTTCAGCTCTATTTTAAGAGAAGCCAGCTCATCTCTCGTTTTTTTGAGTTCAGATGCGGCAAGGTCATTCATATATTTTGCTTTATAATACTCGTCACACATATTTATTGCAGTAAGAACTGCAACCTTATGAGGTTTTAAAATTGGATTTTTTGAAATTTCTTTCATTTTCTTATCAACAGCAAAGCAAACTTTGTTTATATATTCTTCGCTTTCTGTTCCGATTATGGTGTATTCATTACCCATTATTCTTACATTTACTTTTGTTTTCTTATCCATGGTAATCCTCTTTTCTACGTATTTTACCAAGTATATAATATTTAGCCTTCATATCATTATACTATATAATTATCATCTTGAAAAGGGGTTTTTTCAAATTATCCCTTATATTTTGTCTGAACACCTGACTGATTGCGATATTTTGACGGGCTGATACCGATAACACGTTTAAAAAATGTGCTGAAATAGTTCTGATCTCCAAATCCAAGTATAATAGCCGTTTCTTTCACGGATCTGCCGTTTATAAGATAACCGCAGGCAAGACGGGCACGAAGACGATTATAATATTGTATCACGCCGCATCCGGAATATTTCATAAATATTTTCTTAAGATATGCACTGCTTATGGAACATTCTCTTGCAATATCTTCTATGCATAAGCCCGCCCCGGGATTTTCTTCCATATATTTAACAGCAGAAGAATAAATTTCAGCACTTTTTACGTTGTTGGATATTCCGGGAGTCTGTTTTCCCATAAGTTCAATGATGAAGAGTTCAAGGCTTGATATGAAATGTGCAACTTCATATTCACAACCATCTTTTATCCCGGAAATAAACACGTCCGTCTTCTTGAAGCAATCCATTATTTTTTCGTGAATATTGTCAATTGTTTTAAGCTGATGCGAATCGACATTAATTATTCTCGATTCTATTTCAGGGAAATGAGATGCCGAAAAAGAAATAACAATTACAGAGGGGTTGGTATCAAATTCCGACCATATTCTGTGAAACTCATTTGGTTCATGTATCACGGCCTGCCCTCTTTCAAGGACATACACATCACTTCCCGCCGTTATTCCGACTGTTCCGTCACATACAAATACCATTTCCCAAAAATCATGACTCTCTCCGTTAAATGAGTAGTTATTTTTGAACGAAGTTTTGAAAAATGTGTAGATTTTATCAATATTTATTAATCTGGGTATATCGCATCCAACAAACATAACATCACCCGTATCCGAATTGAAAGATTTTGTATCTTTTTTTATATATACACAAAATGTTTATTATATTATAATGATATTATATATTTTTGGATATGTCAACTGTATCATTATATATATACAAAGAATATCCTCAATAAAACAGGAGATGTAAAAAATGGATACAACACTTTTGGTTATGGCTGCCGGCATGGGTTCAAGATTTGGCGGATTAAAGCAAATTGCACCCATGGGTAAAAACGGCGAAATTATCCTTGATTTCTCTGTATATGATGCAATAAAAGCAGGATTTAACAAAGCTATTTTCATCATAAAAAAAGAAATTGAACATGATTTTAGAGAAGCTGCAGGGAAAAGAATTGAAAAAATGATTGATACTGAGTATGTTTTCCAGCAGATAGACTCCATGCTCCCTGAAGGGTTTGAGATTCCTGACGGACGTTCAAAACCCTGGGGTACCGGTCATGCTGTCCTTTGTGCAAAAGAGAAAGTTACTTCCCCCTTTGCAGCAATAAATGCTGACGATTTTTACGGAAGAAAATCTTTCCAGCTTGTTCATGATGCACTTGTTTCCGGAAGCGAAATATGTATGGCAGGTTTCAGACTCGGTAATACACTTACAGATAACGGAACGGTTTCAAGAGGCATATGCGAGCTTGATGGTAATGTTTTAAAATCGGTAACAGAGCATACCGCTCTTGACAAGAACTGCGGCATTCCCATGGATACTGTTGTTTCAATGAATATGTGGGGATTCAAACCCGAAATATTCATTGAACTCGAAAAAAGATTTTACGATTTTCTGAATAACCTTTCAAATCCTGAAAAAGAGGAATTCTTCCTTCCCTTTGTTGTTGATGACCTCATTCAGAAAAAAGGACAGAAAGTTGATGCATATATTTCTGACGATAAATGGTATGGAGTTACATATAAAGAAGATACTCCCACAGTCAGAGAAGCTCTATTAAAACTTATGGAAGAAGGTTATTATGATGGCATCTGATAGATCATCTTTTGTGGATGTAATGAGTGCATTCGCTATTGAATTTGACGTTGACCCCTATGGTGACGGTCACATTAACGATACATACATTGCAGACTCTACGCCCAAATATATTCTCCAGAGAATAAACACTTCGATTTTCAAAAACCCTGATGAACTTATGCATAACATTTCAGCGGTTACAACTCATTTGAGAAAAAAAATCATTGAAAGCGGCGGAAATCCGGATAGGGAAACTCTCAATATCATCAAAACAACAGATGATAAACTGTACTACAAATCAAAAGAGGGAAAGTGTTACAGAATGTACAAATTCATTGATAACACTCTTTCATTGAACCTTCCTGAAAATCCGGAACAGTTTGAAGAATCAGCAAGAGCCTTTGGTCAGTTCCAGAATTTGCTTGCAGACTTTGATGCTTCATCTCTTTATGAAACAATTCCCAATTTCCACCACACACCCAAAAGAACACAAAATCTCATAAATGCATATGAAAAAAATGCAGCAGGAAGAAAAGACGAAGTGAAGGATATATATGACGGATATATGAAATATGCCGAAATATGCAATTCAATTCAGGATTGTCTTGATTCAGGTGAAATCCCCTACAGAGTAACTCACAATGACACAAAACTCAATAATGTTCTTTTTGATAAAGAAACTGAAAAATGTCTTTGTGTTATTGACCTTGATACTGTTATGCCGGGCTCTCTCCTCTGCGACTTTGGTGATTCATTGAGATTTGGTGCATCAACTGCAGTTGAAGATGAAGCAGATCTTGATAAGGTATGGTTCAGTCTTGAATATTTCGAAAGCTATACAAAGGGATTTATTGGTGAACTCAAAAACACCATTACAAAAAAAGAAGTTGAACTTTTACCATTGAGTGCCTTAATTCTCACATATGAATGTGGCATAAGATTTTTGACTGATTATCTCGATGGTGATACATACTTCAAAATTCACTATCCTGATCAGAATCTTGTGAGAGCAAAAAATCATCTCAAGCTTTGTCAGGACATTTTCTCAAAACTTGATGAAATGAAAAAAATTGTTGAAAAATATATATAATTCATTTTTTAACAACAAATGACAGTATATAAAAAATAACCTTCGGGAAAGATTTTATTGTATTAACAATAATTTCTTCTCGGAGGTTTTTTTATGATTAACAAAGTTGAAATATGTGGAGTGAACACTTCCAAACTTCCGGTGCTTACCAACGATGAGAAACTTGCGTTGTTTGAAAGAATAAAAAATGGTGACAAAAGCGCAAGGGACGAATTTATCAATGGAAATCTCAGGCTTGTGCTTTCGGTTATACAGAAATTCTCATCAAGGGGCGAAAGTGCAGATGATCTTTTTCAGGTTGGATGCATAGGACTCATGAAATCTGTTGATAATTTTGACCTGTCCCAAAATGTTAAGTTTTCAACATATGCAATTCCGATGATTATACCTTGTCGTAATTTATATAGCAAGTTCTACTTTTATCATTTCATCTATAACGATAACCTTACTAACAAGCGTCCTAACAAGAGCCTGTTTTTCCTTTTGTGTCATATAGTCCCATTGAGAATCTAAATTATCAACTGCATCTTTTATTGTTCTTCTCGTCGAAATAATATTTTGTTGTTTCAATTCGTTTTTTAACTTGTTATTTATTTTTTCAAGATGTGTTTTATTTTCATTAATTGTTTCCAAAAGCAACTCATCCGTTGATTCAGAATAGAGATTATATAATCTCTTAATTTTTTTCTCAATCTCTTCTTTTTGGTATGTTAACAATTCTATTGCAGAAGAATTATAATCTACGGGCGTCATCTCTCGTCTTTCTTCTTTTAATGAAAGTAATCTCTTAATTACAATATCTTCAACCTCATCAGCCCATAATTTGGGTTGTTCACAATCTTTATCTTTTATAAGATATGGCTTTGAAGTTTGTTGAGAATAACACACAAGTTTACTTCCTTTATTCCCCCATTTTTGGTAGCGCATTTTCGCACCGCATTTTCCGCAATACACCAATCCTGTAAGCAAATAATCAGAAGTAGATGTTCTTGTAATTGATCTGTCAATCATTGCATTCATCGCTTTATCATATATTTCTTTGCTGATTATAGGCTCATGCCGACCTTGATATTCCATGCCGTTATATTCAATAATACCATAATTACTTTTTCTCTTTAGTATCTGAATAGCAAGTTTATCATATTTTAATCCAAGCATATTTGCAATGTTTTGAGGAGAATGCCCTTGTATATAGAGATCGTATATTCGTCTAACTTTTTCTGCATCTTTATTTGGAACTAGTATACCTTGATTTCTATCATAGTCATAACCAAAAGGCACTCTTCCACCACCCATCCAGTATCCTTCTTTTACTCTCTCATTCATTCCCATTCTTGTTCTCATACGAATGGTTTCTCGTTCTAGCTGAGCAAAAGCAGCAAGAATACCAATCATAGTTCTGCCGATAGGAGTCGATGTATCTAAGGATTCCGTAAGTGAAACAAAGTCTACATTATTAGGCATAAATACATCTTCGATTAAATATAACGTATCTTTTTGTGAACGACTAAGACGGTCTAATTTGTAAACAACAACATGAGACACCTTCCCTTCTTTAACATCATTCATCAATCTTTCCATCTCCGGTCTTTCTATATTGCTTCCAGACCAACCGCCATCTATGTAATAATCATAATTTTTCATGCCTTTTGATATACAATAAGCTGTTAATTGCTCTTTTTGAGCATCTACAGAATATCCCTCTTCAAACTGTGCATCTGTTGAAACCCTAATATATATAGCCGCTTTCATAGAATACCTCCAAAACAAAATGAGTATACTAATTTGTAGTATACTCATTATAGCATATTTAGTTTAAAATTTCAACTATTTTAAACTAATTTTTTATCTTGTCGAAAAAGCTCGTCATTTATTCTTTTCCTTATAGGAAGGACAATATCGTAATATCTTTGGTTATCTATAACTTTATTTTTAAGTTCATCGTCACTTAATACTTTACCGTTTTTATCTACAACTACACATTTAAGAGCCATATTGTACCTCCTCTTTATTTTAATTATTGACAACAGTTTGTTGTTTTATACCTATAATCAATGCTCTCTCGCTAATATATTCTCCATAAATTGTATTAAAATACTGACCAATAGGCTTAACTTCATATACAATTGGATTTCAACCGTATTTTTCGCAAGCTTTTCTTGCAAACTTTTGAGCTGAGAGAAGAGATGTTGTAAAGAAAACCATATTTTGATATTTCTTACGCCATTCTTCTCTCAGATTATTTGTATATGTAGGCGGTAGGAGAATTTTCTTTATATTAAAAATATCTGTCGTGCCGTGATAAAATGTCATCATCTGCTTTTCTTCTCCTGTTAAAATGAAAATTCAAAAGAGAAATTGTGTTTACGCAACATAATTTTTATCGTTTTCAAGTAACACTCTATAATTCAGAAGTGCTTCGTAGACTTCTAAAGGAATTATGTTTTTATACTCTTTTGCCACGCTTCTTATAGCTCGTTCTTTACTTGTCGCATAAACATCAAATGCTTCTCTTAATGTTTTATAAGTTCCTAATCCTTTGCCGTTATATAAGGCAGTAAAATTACCGCAAGAAGTAATCTTTATGCCAACAGGCAAACCTAAATTATTTCTTCTACAAGTAAATAATTCATTTATTCTTTGTGGCACAAGAATACAAGTCTTTGGTGAATATACTGTATTGCCCGGAAATTTTATATCTTTATCAATATGCAATCTGCCTTCACACTTATATTCTTTTTCTGAATACCAATCTGCAAAAGTTTGAAAATTGTGCCATTCATCACATACGGTAGCAATACCGAAATATGCAGGATGTAAATCTTTATTCTTCTCGTAATAGCATCGCTCAATCATATGCATCCAACAAAGATATACTCTTGAAAACTTACCATTTGCATCTTTGACTTTCCACCTACCATCGCCAATATAACCAACACCAAATACGGCTCTATCGTATGGATTTTTAATCTGACCGTTTTTGAAATTGCTATAGTTATTGTGTTTTTTTATGTAATGAAAGTCATCTAAAAACTCAACATCAATATCAGTATAATTCCCGTATCTGACTATCTTCATTGGCGTTCCTTGAGTGTTTTTATTTATTTCGCCTAATCTGTCTATATAAAATACCTCCGTCTACTTAAACTCTTGCTCTACCAAATCACTGGAATCCAATATAAATTCACAGCCATAATACATATTCTTCGCTTTTGTTATTGCTTCATCATAACTTTCAGCTTCAATTTCAATTTTGCGTTTAAGAATTTCTGTGATTGTAATATCCCATTTCATTAAATCACCACCAGTTTTGTATAATCGGGTTTAACTCCTTTTCTAAAAACAAAGTGAGCATATTCAATGCTGTCGGTACTGCCCTTCTTCGGCTTATCATCTTTATTAAATTCAACGCATCCAATGTTATCTTTTTTATCTACAAAAGACATTCTTTTACGATGAACAAAACACCATTCCGGCATATACTTTTCAAAGAAAGGTTTACGTTCTTCGCTTCCAAAGAAATTCAATCTCAGCAACATAATTACATATCCACCATCTACAACATCAGAAATCGCTTTTTCAATAATATCTGTTGCTATAGCGAAAGGTGGATTTGTGATTATAATTTCAGGCTTATAATCTTTTACATTCATTGTAAGGTAGTCGCCCTTGGTTGCTGCCAATGAATCTTCACGGATATCAATGGTATTGACATTGCAATTGCCGAAAACATTATGTATCGCTGTCGGATAACTCATAGGATGATGAAGTTCTCTAATGCCGATAATTCCTCCACCAAGAGAAAATAGTTTTTCTTCATTACCACCTGCACAGCAATCAATGATCTTCCTCTTCTCCCATTGTAAACAAATCCTCTTATCAAGTTCTCTCAGGAATAATTCAATATCAGGTATTGGTGTTACATAATAATCTGATATATGTTCTTTTCTTGCGTTACTTCTATTTGTACTACTCAAATTACTTCACAGGAGAAACTATAGTTTAATGTGCGCACAACTCTTTTCTCCTTTCTTATTTATAAATGCTTTTCTGCTTCTTCCTTAGTAGGATGACACAGTAATTTAAACACATCGCTTGTCATTTCGCATCCCTGTCTGCCTGTCGTCTTGCTTTCATATGATATATCTATCCAAAGTGGCATCGATGGTGTATGTAATCTATAATATATTCCAACAACCTTAGCTGGACAAATTTCATTTAACTCAGCTTTATAAAAATACACTTCGTCCCCTAACTTGCAAGGCGGTACTATCACCCCATTTTCAAGTAGATAGTCAGCTCTATTAGAATCCTCACAGGATTTTTCGCTTTCATATTTGCACCCTTTACAGTAATCATCACCAAAGGGGTTGCCATGTCTTTCACATCGGCTCTCTGAGCTATATTTACTTAATACATTAATTAATCTTTCTCGTTCTACTTTTCTATTCATTCGTTATAATCACCCTTTTGAATTGCGATTTTATTGTGGTTTACTCATAATAATCTTCGCCTTTTATTTTCTTAACCGCTTCGGCATAGTCTTGAAATACTGTCTTACCTATCGCACTCTCTTTGAAATACTTTGTTTTAGTAAAAGGCTTGATATTTTCACAAGGATAAGCACCAAATCTAAATGAATAATCATTATCCTGCTCAATTTTGGTAATGTGATATTTTACTACTTCATTATCTACAATTATGTAAATAACTTCTGCCATCATTAAAGGTGGCATAATTACACCGACACCAATAAGATAATTGGTTACATATTCAACGGTATTGCCCACCATATGCTTATTGTCATCAAAAACCTCACCAATTCTATCAAGTGTATTAAATAACCTTTGTTTGTTTTGGTCTATTATCTGTTGTTTAAACATACTCTCACTCCTTAAAATCGTTCTTTCATTGGTGTTTTAAACCTTTAAAAATATGTCTAATTGTCGGCTCATTCCAAGCATTACCAATCAAACTACACCGTTTCGTATAAGACAACGGTCTACCGTTACAAATTACATTGGTAAAATTATCTTCAAAACCCTGCAATCTCTCATACTCAATCTCGGTAAGTTTTCTCGGTCTGCCATTATCAAGAACTTTCTTTTCGTGGTAGCCGCCATTGATGCAGGTTAGTGTTGCACATTTGAAGTCCGGGTTGTAAATTCTGCGATTCATCTCCATAGTGTTTGCTTTAAGCTCGGCGCATACTTTTTTGTTCATATTCAAGATTTCAAAATCTTTTTTATAGTAATATTTTTCATCAACTTCTGGCACCATTATGTCTTTTAAAACAAAAGGGTTGCTATCAGGAATGGTATCTATTGGAATGTTTGTCCAATAAAAACGCTCTCTATCTTGTGCTGAAAATCTATTGCTATTGATTAGTACACCGTCAACAGACATAATACGATTCAACTCATATAGGTCATTATCATCTGAGGGAACAACGTTCTCTGCCATGAACCATTTAGGGTTGATAATCTCAAGTGCTTTTTGCAATTCATAAACAATACCGGATTTACCAAGCAGACCATTATTAACTGCTTTGTCTTCAATTCTTACCCTACTTAAACTTTGACAGCACATACCGCCAATCACTAAATCAAACCCTTTGTAGTCGTTCCAATTTGCGTCAAATAAATCGCCATGATGCACCACAAATGGGAAATGGTGTTGTGATACTGCAATTGCTTCAGGAAGAATTTCGTATGTATGGTATTCTTTTATCGGGATGCCAAGTTTTTGAAGAGATATTATTCCTGTCTCTACTCCGCCACACAAACTTAAAATTTTTAATCCACTCATAAGCTCATACCTCTAAAAATATGAGCTACGACATCAACCGTCCACCCATTACCTATCATTTCGTAACGATATCTATCTGACTGTGGCAAAGACCTGCCATCTTCAATTAGTGTATAATTGTCGGGTAAGGTTTGTAATCTTTCACATTCTAAATGAATAATGTCGGGATAGTTTTTCTTGCTAACTTCAATTGCGTGTGGCTCTATTTCGTATGCTTCATATGAGGTTGTATTAAACCCTGCTCTTTCAAGAGCGAGCCTACCACAGCTTATACCATCAAATAAACTTACTACTCTTAAATTTTTCAATAATCACATTGGAGTAAATCATGATTTGATGTCCGGACAAACCTCTTACTCCTTTCGTAATTTTGTTTACAATATATTATTCTCTCTTTATTACGGCTCAATCATGTCATATGCGTCTTGCATACCTCTCCAATAATCAGTGCCGTCAGCATTGTCATCAATATGTTTTTCTAACTTAAACAACTGGTCATTCAAATATGTAAGACTTTGATAAATGTCATCATAATCGTTGCTTTCAGATTCCAAATCTTCAACTCTTGTCTGCAATTCATCAAAAATATCTTTTAGTTCGGCAGCCGTTCCAACTCCGCACTCATGTTCAACTTTATACAACAGTCTTTTTAACTTCAGTTCATTATCCATATTTTCAACCTCCATTTTTCCCTTGTTTACTCCGTTTTTCTCGCTTTTTCAAGCCTATTTTCACTTTAAAATCTCAGTTTTATTGGGTGTTCATTTTTAGTAATTCTCCGACACGAAAACTTGATGTCGGATATTTGGTTAAAAGTAACCTCTTTTTACAATAGTCTTTTTTGCTTCTTCTTTGGTTATAGCTTTTGTGCCATCAAGCCAAGTCCCACACTCAAAGCAAGGAATTATTTTGGGCGACTCATAATCTCCGCCATAATAATGCCCGCTTAAATTGGTGTCGCAAAAAGGACAGTATACATCAGAATTATCTTCATCATCAGATAAAACTACAGGAAAAGGTTTGTAAGGTATTTTTATAATCTCAACAACATTTCCATTATCGTCACGCCATTCTCCGTAAACAAAACGAAGGTGTCCACCTGCAAAATATTTAGCCATTACTCTTCCTCCTTCAACCAGTTAATACATCTATGCATTGTACAACCATCTTCTCTTATCTTTCGTCCAACTTCATACAAAACATCTTCACAAGTCGTAATATGTTTTTCAGCATAATCTTTTGCAAGTTTTAATAATTCGTCTGTTTGCTTCTCGCTTAAACCATATACATTTTTCATATTGGTGATTATGCCATCAATCTTAACCGTCTCAGAAACCGAGTTTGCAATAACGGCAAAATTTTGAAAACTATCGGCTGCTTGTTTTGCAGAAACTCCTGCTTTACGAATAACATCACTTACTTTTCTAAAAGCCACAACAGACAAAATACTTCGCAATCTCATTGGGTCAAAATATAAGATTTTATATGTAATGCCTTTGATTTGCACTTGTTCATCAAGATACTGTTGATAGTCTTTCTTCAAACGATTCTCGGCTATAATTTTGCATCTATATTTATATTCTCTTTTAGAAAGTTGATTTTTCATTTATTCTCACATCCGTTTTCGTACCATCGCAGTTTTTCTATACATTCTCTCTGCCAATTTATAGCATCAATACAATGTCTACATTTTTCAGCAAGTTTCTCATCTGCTCCCGCCGACATCATAAGTTCATATCTTCGGTCAATATACTCTTTTTGAACTTCACAAGAATCACAAGGGCATATATCAGAAAGTTTTACATCTTGCCATTTCTTCCAAGGTTTGAATGTCCTATCAAACTGACTTAACTTTTTAACATTTTCTTCACGATATGATTTATAGTCCACACTATCGCACCTCTCTCTGTAACTGATATGGCTTGAATACATACTCAATACTTTCGATTTCAATATTGCACTCGCCAGTCTCTTTATTAAACTCACCATACTTTGCTTTCATAATTGTTTTAACTTTGTCTTCTTTATAACCATATCTCTTAAGCCATTTCTTACGAATTCTTGTTTTCTTATGCCAACGAGCCTGAACGAGAATTGGTGTTTCTCCTTCTATGGTAAATCCTAAAGAAGTTGAAGGAGTGCACAATTCGTTAAATAAGTCTTGGTTGATGATTGTGCTTTCGCAAGAAAATGTTGCCGGATTAGTAAATCCTTTAATTACTTTCTCAGGATCTTCTTTATTGCTCCACTCCTCTACTTCCATCTCTAAAGGCGAAACCTCGCCTAAATCAAATGATTCGCCTGTATCTAGACATGTCATTGTTAAAAATCCTGAACCTAATTTAATTCCCATATTTATCTCCATTCCTCAAATTTTTCATCTTCTGTCATATAAGAACTATAATTTCTGTCGAGATACTTTATAAACTCGACTGCTTTATTGCGTTCTTTAACTGCTTTGGCATATTCGCATGTATTGTCACACTTTGGAGTATAATGCTTTCCAAATTTAACGAAACAATGTTCAACACATGGTACAAACATATTAAACACCTCCAAACTTCCCGACATTTGTGTCGGGAACATAATCCCGATAAAAGTCCTATTCTATCACCAAAAATCGTGTCCTGAAACCCGCATAAATAGGGCATTTCAGGACTTGCGATTTTTGATTTTATAGTCAATAAGGCTTTTGCCCTTTACTATCCTCACTAATCAGATACTGTTTGTAAAACTCTTTAGCCAAAACCTCAAAAATGAAGTTATTATAATCCCAACTGCTCGGCTTAATTTCAAAACCTATCTTGTCGAGTTCAAGTCTATGCGATTTTTCGTATTCAATCATATTAAGCCCGGAATAGTAAAAATCTTTATAGAAGTCGTGCCAGTCTTTACATTCGTCACCCGTATACCAAAATAGGATTTTGCCATCACTCAAAAGAGCGTTTGCATAAACTGTTCTCAATTAGCATTCCTCCTCAAGTAAATAAGTCGCCTCTTGGTCGGCTTCGTGAAGTGCCAACACCAACGGATATTTACCCATTGCTTTACCAAGAGCATTGTAATTTTCTTTCGGCTCAGACCAGCCCATATGCCATCTGATACTATAACGCTCCACAGGCGTAAGTTTGATATATTCTTCAATCATCATTACACTTTTTTCACCATGTCCATAAGGCACTTTATCGTCTATTGTATAGAACGGAACTTTCTCCCAAACGCCAGTCTCGTCATTCTTCTTGTTTCGATACTCGACTGTGTAAAAGTAGGTCTTGCACAAATCATGTAGCAACGCACAGATTATAAGACTTTCTTCAGGAGTGTCTTTGTAAACTTCCGCCCACATAGTATTATTCTCTTTTTCTTTGAGACATTTATATACATTTAAACTGTGTTCTAATAGACCGCCTTCATGACAAGAGTGAAATCTTGTGCTTGCAGGTGCTGTATAGAAATCACTTTTTCTTATAAATTCTAAGAGGGCTTCGATGCCCTCTCTTTTTGTGCTCAGCAATAATTCTTCGTACTCTTTTCTCATTCAAAATACCTCACTTTAAAATTTTTGAATCAAGGCAGTTTTTACACAATTCATAAATAGTCCTTGACATATTTTCTTTCTTGACAAAATAAATGTGCATATTATTCCTCGCTTGCCAAGTCAACAGCGTTCTAATATACGAATCTGGATTGTAGTCCGATTTGTAATTATGCTCGTAAATATCATCCAAACAGTCATCTTCAATAATTAGATATACCCTCTCAATATTTATCATTCTGTTGAGTTCTTTGAATATTCTATTATCGTCGGTCTTTGATGCCAGATTGCCAGCAAGCTCAGATAAACTATTCTTTCGCTCAATACATAATTCGTCTGTAAAATATGTATCATATTGAAAGCCAAGTTCCGGGCAAGCCTTAATCATAAAACTGTAATCGCCAGTTTTGAGCGCTTTGGATTTATATTCAATTTTCTGCTTGTCGAATTCGTCTAAAATATGCTTGGATTTTTTATCTTTAGTGTCACAAAGAATAACCATATTTTTAATCAACTGCCGATACTCTTTATCTGTATAATATCTTTTCAAATCATTCTCCTTACATTACCTTGACATAATCCTTAATCCACCATTCAAGAACATCAGGAATTTCAATAAAGTCATCTCCAACCTTTTGTTTCTTAGGTTGTTTTTTTACTGTTTTAATGTATAATATATCTCCATCTTCAAACGGAATTTCATTAAAACTTACTTTAACGTCTTTATCTCGCCTCGGTTTCGTTCTATGAACCTTCATTTCTACAGATTTGCCATTATTTACACTATAAGCATTGAACTTGGGAGAATACGATGTATTTAAGTCTGTTATAAAAACATATCTCCATTCAACACTTTCATCGACAATGTCAACATAATTCAGCACTTCATATTGAAATTTTACTAATTGCAAAATTCCAAATTCTTCATCACTTACTCTATCGGCAAGTTCTTTTACAATCCCAATCCAATCTACATTTGTAAATTGTTTATCACTCGTTTTCCCCGATTTTGTGATGTCTGTTGCATATTGATAAAGATTTATCCCATCCAATCCTAATGCTGGAATGTTGGCTTTTGATATAGTCTTTCGACCTTCGCCATTACTTCCTTTCCAGTCATCATATATTTGCATAATAGAAAGGAGTTTTTTTATTGAACCAAATTTTTTGAAATAGCCGATTTTTACGAGTTTCCCAAACACGCTTGAATTGATATTGGTTCCTTTTATGCTGTTATAAATATCAACAAAATTATTTATCCCCTGATTAGATATGGTCATCATATCCAAAACAGCTTTTTCGCCAATTCCTTTTACGCTTGAGAGGTTGGGGTATATTGTTTTTGTAGCATCATCTACTGTGAATTTAGAGTTGTCCTTACCATACTCATAACTAGCCATTGAGTACCCAAACACATTCATTGCTTCTTTGAGTAAGTCAGCAACTTTATTTTTATCACCCTTGTTTTGGTAATGATTTAGAGTTACTTCGTAAAAATTAGAAGTGTGATGTGCTTTCATCCAAGCCTCGTACAAAGAGTCGTTTGCCATAGCCAATGCATGTGGAGCATTAAAAGAATATCTTGCACTATCTTTAACAACCTTATATACTGGGTCAAAATTGTCAAGATTCCCAATATTTTTCAACCAGTGTTCTTTTAGCGTATCCTCTACGCGCTTTAAGGCTTCTCCTTTTAATTTTTTCTTGCTAATTCTTTTGATGGTGTCATAACTATCTTTCATAGGAATACCTAACCACGAGAAGATTTTCATGACCGCCTCTTGGTATAGCATATATTGAAAACAATCTTTAAGAAGATCATCTATTGCTTTTTCTCCGTTTGAATATTCGACCCTGCTGAGGAATCCATTGATTAGAGACTTAAATCCCGGTCTAATACCTGCTATGAAAGCAGCTAACTCTTTGATGTTTTGAGGTTTATACTTCATAACCTTCTTTGTAGTGGAAGGTTTTTCGCATTGATTTAAGCTACAGGTTGCTCCAATCTCATACATCTTCCATGTTAGTTCATCGCCGGACACCATTTTTCTAAGTTCGCTAACCGTAGGAACTTCTCTTCCTATACTGTGGTACAATTTATAGATAACGCTAACTACGTCAACAATAAGAAAATCATCTTTTACATAACCATAAGAGTCAAGTAACCCGCCTTCTATATTTGCAACAATAGTGGACTTCCCTGTGCTTTCAGAATAACACCTAATCAACCCAATTTCGTAACGAATGTCTCCATATCCAATAACGTCTGGTTCTCGCACGTTGCCATTAAACAACATAAATCCACACGCATGAACTTTTGCTTGTTCAATAATGCCCTGATATGATTTACTATCGTTGAAAATTTCAAGGTGTTCTTTATTGGTGATATAATCTTCAATATGAATATCTTTCTTATCTTCCTCATCATCCGCTTGTTTGATTGCTTCGTTATATTGGTCAATGTAAGTTGTAATTTCATTCGCAACGCATGGCTCAATTCCCTTGATATCGGCATAGAGTTTAAATCCCGACTTTTCTCCTAATGTCCCAACAGCTAACAGAGGATAGCAGCCATGCTCTCCAAATAGTTCTTTTGCCGCTTTTACAAAAGGTTCTTGGGTACTAACGTTCATATCAATATCAGGCATCTGATGCGATGATAAAATTCTTTCTTTGGTGATAAATCGTTCGGGGTAAATAGGGACTTCTGCCTCAAACCTATCCATAGTGGTAAATCCAAGCAATTTACTTGTGTAATATGAACTTGCGCTACCTCTCGATGTTGTTGTTAGTTGCCCTCCATATTTGGATATTCCCAAATCAATTAGAGTATAGTTGTCCAAAAAGTAGTCAACTGTTCCGCTTTCTTTTACCTCGCCAAACTCATAGAGCATTCCATTTTTTCTATCTTCCGTATGATGTTCTTCATCTTCTTGCTCAAACTTGCTTTCCAGAATATTCTTCAAAATTTTTGCTCGTTGCTCATAATCATAATCTTTGTACTCATCTAAAATAGGTATCTTAAAACCTGTATCATAAGTCAAATCTTGGCAGCCATCAACAAATACGTGAGTGTTCATCATAGCATAAATGATTTCATCTGAGGGCAACACTCCTTGCTTGATCATTCTGCTATATACTTCACTGCCTTTAGGAAAGTCCATGTACCAACCGTCTTCTTCATCATAGTGGAGACCTTTTCTCTTTAAGAGATTATCTCTTTTTACACAATCTTCTTGGCTCACATAATGAGTATCCAGACCGATAATTGTCTGTATCCCATATTTTTGAGACATCTCATATATTTTTTTGTTTAGTTTCTTTTGCTCAGGCGTATCATGTGCCTGATATTCAAGGAAAAAACTATCCCCAAAATGTTTCCATATTTTTAGCCAAACACTTTCGGCGTCTTCGTATTTCCAACCGGCTATGCAAGCCGAAGTAATATACACGTCATCTTTGTCGAGTTCAAACAAGAGTTTTAAATCAATTCTTGGCTTATAATAAAACCCCTCAACGTGACCACAAGATAATATGTAGTTCAATTTCCTCATTGCATCGTATGTCCGAGCAACTATGACCATATGGCAATTCGCATTATCCTTCTTTTCTCTTACCTGCTCCTTACCTTTTTTGTCAAAATACTTTTCTTGATATAACTGGTCTTTATCTTTAACCCAATATGCTTCAACTGAATATCTAAAACTTATTGGATTGCTTATTTTCATTTTTTCTCTAACCTCAGCGTCTAAAGTGCTTTTACAAATGTCGTACATTTTTAGCCACTCGCCTTGGTATCCATGTTCTCCAGAAAAATAACATTTGCAACCATACGAATCAGAAACTCTTATAAAATCCTCAACCGAAGTAGCTGAATCAATTTGTACCAAATCAGACCAAGTAGTGTGCTTATGATAGTTCTCCATAAGCATATCCATTTTTTTAATCCAATCTTCTACATTATATGGAAAATTAAATTTTAATCTTTTTTGTGCTTTTAATGCATCGTTAAGCAATTATTTATTCACTTCCCATCGCTATATAATCACAAGAATTTCTAAAACCGCAAAGATTTTTGCAGTAAAAATGGTCAATCTTCGGAGCAAAATTCTCTTCTTTGTGTAATTCCGCTACTACGTTACCAACCCATTCAATTGTGTCTTGATATTCTTTTTCAATAAAAGGTAGGTGTAACCACTGTGAACTCCTAAAATAATTCCATGCTATTGTTTTTGGATATACCCCGTAATCGTTGTAAACCTGTTGGCTATACAAATATAGTTGTTTTTTATAAGAATCATAATCTGCTTGCTTTCTTTTAAGCACCCCACCTTTTTTACCAAGTGGATATTCAGCCGATTTATGATCGACAACAATGATATCGCCAGTAGTTTTATCCCTAATGAGCAGGTCGATATATCCCGTAAATTTAATGCCGTCTATCTCAAATTTACATTTCTTTTCTATACCAAGAATCTCATAGTCTTTAAGCCAATCGAAAGATACCCTTTGAAAATAATCGTATCCATAAAAATAATACTTGTCCAATGTTGATTCTGAAATATCATACCCAGAAGTTGTTTTAGCGAAATGTTCCTTGTAGTATTCAAAACCCTCTTTTTCGGTCATCTCGCCTTTTAAGATTTTTTCTAATATCTCATGGCAAAGCTTTCCGAATGCTGCATAAAAGTTTTGTTCATTTTCATATATCCTATTGCCATCTTCATCTTTTAATAAATAATTCAAATACCATTCATATTTACAATTTTCAAAACTGTGACATCTGCTGAAACTAAACACCATATTATTAATCTCTGATGAATATTCGCTCAATTAACCACTCTCCTTTACAAAATTTTTCTCTTTTGAGAGTACAACTGTTGCCACACATCAAAACCTAAATCTATAGGAGAATTTTTACCATCACTGCCGCCAAGAACTCCCATTTTGTCTTCAACGATATACAAATTAACAAATCTTTTAAGCGTATTAATGTTCTCCTGAACTGCTTTTTCTTTATATGTAACATCAGAGTCGTAGCATAAAACTACATTTTTTATGTCGGATTTTATTATCCAACTAATCTGTTCCGGGGTTAGATTGTGTTTCTCGGCAGAAACAGAGTCTTTCACCCCATTACCAAAGAGTTTCATAACACTCTTTATGCTTTCAAATATCTTAATCTCTTTGCTTTCTTTAATATATTGCTCTGTTATGTTCAACCCTTGAAAATAATCCAATGTGCCAACAGGATAGTAATTGATGTATTTACATATCCCCATTTTTTTATAGTCTTTAAATCTTGTCCTGCCTTTAATGTTGATAAAATTACCCTCAATATCATAAACAGGATAAACAATCCTGTTACTTCTGTTGTCTATCCTGATTTCAAATAAGTCGATTTCTTCTTGTCGTATTCCCTCATTTAACCACTCATCGACAGAACCGATTGAAAATTTTTCATATTCTGTTTTAGGTAAAATTTGGTGAACGCATTTTTCTGTGTTAAGATTTGCTTGTCGTCTTTTTATTCTTCTGTTTTCCATAACAGTCTGAGATTGGCACATGCCCCCAATATCTACCCCTGATAGTTTAGATGCCTTTTTAACGGCTTCATCAAAACTCATCCCCTCGTACTGCATAAGGTAGTCAAAAATTGAGAACCCTCTACCACAAGAAAAGCAGTAGAATATATTTTTCTCTGCATTAACAGAGAACGATGGTGTTAAATCAACGTGCTTGGGGCAGTGTCCAAAATAGTCTTTGCCTTGTTTTTTTAGCTCTATATCGTTACTGATATACTCCAACAAGTCTACGTTGTTTTTAATCTCCTCCAAGTATTCCTCGTCATAAACCATCGTCCTCACCTCTATTCTTATTCCTGAAACGGATTTACTTCTTTATGTGGTTTTGCCTCAACAATACCAACTTTAGGATTTGTAAACATCATGTCTATATAGTCATCTTCTCCCATATGTTGCTTGCCAAGACGATTTAATTTGACAGTAAATTTATGCGTACCACACTCTTTTCCGTCTCTTATAATTTCTTCATCCGTTTTTTGTTCCCACATAGCCGACACTGAACAATATTTTTCTATACCGTCTGATTCAGCAACTTCATTCTGTCTGTTTAATTGAGCAAATGCCAACACAGACATTTTCAAGTCACCCGCAATAATGTTTTTAAGCCAGTTTGTAATACCAGACATATAAGCACTTCTTTCAGATGAACTCAGTATGCTATCATCGCACTTAATGTAATCCCAAACTACAAATTTCAAACCCATTTCAATTTTCTTTTGAGCACAAATCGAATAAAATCTTTCCTTTGTTATATATGGGTCGTAATTATGGTACAAAGGCAATGTCTCCAAATAATCATTGGTTTCTTCTATTTTTTGCTCTTCTTCCGGGGTTAGCTTATCGTTCTTAATGCGACTGACTGGTATGCCACTCAAATATGAAATTGCTCTAACATACCAATTTTCATCGCTCATCTCACTGTCTTGAACAAAAGTAGGTACACCATTCATTGCTTTATGTAAAGCTTCAATCATTGCAAGCCATGATTTACCACGCTTCATTCTTGCCGAAACGACTATTAGTTCAGTTTCTTCATATGTGAAAAATTCATTTACTGTCGGAAAGAAAGACGGGATGCCATAGGATTCTCCTCTATCTTTCTTCTCTTTGATTTTTTGCCAAAGTTCTTTAACTTTAGAGCCAAAAGTTGTAATTTCTCCATCGGTAACATATCTTGTTGTAAGATTATTTAGTTCTTTATATACATTGTTGCTCATGTCATCTAAAGCACAATCATCATTACAACACATTTTCTGCCATTCCATTGTTTTCTTATAAAAATCTCTTTTAAAAGAAAGCGAAACAACTCTATTTACAAGCAACAAATATTCTTCAAGCGTATCTCTCTTGCTATTAAAACAAAGGTCAACATACTCTTGGATACTCGGCATGTTGTATTCTTGCATCTTCTTTTTAACAGCCTTGTTTGAGTCTAACATCTGCTCGATGTTTAAAGCCGTAATATTGGTGATTTTCTTGTTAAAAAGTTCTCTTATCGCCCAATAAATACAGGCGTTATCAACATTATAAAAATACTTTTCATGCAAATAGTTGCTGTGCAAAATAAATTCTGGGTGATATATCAATGTAGAAACTATACCTGCTTCGGCTTTGTAATCTGTAATTTCACTTAAATCCAACTACTTACCTCCAAATATTCCTCCAAAGCCCACATTCTTATCAACAGAATAATTAAATCCATTGTCTGTTTTTGGAGTTGTAGGCTCGGTATTTTTTATATCATCCATCATTTGTTTTGCAATTTCTGCACTCTTCTTTTTATTCCATATTTCTTTTATCCTACTGTTGTCTATAAGATAATGAAGCCCATATGGGCTTTTAATTGGAATTTTGTTTGAAATGGCAAAGTCAACAGCAAAGTATAAAAACTTAGGATCAACATTTTTCTTTAAAACCAAGGTGTTAAGAACGCTTACCAATTGCTTCATTACAACCGTATTGCTAACTTTTTCGTAGTACAATTCTTTAGTTTTCTGAATGTACTCACTTTTTTCTGCACAATCTTTGTGCATATAACGATTGCCTATCTTGACAGCTTTGTCCTGTGATATCTCACAGGACTCATGCTGGCAATGTTTGAAGGCACACTTATATACTTTGTCTGCCATTTAAACCTCCTTAATTAAAAGGGAGTTCTTCCGAATCGTCTGTAGGCGGAACAAAATCATCAGTCGAATTTGACTGATTATTACCGGAATTTTCGCCCTCTTTTTCAAAACTGTATACAAGGTAGTTGGTATATGTAGTCTTCTTTTCTTTGTCGTAACTGTTTGTTACTTCACAACTACCAATTTTAATTGCGTCGCCAACCTTCAGGTTTGAAGCTTCGTTATGAGCAGTTCCAATAAATCTTACAAACTTATTGCTAAAATCTGTTTCATATTCACCTGTTGCCTTATTCTTCTTTGATGTACTGAGGCTTACAACATGGTAATTACCTTTGTTCTCAATCTCCCATACTTTTGCAAATCTTGCATCCTGTCTAAATCCCATATATTCTTTTCTCCTTCAATTATTTTCTAATTCCCATAAGTTCCTTTTTAAGTCTTTTGAGAATGTCTATATCATCAATGACTCTTGGGTCTCCGCTTGGGTCGGCAGCCTTACAGAAATCATTTGCTTTTGTCTTTGCACTGTCAGAAATTTTGGCTCTATCGCAGAAGAGTTTCCAACATTCTGCTCGTAACTTCTCAACCTCAATGATGCTTTCAGGAGCTTCTTCCTTTGTCCAAAGGTGTAAGCCTAAACCAAACATAGCAAGGTTTTTTGCGAAACAACGCATTATTGTTTTGTTGACATCAAACATTGTTGCTGCTGGAACTGTCTTTTCTCCGCTTTTAACTTTATAGGTGTACTCTACGGACTTCATAGCTTTGTTTGCTCCATCCATTACGGGTAGGCACATTTCTCTTGTAACTCCATTGATTGTTACTTCCGTAAACACCATCAAGCCTAAATCACTTTCAATATAAGGCAACTGATTTTCACCAAACCTCATAATCTTGTATGTAACATCAGGGTAAACCTTAGCAACCTCTGAGAAAGCAGTTGCCCAAGGTATGTATGATAATCCATTTTTCTGATACATTCTGTCCCTGACATCAACATCATACAGTTTTTCAAAAAAATTCTTTTCTTTTTCTGCCAAACTTTTATCCTCCTAAATTTTAGTATTTATATAAACGCCATTGCTGACGGTAACAAAAATTAATCTATGATTAACTTGCTATGCAAGGTTGAAAAGAATGTTACATAGTATTATTCTCCATCGGATTTGTTCAAACTCTCCAAATATTCATCCATTGTTATCTGATGATATTTCTCTTCCAGCTCATCACCTTTTTCTAAGCCCTTTATGTAGTCACTATGAGAAATACCTTTGACAACAAAGAATTCCGAATGACTACCAACATCAATTATAATATTTTCTTCATTACCCCAACTTCTCGAATAATGACTGACATACTCATGCTTGTCCAAAAACTTCTTAATTTCTTTATGCACTGCACTAACCGTATTACACTCTGCTATAAGTCGTTCTTTGCCTTGACAATTTTTAAAATATAATTCCAATCAATTATCACCTCCAAACACCCAATAAAAGTATAGTTCTATTTGTTATGCGGATAAGGATTTGCACCTTACATTCAAGTTTTATGGTATGTCCAGTGTGTTGTTCCTACAGGGCAATGTTGATATAAAACGACCATACAGGAACTTTTAGTTTTATATCTCAGCTTTCACCTTCATATCTCCCGATTGTTTATTTCGACTTGATACAACCATAGCGGCTACCTATTTCGCCACCGCATAACCTTAAAACAAAAATTTTATCAGTCTAATCTTTGTATTGTTATTTTATATTGCTCACCATCCTTGGTGAAAAGTCCGAGCAATTCGTCCAAAACGACAGGAACCCTTTCCGAATAACTTTTATTGTCGGTTTCAAATAACCAGCAATCTGAATATTCTCCCACATATCCTACTATTTCTTTATACAAAGAAGCATTTTGGATATCGTATTCTTTTCTCATAGCTTCTAATGCAGTTTGTACATACTCACACTGTTTGCCATTGTGTTGTGTTGTGTATCTCTTTTGAAGACTCTCAAAGTGTTTTATTGCTTCTTCTAACATTAAATCCTCCTATTTCCACCATTGAATGTTGCTTTTATTGAGATTTTTTCTTCTTATTTTTCTTCCCAACCATGTATCCTGCGAGGAATGACCCCGCAAGACACATAATGAATACCGGAATATTCAATACAATCATATAGTTCTCCTTACTCAACAATCTTGAAGGATACATCAGTTCTTCTATTCATGGCACGATGTTCCTCAGTATCGTTTTCTACAACAGGGTTGTTTGAACCATTACCAACAGCAATAATTCTATTAGCAGGGATTCCATTAAGAATGAAATACTGCTTTACCGTCTCTGCTCTTTGCTGAGAAAGCATCTTATTAGCGGTATCTTCGGGGTCTGTCGCAGGGTTTGGGTCTGTGTTGCCCGCAATCTCAATAATTGTGCCATCAAGAACCTTTGCAATAGAGATAAATTCGTCAAGAGCTTTTGTTGCTTCTACA
>JAZONV010000105.1:0-2283 GCA_045654685.1 Clostridia bacterium | reverse complement strand
AAAGAAAATAGTATGGAGATGTACCGAACGTTTGAAAAATGGTACTAAAACTTGCAAGAATTCGCCAACAATCTATGAGGAAGATTTACATAATGCAATCATTGATAGTTTAAAAGAGGTGTTGCCTAAATCAGACGACATAGCTAAAAAAGTTAGAGATGAGATTGAGGCAGTTATAATGAAAAATGATGATAACAATCCACAAGTTATCAAACGTAAAATAGAAATTCTCATAAAAGAAATTATGATTTTGAGAAATATTTTAATAGAAACAGATGATAAAGAATTCTATTTAGAAAAGATACAACTTTTAGAAGAAGAAAAATCAAGGCTTGAACAAAAATATGCAACAGGGCATCGCTATAACACGAATGTATGGGTGCAACAAATTTATGATAAGTCTGAAAAACAGGATTTAAACATAAATGAATATTTTGATGTTATAGTAAAAAATATTATCAAGTTGATTACAATCGAAGTTGGTCAAGATATCAAAATTTCATATTGATTATGTCTCTGTCCTATATGAGTGTTGATGAACAAAAAATATACAATTTTAAATATAATTATGCATAAATAGAATTGTTACTAACATAAAAAATTACGTTCCTTTACAAGTACATTTTGTGGAGGAACTATTTTATGACTGGTTTTAATTCTAATTTCAATGATATTCAAAAGCAAATCTCTTTTGCAAATCTTACTGACGAGCAAATTTTGGAGTTGCTATCCATTTTGCAAACAAAGAGAAGTGAACAATCCAAACTAACAAAGGAAGAAAAGGTCTTTCTTCAATGTTGCAGAGAACGTAGGAGTTATTCTGCAAATAAGGATTTAGATACTGTTGTTTGTCCTATTTGTGGTTCAATCAAGATTATTAAGAATGGCACAAAAAATGGCAGACAGAGATACAAATGTAAAGACTGTGCAAGAACTTTTGGGGATACCTTTGGTACTGTTGCTTTTCGCTCCAAATTATCTATTGTAAAGTGGATTGAGTTTATCAAGTTAACTTTACAAGGGGAGAGTTGCCGTACCATAGCAAAAGAACTTGGTATCAACAAGCAGACAGTATTACACAACAGACATAGGATATGTTCTGTTCTTCATCAGTTTGTGTGCAATCAAGACGATTTCAAGAGTTTAGCAGAGAGTGACGAGTATTACTATCCTTTGTCTTTCAAGGACATAAAAGCCCCAATGTTTTTCTTGAATACACTTGGCAGAATGCCATATACTCATAGAAATTACAAACAAAAACTCGAATATATTGAGAAACAAGGATTTGACAATGCTTTCCTACAATCTCTCATTAAAAATGAAGAACAGGTTAGAAATGAGTTGCTTAACTACGTCAATGACGATGATTTAAAATCACAAGAAAAGTTCTCCAATGCCCTAAATGGTATGGATACAGAGAAAATTATTCAGGTCTTGAAGACATTGAATGAACAGCAGAAGAAAAAGAGAGGTATCAGCAATCAGCAAGTATGTAGTTTGTCTTGTGTTGATAGAAATAATAACCATTTCTTGCAAACTGTTTGTGTTGGCAGAATATGGGCAAGTCATATTGAAAAAACACTTTTACCACACTTTACGGAAGATACTGTTTTGATTACAGACAGCCACAGAGCATATAAGACGGTAGCAAACAAGCACAAGATACCATTAAAGCAAATTCCAAGCGGAAAGCATACAAGTGGTGGATATAGTCTTGGTCATATCAATGGTTATCACCACAATATAAGTGATTTTATGTATCTGTATCATGGTGTATCTTCCAAATTTCTTGACTACTACCTTGCACTATTCTATTGGGTTGAGAAGAACAAGCACAAATCCTATCTTGAACAAGCCTATGATATAATTACTCTGTTATCCAATCAGGCTAAAAAGATACCACTTAACAAGTTTAAGGACAAGCCTATATCCTTTGACTTAAAAGGTATGTTAAGTTAACAATTTTGTTGATTTTATCTCTGTAACGTGACAAATGAGCAAAAGTATGATATAATATAGTCATAGATTGAAACTTTTTTCTAATTTATCAGTCTATATAGATAATAAAACAGTTAGACAAATAAGAATTTGACGTTCAATTTTCACTCTACTAATGGTTGATTTCTCCCCTTTCAACCATTAGTTTGTGTTATTTTTCTTAAAAGGTGCTACAATTAAAGTGAAAGGAGGTAGACTATGGACCAAATCAAAATAGGAAAGTTTATTGCCGAGTGCAGAAAAAAGAAAAATCTTACACAAGCACAGTTGGCAGAAAAATTGAAT
>JAZONV010000104.1:0-6194 GCA_045654685.1 Clostridia bacterium | reverse complement strand
ATCTTCATTATATTCAGTGCTCATTGTTAAAAGGGTAGGATCCCATGTCACTCTGAATGATGCACCTTTAAGTCCGTTACGATCAGAAAGAACTACAGGAACTTCTATTTCGTCACCTGCATTAATTTCTGCAACATCAGGGGCTACAAGCTTAATTGTTTGTGTTAAATCATCTGCTTTTACTACAATCGTTGCTGAAAACATTGTAACAATCATCGCAAATGCAATAAGAAGTGAACACAATTTCTTTAATCTGTTCATACTTAATCCTCCATATAAGTTATTTCTGTGAAATCATCATTGATTTCTGATGTGCAAACATCATTATTTTTCCACAGGGAATTTGTCGTCTGTGTAAACACCTGTATATTTATCAAGAATCATAAGAGCGTCGTTAAGACCTACTCCATCAGCACCATCAACGTCTGCTGCTTTAATCTGTTCCTCTGTTGGATCAGCAAATATTTCTGTGTAAATATCAAGAGTTAAAAGAGCATCGTTAAGACCAATTTCTTTGTTTCCATCAACGTCACCATAAACAATTGTGGGGAGTTCAGGTTCTTCAACATCGCTGATTAATACGCCTGCGAGTTTGAAGGGGTCTCCTGTCATGCTTGAATATCCGGAATAGATATCAACATATTTTTTGCCATCTTCAGCTGTAGCTGCTGCTGAAGCGTCAACTGTGAATGTAACCTTACCGTCTGCAACGGTGGTCTGGTCGATGTAGATGATATTGAAATCATCATCTGCGAGTGTTGCGGGGTTTGTGCCGGCATTGAGAACAAGTATTGTTGCTTCTTCACCGGTGGTGAGACCTGAGATTGTGATAGTTGCAATTTCTTCTGCAACTTCGGGAATGTTGATATCAGCAAGTGCTGCAACGCTCATCATCATGATTGCTGCAATTACCATTGCCAATACTTTGCAAAAATTCTTTTTCATTGTTTTTTCCTCCATCCTTTTAATTAGAATATAGAATTTTTGATAATGAATAAGTACCTGCTTATCTGTATGCAAAACTTATAATTACAGACACTAATTCATCATATTACAACTTTAATTATAGCACAAAATCACTCAAATTCAATATTAATTTAATGATTAAATCAATTTTAGTGATTTTACACAAAATTATGTCACGCCTTTTGACAAATCGGTCATAAGGCAGCTCTTGGCATTATTTCACTTCAATTGGTTCGGTTTTTATGGTTAACCATTTACCTTCATACATAAGAGCCTTATCATCTTTGCCATTGTTGAGGATAATAAGAATATCATAACCTTTGCCTTTGACATAGCCATCACTCAAAGAAATGTTTCCGCCTTCATCTGTGAGAGCTTTGAATTTGACACTGTATATTGCAGCATCTTCATTTATAAACCTTGCCCCATCCTTGCATGCATACGCCACTTTTGCACCTTTATCAAATTCAGTGTTTTCACTCTTCATCTTCGTAGCTATGGTATTTCCTTCTGCGTCATATATCTTTGCAGAATCTTCTACATACTCAAATTGTTCTTTTTCGTATATAAAACTCAATGCAAGACCAACAAGTGTCATATCCTTTGCAGGATTTTCTACTTTTACGAAAACTTCAAATTCATCTCCCGCCTTAACGTCTTCAGCATCTGTATAGAGAGAAATTATCATCTTGTCTTCGTCTTTGATTTCAGGCTCTTGAACAGGTTCTTCTGTTTCAGTCTTATCATCCTTGTTGCCGCTTCCGCCTGTGGGGAAGAATGACGGGAACTGGTCAATTGAGATTTTCTGTGACATACTGATGTATACGCTATAGTCACCGGGGTTCCATACAACTACGCTCTCCAGCGCTTCCGAAACTGCACGAAGAGGAATCATTGTGCGGTTATTCATAAGCTGAGCGGGAACATCAAGAACTTTTGTTGTCTCTTCATCAGCAGTTTTAACTGTCATGTTTGCATCGCCGATTTTGAGAGTTATCTCTTTTTTCTGATTTTCGTTTGAAACTGTTACAACGTAGTTTTCAGGATCCCATTCAACCACGCTTCCCATTGCTTCAAAAACTCCTCTTGCAGGAACCAAGGTTCTGCCCTCGTCTGTTATATAGGGCGCCTGATCCTGAAACTCCACTTTGTTGCCGTTTACATACACATCAGGCTGACGTGCATCTACATCTGCAGCAAAAGCGGAAATGTTAAGTGATGCAACAAGCATAACACTTAAGATGATGCTTAATACTTTTTTCATTTTGTACAACTTCCTTCCTTATTATATATATGTTCGAAAACTATTCAACAGTTATTGAACCTAAATCAAGTCCTGTGCCTATCGTTCCAACACCTTCGTTCTGTGAGGAAGTAACGGCAGATATTGTTATTTCTCCGGAAGCGCTTTCGGGAATTCTGATTGTAAAAGTTCCCAAAATACCGGAAAACATTACTCTTTCTTTGAAAAGTACAACCACCGATTTTCTTGTTTCTTCATACACCGAAAGACCCTGGTGTATCATTCCCTTTGCTTCGTCCGAAAATTCAAATCCTACAATTTCCACATTTTCATCCGAAAATGTTATTGCACCCATGGCAATTATATTTACAAGTTCCTGTGTGTCATACATAAGATCAATTGTGATTTCTTCGCCGGGAGCTGCGCTGACAGCATTTGTGGTAAAAATTGCTGCATGCACTTCAGGTTCATCGGGTGTGGGGTCTTCAGGGGCCTCGGGCTCTTGTGTTTCACCTGAGCCTGAACCGGAGCCCGAATCGGGTTCAGATTCTGATCCGGATCCCGAACCCGAATCACCCGAACTTTCGTTGCCTGAGCTTCCGCTGCCCGAACCGGATGAGGGCTTATTGCCGGAGCTTGGCTTTGACGAACCTCCGCCTCCACCGCCTCCGCCACCACCTGACGAAGTTTCTTTTTTAACCTGAATGCTTATGCCTTCTGCAGAAGAGAATGCAACGTTGCTCTCTCCATCATTGCCGTTGGTTTTCAAATCGGTTGTGTCAAGTTCAACCGTAACAGTTTTCCCTGATGCACCGGAAAGAACTTTGAAACGAAGCATACCCAAAGAATAGTCTTTAGATTCTTTTTCTATCACCTTTGCGGCGCCACCTGCAATGGTTATTGTGCCGTTTTCAATATCGGATGAATTAACATCACAAAATTCTGCAAAAAGTTCAGGCTGATTTATATATCCGGGGAATCCTTTGTTGGTTTTGGAATCAAGGTCTATGATTTTAAGCATTTTCGGATCCCAATCAACTTTAAACATTGCGCCTTTAAGACCTTTTGCATCAGATACAATTACGGGAATCTGAATTTCATTTCCAACTTTAACCTGTGTTGTGGGCGCTTTGAGATATATTTTCGCATCAAGAGGTTTTTTCTCTTCAAGCTTTACACTTGTAATATCAACTCTATACTCGTTTTCGTTCCAGCTGACATCACATCCGAGAGCTTCCGAAACCGCACGCAGAGGAATCATGGTACGATCGTTCATGAGCTGTGCCGGAACATCAAGAGTTTTGAATTCCTCTGTCCCGTCTGTCACAACCCTCATGTCAGTTCCGTCAATTGCCAGGAGTATTTCTTTTTTCAGAGGTTCATTGGAAACAGTTACTGAATAACTATCTGCATCCCATGAAACCTTGCAATCCATTGCTTCAAAAACGCCCCTTGCAGGAACAAGTGTGCGCCCTTCATCAGTTATGTATGCACCCTGGTCAGGGAACTCCACAATTTTTTCATCAACAAAAACATCGGGGCAACGTGCTTGTCTGTCTGCCGAAATTGCTGTGACAGATGAGGTTGCAAGAAGCGATAAAGCCGCAAGTAACGATACTATTTTTTTCATATATTTAAATCACCCTTCTTTCTGCGGTTTAGTACTTTATTATAACATAACGGCCGACAAAAAACAAGTTTTTTTTGCTGTATAATACCGTCTTATTTTCAATATATTTCCACAGATATTATTTTTCCAAATCTCATTTCATGCCCTTGATTTAAAATAGGAATCCACGCCTTCTGCTATTGCTTTGCCTATATTTTCGCTTTCATTTTGCAAAATGCCAAGATCATTTTCATTATCATAAAATCCGATTTCCATATATGCAACAGGAACAGGAGATTTGCAAAAAAGAACAAGCTCCGGATATCCGTCATATCTTCCGATTCCACATGCAGATAAGGAAGTATTTTGCACAATTGAATCGTTTATAATTTTCCCAAGTTCATTTCCTGCTTCTATGTAATTTTCACCCTTGCCCAACTGATCATATAATCCCGAAAGGGAAATATAGCAGCTGCCGCTTCCGCCTCCTGCATTTGAATGCAAACATACATAAGCTGAAGCATCAGGCTGTTTTGATATGTCAAGATCGGGATAACAGTATCTGAGTCTTTGGGTCAAGGATGGGTTTTCGTTTTGGGAACGTGTTATTCTGACTGTATAGCCAAGTTCTTCCAGATATTTTTTTGCATTAACGGCGTTGTTATAGTTTATGTCAGGCTCTGTGTCACGGTCTCCGTGACCTATTGGATACCAACAGCTTCCGCCTGATGGTACACGTCCGCTGCAACCTGTGCCCTCACAATCCTGCCACATGGTCCCGCTTTTGAAATGTCTCCACTCTCCCCAGCCACCACCGATAAGTGTATAGCCATAGGCACGTTTTTCTTCGTCGGTCATAAGTGACGAAGACTTTCCGTGGCCGGGATCTAATACTACCACCACGCAATTGCCTTCCTTTGATAAATCGCCTTCATCATCTTTCGCACTTGGTGATTGGGATTGTTCAGTATCTGTTTGCTCGTCTGAAGATTCCGCATCTTTTTTTGCTTTACTTACATTACGTTCAGCAACTCTGTCACTGGCTGAATATATTCCGTCATCATCCGTCTTATGCAATATTGTACATCCGGCAAGAAAAACCATGCACAAAAGAATAAGGCTGACACATTTTTTCACAAAATCACACCCTGTTATCTAAGAAATTTAGACTTTGAATATCCCGTATATCCACCCCATGATATTTTATAGAAGCCTCCACCTGCATCACCTATGAATTGAACAACGCTGCCAAGGGGGATTTCGCACAAAATGTTATCAGGATTTTCATAGGGAGCACTTCTGAGGTATATGGAATGCTTTACGTTATATACTGTCATATAATCGTATCCGGGAGTGTTATAGTCTGCAAGATATTTGGTTTTTGCATATCCTATGGTGCCATTATAGTTGATTTTCGAAAACTCGCCATTGGCATATTCTATAAACCCAACTTCTGTTCCCAGAGGAATTGTTGTTATTATGTTGCTTTGAACTTCCTTGGCACTACTTCTTAAGTATATTGAGTTTTTAACGTTTGCAACATACATATATTTCCATACTGTTGTGTTGTTTGTTGTTTGTTTCCCGGACAAGTCGGGGGGAGTTGTGCTGAGATAATCTCTCTTGACATATCCGGTGTTGCCTCCATAGGAAACTTTGGAAAACACCGCTGTTTCATCACTTATCCACACAACCTGTGCACCAAGAGGAATGGTTGTTATTATATTATCATCGTTTTCTTCAGGCAAGCCTCGGAGATATACAGAATTTTCCACGTTTGCCACGTACATCGTGGTTATCTGACCACCCTCGGATACCGGTGCCTCCGTTTCTACAACTGCCGTTTCTTCACCGTTAACATTTCCTTTTTTCGCTCCGTCTGATGCCATGTCCAAATATATCAAGACACACACACCGACAAGAGAAACCATTACTGTAACCAGTACTGCAATTACTGCAATCATTATTCCGTTTTTCCTATTGTTCATTGTTTTTTCCTTTCATTGGTAATTTTCCATACCTTGTAATTTTAGGATGCCGTCAATTTTGTTAATATGATGTCGAATATAAACGAATGGACAATAAATTCCATCAAAAATCCGCATCGACAAATTCAAACAACGTCTGAATTTATTCTATCATAAATTACATAATATTTCAAGTTAGGATTATTATAATATTTATATTCAAAAAACAAAAAGGACTCAAAGCTTTTTGCTTCAAGTCCTTTTCTTCTACCCCGGCAGCTTCCTACTTTCCCGGGCCGTCACCAGCCAAGTATCATCAGCGTTACAGAGCTTAACTTCCGTGTTCGGTATGGGTACGGGTGTGTCCTCTGTGCCATCGCCACCGAGTTACTTAATACAATATCAGCTT
>JAZONV010000103.1:0-2502 GCA_045654685.1 Clostridia bacterium | reverse complement strand
GTAAAGAGAATCCCCCTGTCAATCCTTTCGGATTGACATCCCCCTTTAGGCAAGGGGGACATTTTTTGCTCTTTAGCGTAGGTTTATTAAACCGCTAAACCCCAATTTGTTAGTTTATACGGTTAAAGAGACAGCCCCTTTATTATTTGAAATATTGATACACATTGCATTTCAACATTCCATTATATAATTTTCTTTTTTTGTCGGCTTCTTTTCCATAGTATTTTTCAAAATCCTGATAGGATGTGAGGATGAGCTTTTTAGCTTCTGTAAATGTAGAAAATTTTCTTCCCATCATAGAATAAATCTTCTGACATTGTTTTATATCAAGAAGCCTTTCGCCGTACGGAGGATTGCATATGATTACACCTTTTTCTCTGAATGGTACAATATTAGCACAGTCAGATACTTTGAATCTTATTTTGTTGTACACGCCTGCATTTTTTGCATTCTGTTTAGCAATTTCAATTGCTTTCGGATTAATGTCAGATGCATAAATTATGGTTTCATTATCATTATTTATATTTTCTGTTGCCTCTTCTCTTGCATCGTTCCACATTTCTTTTGGGATAATATTTTTCCAGGTTTCGCTGACAAAATTCCTTTTTAATCCCGGGGCAGTATTTGTAGCATAAAGTGCCGCTTCAATCGGTATTGTGCCGCTTCCGCAAAATGGATCACACAAGGGTCTGTCACCTCGCCAGAAACTCATGTCAACCATGGCAAAAGCAAGAGTTTCTCTCATTGGTGCTAAAACAGACTGTGTTCTGTATCCGCGCTTATATAGGTTGTCGCCGGTTGTATCTATAAACATGGTAACAATGTTTTTCATAATTGAAAACTGTACCGGAAATTTTGCGTCCGTTTCTTCAAAATATGATATGCCATATATGGATGACAGTCTTTTGACAATACTTTTCTTTATGATTGCCTGGCAGTCCGGAACACTATGTAATTGAGATTTTAAGCAATGTCCCGTAACCGGAAATGCATCGTTTTTTCCTATGAAGTTTTCCCATGGGATTTTTGAGACGCCCACAAACAGTTCTTCAAAACTCTCTGCCTTAAATTCGCCGAGATTTATCATTATTCTTTCTGCACATCTTAAGTTGATATTTGAAAGACAAATCGCTTCCGTGTCTCCTTCAAAATTGACTCTTCCGTCGGTCACGGATGTGGTTTCATATCCGAGTTTTCTGACTTCGTTTGCTACTATATTTTCAGTCCCCAAAAGTGTGGGTATTGTAAGATTCAGTATATTCAAAGTAATCATTCCTTAAGTTTAGTATACATATATTATAACACAAAAAAATACTAAAATCTACATTATGGTAAAAATAATGCTGGATTTATATGAAAAAATGTGATATCATATAACTTGATATATGTTTTATGTTAGGAATGAATATTGATGCTTGATGTATGTTTGCTTGGTACCGGTGGTACAATGCCTTTAAAAAACCGATGGCTTTCATCTGCTATATTCAGATATAACGGTCATTGCATACTTATGGATTGCGGCGAAGGAACGCAGGTTGCTCTTAAATCTGCAGGATTTACTTTTAAGCCTATAGACGTTATCTGTCTCACTCATTTTCATGCAGACCATGTAAGTGGAATTCCCGGTATGCTTTTGTCAATGGGAAACGAGGGCAGAACAGAATCTGTGCTTATAATAGGCCCTAAAGGTACTGCAAAAATAATAGCAAGTCTTCGGGTAATTGCCCCACAATTGCCCTTTGAAGTTGAAGTTTCAGAAATAGAAAATCTTGATGAAACCTATTGGTTTGACGGGTTCAACATAACGGCTTTTAAGGTCAGACATAGTGTTGAATGTTACGGATACCGAATAGACGTTCCACGGGTTGGTAAATTTGACACCGAAAAAGCTGACAAGAATAATGTTCCCATGCAAATATGGGGAAGCCTTCAAAAAAATGCGGAGGTTGAATTTGAAGGCAAACTATACACTTCTGATATGGTACTCGGGAAGGAAAGAAAAGGTATACGTGCAGTTTTTTGCACAGATACAAGGCCATGTGAAACAATAGAATTCAATGGTGAAAATGCGGACCTTCTCATACTGGAAGGTATGTATGGAAGCGATGAAAAAGATGATAGTGCAAAAATTAAAATGCATATGACATTTTCAGAAGCTGCTCAAATTGCAAAAAACGCAAATGCAGACTCTTTGTGGCTTACACATTTCTCTCCATCAATGCCTGAGCCCGAAGCGTATATTGACGAGGCAAAATCAGTTTTCGAAAAATCGGAAACAGGATATGACGGAAAATTTGCTACAATCAGATTTGAAGAATAATTTTTGTTGTACTGTTAAAGCAATCGTTTGTACGATTACTCAGACTGTCGAAAAAGCCCGCATCGCAAAGTGCGGGCTTAAAATTTTTGAGAAAAGTATATTCAAGATGTAAATAGTCATTAATGAAACTTTTGTAAACATAGTTTCCAAAAGTTTTGATTTAAGGCACTTTGCTTGCTTCG
>JAZONV010000102.1:0-2244 GCA_045654685.1 Clostridia bacterium | reverse complement strand
TAATTATGTCAGCCGTGGCTTTGTCAGCTGTAAAAAGAAGAATGTCAGCTTTGTTGTTGACGGCAACTTCCCGACGGCTCCTCTTGTCTGTGTGCTTCACCCCGGAGCTCTTGACGGCAGAAAGTGGATGTATATTCCGAGTACCGCTGCCGATTGCTGTGAAGACACTGCCGCAGTTGATGCTTTTGATGCCACCTTCCCCGAAAAGGAAAAGAAATGGATGCCGAGTCAGGAGGAGTTTTATATCTACAGTCATTCTTCCGTAGTAAGATAAACGTAAACACCGCTGAGGAATCAAGATATTCCTTGGCGGTCTTTTTTTGTGGCATTTTTGGTTTTAGTGTGATATAATCATCTCGACAAATAAGAATTTGTAAGGATGATTTGAATGAATGAAGAATGCTTGATTTGCAAAGCTCCTTTGGAATATCTTGATACTGATGAAGTAATGGTGTGTGAACTTTGTCATAAAAAGCAAAGCAGTAAAACAAGATGTGTAAAAGGACATTTCGTTTGTGATGAATGTCACACAAGCGGAATGGACGAAATTATCTCAATATGCTTTAACAGTAAATCTGTCAATCCCATTGAGATTATGGAAAAAATGATGTGTATGCCATCTTGCCATATGCACGGTCCAGAACATCATACTATGGTCGGCTCCGCACTTTTAACTGCTTATAAAAATGCGGGTGGAGATATAGATTTAAAAAATGCACTTTATGAAATGCAAAAAAGAGGAAAGCAGGTTCCCGGCGGTGCTTGCGGATTCTGGGGAGCATGTGGAGCAGGTGTCAGCGCAGGCATGTATGTTGCTATTGCATTAAAATCAACACCGTTGACAAAAGAGGCCTGGGGGCTTTCCAATCAGATGACAGCAAGAGCTTTGGATGCAATAGGAAAAAATGGTGGCCCTCGTTGTTGCAAAAGGGATTCTTATCTTGCTATAATTGAAGCAGTTAAATTCACAAACGAGAAATTAGGAGTTAAGATGGACCTTAACCAGGTTATCTGTTCCCGTTCTCATATGAACAATCAATGCATACAAGAAGAATGTGTGTTTCACAAAAAGGTAAAGAAAAAGGTGGCCTTTATTTGTGTTCATAATTCGTGTCGCAGTCAGATAGCAGAAGCATTGGGAAAACACCTGGCGTCAGATGTATTTGAATCATATTCTGCCGGAACAGAGACAAAACCCAAAATCAATCAGGATGCAGTCAGAATTATGAAAGAGTTGTATGGGATTGACATGGAACAAACACAGTATTCAAAATTGATTACAGATATTCCTGATCCTGATGTGGCAATTTCAATGGGATGTAATGTGAGTTGCCCTTTTATCGGCAGAGCACTTGATGATAATTGGGCGCTGACAGACCCCACCGGAAAAACGGATGATGAATTTAAGAAAACAATTAAAAAAATCGAAGAAAAGATTTTAAAACTAAAAGATGTATACAAATAAATTCCAATTTGTCGAACCAACAGCAACTGACAGTTGCTTGTTCAATAAAACATTCAGTGATAAAATAACACTGAGGTGATAACAACATGGAAACTAAAGATATTATTCTCGAATTGAGAACTAAAAAAGAAATGTCGCAAGAAGAACTTGCAGAAAAAGTGTTCGTAACACGGCAGGCAGTGTCTCGTTGGGAAAATGGTGAAACTACACCTAACACAGAAACTTTAAAACTATTGTCAAGACTATTTGATGTTTCAATCAATACGCTCCTTGGATCACCAAGGCAGCCTGTTTGTGAATGTTGCGGTATGCCCATTGATGACAGCAGTGTCAGTCATGAAAAAGACGGTGCTTTTAACGAAGAATATTGTAAATGGTGCTATGCAGACGGTGAGTATACCCTTGACTTTTTCGAGAAATATAGAGAGCTCGGAGGAAAGGAAAAATTTGAAGAATTCAAGAGGCAACTTATACACGAATTTAACACTTTGCTTCATATTGAGGGCTTACCTAAGGTAGAAAACCTTAATGTGTTGTCGGGCAGTTTTGTCAATCTGGAATACCGGCTCCCGAACGGTCAAAGTGTAAAATTTCTTGATGATAATGCTACCTATCTTGGCAGTCAGCTTGAATGTGAATTTGGTGGTGAGCGTTGTTTCGGTATTGTTGCTAATATGGATTTTCTGCTTGTTTGCACTTACGAAGAAAATGGAGAAAATCCGGAGTTGGTTATTTACAAAAAAAGATAGTCAAATTCCACTTTGCCTGATAATGATTAT
>JAZONV010000101.1:0-3565 GCA_045654685.1 Clostridia bacterium | reverse complement strand
CAATCCGAAAGGATTGACAGGGGGATTCTCTTTACACAATCATTAGAAAACACAGCATTTGTGCATATTTCTATGAATAATGAATCCTCCCGTCACGCTGTCGCGCGCCACCCTCCTTTAGGCAAGGAGGGCTTTCGCTTTTGCGTTTTTATCATCATCATTAGTGAGATAAACTCCAATTTTTTGCATAATTATGCTCATTATACGATTAAAGAGACACCCCCTTCTTTCTTACTGATTGGATTTCACACCAAAACAATATTATATTTTTCAAGCCAATAATCAAACTGCAAAAGCCAGGCAATAAGCTGTGGCTTTGCCATTAATTGTCCAAACCAAGTGTCACCGCCACCAAGGAGCATTTCTCTTATTTTGTCCTTATCACACAATTCCGAAAAAAGCGTATTTTTGGTGTCCAAGCGTTTTTTTAGAATTTCGGTTACCATCTTTTCATATAATGGGTCATGACTCTTTGGGTAGGGACTTTTTTTACGCCATGTTATTTCTTTCGGCAAATAATCCTCAACTGCATATCTGAGCAAGGATTTTTCTGTTGCGTTTTCAAATTTTATGTTCCATGGAACATTATATACATACTCTGCCAGATTGTGGTCTGCAAAAGGTACTCTGACTTCCACTCCCCTTGCCATACTCATACGGTCTTTTCTTTCCAGAAGTGATGTCATGAAATATTTCACAGAAAGATTCGTGGCAATTCTGGAATTTTTCATTTCCTGACTGTCTGTATCCAGCATACTGAATCCATTAAGATCACTTTTGTATCTTTCGCTGACATAATTGTATCCTTCTTTGGGTGAAATAACCTCATTTTTAAAAAGAGATACTCTCACAAAGGGGTCGTGAATCCATGGGAAGAAATCTCTTTTCAGCATTTCCTCCCTATAGAACCAAGGGTATCCGCCAAATATCTCATCACTACATTCACCCGACAACGCCACAGTATGATTTTCCTTCACCTTTTCACAAAAATATATCAAAGATGAGTCAATATCTGCCTGACCGGGGAAATCTCTTGAATCCACCGCATAATATAGATATTCAGACAAATCACGCGTGGATATGGTCAGCACCTTATGGTCGGTAAAAAGGAAATCCGAAAGGCCCGTCGCAAAATCATCATCTCCTTTGGGTTGGAAAAGACTGCTTTTGAAGTTTTCCTTATTACCCTCATATTCAAAAGAATAGGTAGAAAGTCTTTTGCCGCTTTCTCTCATTTCCTTTGAGGCGATGGCTGTAATGGCTGACGAATCAAGACCTCCCGACAAAAATGTACAAAGGGGCACGTCGCTTTTTATCTGTAGATTCACAGCTTTCTTTAAAAGCTCCTTGGTTTTATATATCGCATCCCCTCTGGAATCCGAAAATGGTTTTGCTTCCAGGCTCCAATACTTTTCTTTTTTAAAACCTGCTCCCGAAAAAAGTGCAAATTCTCCCGGAGCAAGCTGGAATATATCACGAAAAACCGTAGTATTATTAAAGGTCACCGGAGACAGAAACATCAGTTGCCAAAGACCTGTTATGTCAACTTTTGGCTTAATGTACGGGTGAGCAAGAATTGCTTTTATTTCAGACGAAACAACAAGCGTTGTACCTGCAAAGGCATAAAACAACGGTTTAACACCAAATCTGTCCCTTGCAAGAAATAATTCTCTTTTGTATTCATCATATACGATAAATGCAAAAATACCATTAAGTCTTTTCAGACATTCCCTACCCCATATTATGTATGACCAAAGCACAACTTCCGTATCACAATCAGTATAGAACAAAGCCCCTTCCTCAACAAGATCCTTTTTTAGCTCCAATGTGTTATATACCTCGCCGTTATAGCATATTGTATATTTTTTTCCGTCAAAGATTGCTGTCATGGGTTGCTTTCCTCTTTTAACATCCATAACCGACAGACGGTTATGAGAAAAGATAACGAAAGGACTGATATATATCCCCGAATCATCAGGGCCACGATGTTTCATGCTTCTTCCCATGTTTGTCACAATACCAGGGTCAAGAAATTCATTGTTTTTAAAATCTGCCATTGCACATATTGAACACATATTCTTTTCCTCGTCTCCAAAAAATTTTTAATATATTAAATTTGTAAAACTTTGTCCGTTGGTTCTATTGAATTCCTACACAATAAAGATACCGGAGAGATTCCTTAATCTTTCCGGTATCTTTATTGCATTATATGCTAATTTTTCCACAAAAAGGTGAATCAATCAATAATCACGTGATTATTTCATGGATTCTTCGTAGGATTTGATCATTTTCTTAACCATCTGTCCGCCAACAGATCCTGCCTGTCTGCTTGTTAAGTCACCATTATAACCCTGTTTGAGGTTAACGCCTACTTCTGATGCTGCTTCCATTTTAAATCTTTCCATTGCTTCTTTAGCTTCAGGAACTACGTTCTTTCTTGACATACTAAAAACTCTCCTCGAAAATTTTTTGCAAATCTACTTTGCACTATCTATTGTGTACACGAATGTTTTTAATATGTCAGGTACTTTTTTACAATTTTAAATTATTTCTATATCACTTTCGCCTATCATATTTGATACAACTTCAAGCTTTGAAACAGAAATTTCATATGCTGTTTTAGTTACCGATTCCTCCTCTGATATTCGCTTTTGATATTCTCTGGACTGAATTCTTCCCCACACTTTTATGTTGTCACCAACACTTAAAGATGCACAATATCTTGCATTTCTGCCCCATGCAATACAGGGGATATAATCTGATTTGTTATACGCTCTGTTTACGGCTATTAAAAGATCCGTTATCTCTCTGCCAAAAGGCGTTGTTCTGTACACCGGAGGTTTACACAAAAATCCATTTAAAAAAATGTGATTGGGATTGTGACTGTCATCATCTTCACCCATTTCCTTCACGTCCCGCGCAAAAACTGTAAGAAGCAGTCTGTTTCCGTTTTCTGAATAATTATTATAGGAACGGAACTGACCTACAATACTTATTTTTGCACCGTCCTGTATATTTATATCCTTTATTAATCTTTCGGATACTGTCACATTCACATAATCACATATGTCAGAAAGACGCATAACCTTAAGAACAAAAGAATAAAATGCTTCCGAATAAATTTCGTGACTGAATGAAAGTTCACCCTCAACACATCCGGATACCGTTACCTCATTATTAACATTTACATTTTCTACTGTCATTTGAATCATCCTTTCATAAGTTAAAATCTATATGTAAATAATATTCACCAAAAATGAAATTATAACCAAAACATTTCGGGATATTTAGATTTTAAATTATATTTTCAAAGGCTTTTCCCATTCAAATGATATTTCCTGCTATTTGCCGACGGGGAACGTTCAAAAATTTTAATGATTACATTTTTGATGTAAATTGGAGTTTAGCGGTGATGTATTAGCTGAATTTTGCAACAAGTTGCAAAGCTAAATTATTGCTACGCAATAGCTAAATTAAATTTGCCAAAGTCAAGCTGCCCGCAGGGCAATTTAGCTCCCGAAGGGAATTTAGCTGACATTTGTCAATTTAGCTTGCCGTAAGGCAA
>JAZONV010000100.1:0-77200 GCA_045654685.1 Clostridia bacterium | reverse complement strand
TACAAGCACCAAATCCGCAACCCATTCTTTCTTCGAAAGAAAATTGTCCGGAGGTTTTTGTTGCATTGTATACTGCTTTAAGCATTGGTTCAGGACCACATGTATAGAATTCATCATATGAAACATCAGAAATGGCATCTGTAACAAAACCTTTAATACCATATGTACCATCTGCTGTTGTAACAACTGTTTTTACACCAAGATCGTTGAAATCTTCTTCACAAAAAACATCACAAGACGAATTAAAGCCAAGTATTGCTGTTACATTTTTACCTTTTTCAACAAGTTTTTTTGCCAGATTATAAAGAGGTGGAACACCAACACCGCCTCCAAGAAGCAAAACATCTTTTGATTCATCGGAAATCTTATACCCATTACCCAGTCCGGTAAGAACATCCAGACTCCCTTCATTCATATGGGAAAGCATCTCTGTTCCCTTTCCAACAACTTTATAAATAATAACCACGCAATTTGAGTTATAGTCATATACAGAAATAGGACGTCTCAAAAACAAACCGTCAAGTTTAATATTTATAAATTGCCCGGAAGCTGTAATAGCAGATGTATCACCTTCGAGGGTCATTTTGTAAACATCATTTGCAATTCTTACATTTTCCTTGATATTAAATAAACCTTGCTGCATTTTATCACCCCGTATATATTATTTATTTCATATCATTAAAAACAACATTTCCGTTACAAACTGTCATCATGCATTTTCCGTAAACTTCTCTGCCGTCAAATGGTGTGCTTTTACCCTTTGATTTAAACATATCAGGATTAACATGATATTTTGCATTTAAATCATATATACAAAGATTCACTCCATCTGCACCAACAGAAAACCTTTCTGACGGATTTACACTCATTATTTCTATTAATTTTTCAAGACTAATAACATCTTTTTTTACAAGCTCTGTGTAAAGAACGGGGAATGCGGTTTCAAGTCCGACAACTCCCATAGAACTACCCATAAGACCTTTGCTCTTTTCTTCGAAACTGTGTGGAGCATGATCTGTCGCTATCATATCAATAGTTCCATCTATAACGCCCTCTATAAGTGCAATTCTATCCTCTTCTGACCTTATCGGAGGGTTCATCTTAAACCGTCCGTTATCTTCTATCATCTCATCATTTAACACAAGATAGTGTGGAGCAGTTTCACAAGTTATATCAACACCATCTTTTTTTGCTTTTCTGATAATATCAACGCTTTCCTTGGTGGAAATATGACACACATGGTATGACACGCCGGTTTCTTTTGCAAGCTTAACATCTCTTTGTATAGGGAGATATTCGCTTTCTGAACAAATACCTGGTATACCTGTTTTCTCGCTGAATACACCTTTGTGTATTACACCGCCAAAAAGAAGAGAATTATCTTCACAATGAGCGCTGATTATTTTTCCGAGACATTTCGCTTTAAGCATTGCTTTTCTCATCATATCTTCACTTTGAACACCTTTACCGTCATCTGAAAATCCGGCACAAAAATCTGCAACATCTTCCATGTCGGAAAGTGCATCTCCGATTTGTCCTTTGGTAATTGACGCAAATGGAACAACTGTACATTTTGCATCTTTAGAAATAATTTCAAGTTGTTTGTTTATACTGTCAACACAGTCCGGGACGGGATTCAGATTTGGCATTGTACACAGCGCGGTATATCCGGAAGAAACTGCAGCATGTGTTCCTGTTTCAACTGTTTCTTTATACGAAAAACCCGGCTCACGCAGATGGACATGAACATCAACAAAGCCGGGGAAAATATACATCCCTTCGCAATCATATATTTCAAATTCGGAAGAATCACAATAAGGGATAATTTTGTTATCCGAAAGACTGAAGGATGTTTTCAGAAATTGATTATTTGAATATAAGAAAGCATTTTTAAAACTGATTTTCATTTCATTACCACCCTTTTACGCATAAAATATCACGATATAATTTTATCTTGATTATTCTAACATATTTTATAGACATTGTCAAGAAATTGTCAGACATTTCCTACACTATTTATATATAAATACAGAGTTTCAGACTATTATCCGAAACCCCGTATAATTATTATTAAATTATGTCCTCGCAACTGTTCAAAACACTATAATTTTCATCAATGAGAATGTAATTAACCTTATGTTTCTTTGCTGATTCAAACACTTTCAGATTATCTTCTACTGCATTTTCAATGGTATAATCATCATATTGGCGTGTTTCTATCACATTTGCATATTTTTTTATTACATCGAAATTATTTTCAATGTAGTTTTTGCTCATCACAAGACAATAATATCTGATGTTTTCAAGATAGTCTTTTGAAAAATGTTCTTCCCAATCAAACGGAATGTAACAGCCTTCTATAATCATATTTTGTTTATTTTCTATTGCTGTTTTAATTATTTCACGTATTACAGGCCATAAATACTCCGTAAGTTTATCGTCGTCAGAGAGTGGTGTGAGCTTTGTGTTACCACTTCGTATTAACCCCATTTTGAGATGATCTATCGAAAGATAGGGATATTTATATTTTTCAAGAAGCTTTGTGCAAAAACAGTTTTCCCTGTGTGGGATGCACCTGCAATTAAAATAATCATCATTCACACATCTTTCTGCTAATTGTCGTACAGAATCTAATATACTTATTGAATATGTATTGTTTCGCCCGGTTTTATGCTGTAGAGTTCGCCATCCACATCCATCCAAACTGTCAAAAGAGTAGGATTATAAACTCTGCAACCATTTGCGCTGTATCTTAAACTTTTGTATGACTGAACATAGTCGTAAATCTCTATATTTGTGGCGTACCAGATTTCATCATTATCAGCAAGTTTTTGACATATTTTTTCAATATCATCCCAATTATTGTCACGATCAAATTCATAACTATGTCCCCATATGTATAATAGTCTCGGAACTCTTTTTGCATGATATGTTTTTGTGGAAATATCAAGATCAAGGAATTTTTCGACATATTCAAAAATTTTCGGATTATTATGATGGGCGGAAGGCATCCAGGCATGAAAATCATCAGGCAACATAAAGGAATCATTATCCCCTGCAAGCGTTCTTGAATATGCAATATCAAGTTCTGTAAGATATTGCTTTACCATCTCATAATTGCCAAAATTTCCCATCTGTACTATTCCTGTATCAGGATATGCCATTCCCCGAATAATACTGTCACATTTCTCTTCAAGTTCAAGTCTGCAATCCAACACATCTCTGATACCTTCAATTGCTCTCATATTACCATTGGCTCTGTGATTGGCACCATGTACGGCAATTTCATGGCCTTTGGAGAGAAAATACTCTTTTATTTCTTCTTTGGTAAAGTTTTCTTCCCTTATGTATTCACAATTAAAATTGAATGTTGCTTTCATTCCATACTTATCAAACAGCTGTGCAAGTCGTTTGTCTTGCGGAACTCCATCATCATAACTAAAAGTAAGAGCTTTTGCTCTGCCATTGGGATACCTCATAAAAACAGATCTCATAATATATACATCGCTTTCATTATTTTTTATAACTTATTAAGAAGATGCCGAACAAATAGCTCGACACCTTCAATAAATTAAGATTTTATTTGAGTTGCAACAAGACTTTCACCGCAATAAGTTTCTCTGAGTTTGGGTTTTTCTATTTTCCCGGTTGCATTTCTGGGAACCTCTGCAAAAATAATCTTGTGAGGTCTTTTATATCTGGGAAGTCCTTTGCAGAACTGATTTATGTCTTCTTCAGAACATTCCATACCATCTTTAATCTGTATAATTGCGGTTGCGATTTCTCCAAGTCTTGAATCAGGAAGACCAATTACTGCAACGTCGCTAATTGCGGGATGCGCTCTGAGAAAATCTTCAATCTGTACAGGATAGAGGTTTTCGCCGCCACTAATGATGACATCTTTTTTACGATCAACAAGATATATAAAACCGTCTTCATCACGCATTGCCATATCACCGGTTTTAAGCCAACCGTCAGAAAGAACTTCGTTTGTTGCTTTTTCATCCTTATAATAACAAGTCATAACACCGGGACCTTTAAGAACAAGTTCACCAACGTCAGTTCCTGTAACATCTGTTCCGTCAGGCTTAATAATTTTAACTTCCCAACCATATCCCGCAACACCAATTGCACCGACTTTATGTATGTTTTCAACACCAAGATGAACAGCTCCGGGTCCTATTGATTCAGAAAGACCATAGTTTGTATCATACTGGTGATGAGGGAATATTTTCATCCAACGTTTAATAAGACTTGGCGGTACAGGTTGAGCACCTATGTGCATAAGCCTCCATTGCGAAAGAGCGTAATCATTAATTTCAAATTCTCCCCTGTCAATCGCATCAAGAATATCCTGAGCCCAAGGAACAAGAAGCCACACAATTGAACATTTTTCGTTGGAAACAGTTTCAATTATATTTTTTGGCTTAACACCTTTTAATAGAACTGCCTTACCACCTGAAACAAGAGAACCAAACCAGTGCATTTTTGCACCGGTGTGATAAAGCGGCGGAATACAAAGAAAAACATCATCATGAGTCTGACCATGATGCTTTTGCTCAACAATTGCGGCATGCATAAGACTTTCATGATTATGGAGTATTGCCTTTGGGAAGCCCGTTGTTCCGGACGAAAAATATATTGCTGCATCATCTGTATCTGCAATTTCAACTTCAGGTGCAATACTTGAAAAATTAGTTGCAAGGTGAAGATAATTTTCTGCAAACGTAGGACAAGCATCACCAACATAAAAGAGCAGTTTAACATCAGGAATTTTATCGCATATTTCTTCTATTCTGCCAACAAATTCGGGACCAAAAACCAATGCATCAACATCAGCAAGATCAAGACAATATTTGATTTCATCCGACGTGAATCTGTAGTTAATAGGCACTGCAAGAGCTCCTGATTTAAGTATTCCGAAATATATGGGAAGCCATTCAAGACAGTTCATCAAAAGTATCGCTACTTTATTTCCTTTTTTGATACCGCGGCTCATAAGAAGATTGGCACATCTGTTTGCTTTTTCTTCAAATACACTCCATGATATCTCCCGTTTATATTCTTGAGCCGCACCGGATTCTATAAGTTCATATTCTTTCCATGTTACTCTGCGAATTTCTTTAACATCCGGATTTATCTCAACAAGAGCTGTCTGGTTGGGATATTTTTCGGCATTTTTTCGTAAAAAGTCAATAATCGGCATTTTAAGTTTCTCTTCTTTCGTCATTTATATGTAGTTGATTATATCATTTTTGAAAAAACATGTCAAGCAATCTTATGTCATAATACATAAAAATTTGGTTATATTTTTTTGCTGATTGACAATAATAATTTCAAACATTAATTTTGGAGGTCAGAAATGAAAAAAATAAGTGTTATATTAACAATTGCATCAATATGTATCGCATCTGTTGCTTGTTCATCAGGAAAAAATGCTTCGGATGCTCATGTGTTTTACTACACATATAGCGACACATATATCTCAAACGTAAGGTCATCACTTGGAAAAGCGTATGATCAGGCAGAAATTTCATATCACGATTACGACAGCAACGGAAATCAGACAACACAGACTGAACAGGTTCAGACCGCAATTACCCAAGGTGCAAAGGTCTTGACCGTAAATATTGTAAATACAGGTTCAGATGATGCAGCTCAAGGAATTATCAGTCAAGCAAAAAATGCTAATCTTCCCGTTATATTTTTCAACCGCGAAGTCTCTGACGACATTGTAAACAGTTATGAAAAATGTGTTTTTATAGGTACGGATGCAGAAGAAGCAGGACACTTACAAGGCGAAATGATTGGTCAATATATTACAGAGAATTTTGACAAAGTAGATCTTAATAAGGACGGAAAAATCAGTTATATACTTTTCAAAGGCGAAGAAGGAAATAACGAAGCAATATACAGAACTAAATATTCTGTTGAAGACGCAAATAGATTATTAAAAGATTCAGGTTTGGGCGAACTTGTATTTTATGACAAAACAAACCCGAACAAATATCTTGTGGACAAGAACGGTCAATGGTCAGCCGCTGCCGCAAATGAATATATGACAACAGCCTTGACTTCATATAACGAAGCTAACAACAACATGATTGAACTTGTTATATGCAACAATGATGGTATGGCTGAAGGAGCAATTTCAGCATTAAACTCAGCCGGGTTTAATACAGGAAGCGGAAAGACAATACCCGTCTTTGGTGTTGATGCAACAGATGCAGCTATAGAACTTATAAATAATGGTAAAATGGCAGGAACCGTAAAACAAGACGCAGAAGGTATGGCTCGTGCAATCGCACAAGTTACATCAAATGCACTATCAGGCAAAGATTTCTTTGAAAACACCGATGCATATCATAAAGATGAATCTGTTGCAAAGCTCAGAATTCCCTACTCAAAATATTTTGGCAAATAATATTATATAATGCTGCATGGAGAGAAGATATGATAGACAACATTCTTGAAATAGAAAACATCAACAAGGAATTTCCGGGAGTAAAAGCCCTGGACAACGTTTCTCTAACAATAAAAAGAGGAACTGTCCATGCATTAATGGGAGAAAACGGAGCCGGAAAATCAACCCTTATGAAATGTCTGTTCGGAATTTATTCGAGAGACAGCGGAACAATCAAATTAGATGGGAAAGAAATCAACTTCAAAAACCCAAAAGAAGCTCTTGAAAATGGTGTTGCCATGGTTCATCAAGAACTAAACCAGGCCCTTAAAAGAAGTGTTATGGATAACATTTGGTTAGGAAGGTATCCCCTACATTTTGGTGTCATTACAAATGAATCAAAAATGTACAAAGACACAAAAGAAATATTCGACTCTCTTAATATCGATATTAATCCTAAAACTATAATGAGTCAATTGTCGGTTTCAAAGCGACAAATGGTAGAAATTGCAAAAGCAGTTTCTTACAATTCAAAAATTCTTGTTTTTGACGAACCCACTTCTTCTCTCACAGATCGCGAAGTATCGCACCTTTTTAAAATAATAAATCAGCTAAAAGAAAAAGGTTGCGGAATAATATATATATCTCACAAAATGGAAGAAATTCTGGAAATTTCAGACTATGTAACGGTTATGCGCGACGGTCGATGGGTTGCAACAAAAAAAGCCGCTGAGCTTGACATGGATACTATTATAAAATTAATGGTTGGACGTGAACTCACAAGCAGATTTCCGGAAAAAGAGAATAAACCCGGAAACGTCATCATGAAAGTTGAAAACTTATCTTCGGTATATTCCAATCTTAAGGATGCATCTTTTGAGCTCAGAAAAGGAGAAATTCTCGGGATTGCGGGACTGGCAGGATCAGGAAGAACAGAACTTGTTGAAAATATATTTGGCATATCCGAGCGAAAAAGCGGGAAGATTATAATCAACGGAAAAGAGGCAAAAAACAAAAATGCTGCACAGGCTATACGTGCAGGTCTTGCTCTTGTAACTGAAGAAAGAAGAGCAAACGGCATATTTGCAATACTCGACATTATGAATAACACAACTATATCAAATTTAAAAAAATATAAGATTTCAAAGATTTTCTTAAGCAAAAAGAAAATGAAAAAAGATACACAATGGTCAATAAAAGCAATGAGAATAAAAACACCGTCACAAGAAACTCAAATCAGAACATTATCGGGCGGCAATCAGCAAAAAGTGATTTTCGGGCGTTGGCTTCTTACCGATCCGGAAATAATGATGCTTGACGAACCCACCAGAGGAATTGATGTAGGAGCAAAATATGAAATATATCAACTTATAATGGACCTTGCAAAAAAAGGCAAAGGGGTTATAATGATATCTTCAGAAATGCCCGAACTTTTAGGCGTATGCGACAGAATACTTGTTATGTCCGGCGGACGTATCGCCGGAGAAGTGATAGCCTCTGAAACAACACAAGAAGAAATTATGTCTCTTGCCACGAAATATGTGTAAAGGAGTTTGAATATGGCTGAAAATCACAACGAATTCAACGATCCAAACAATACCGCAAGCAAAAAATTCAGTTTCAAAGGAAACTGGACAGAATTTTTGATAAATAATCTTTTGTATATTTTCATAATTGTTGCAATTATAGTGATACAAATTATGAGACCAAGATTTTTATCCATACCTTCCATCATCAATATCGTTTCACTTTCTGCCGCAAACCTTCCAATCGCCCTTGGTATTGCAGGATGTATTATTCTTACCGGAACAGATCTTTCTGCAGGACGAATTGTGGGTCTTGTAGCATGTGTATCGGCATCCCTTTTGCAATCAAACGGATATGCCAACAAAATGTTTCCCGACCTTGCAACCATGCCTGTGTATCTTGTGATACTGATTGTTCTCGCAATAGGCGGTCTAATCGGATTTATCAATGGTTTTTGTACGTCAAAATTCCATCTCCATCCGTTCATAGTTACTCTTTCAACTCAGCTTATAGTATACGGAACCCTTTTGATGTATCTGATGAGCGGAAATAATAACGGGCAATCAATTTCAGGTCTTGATTCATCATATACGGAGCTGATAACCGGAAGTGTTTTATCAATTGGTACAACAGACATCCCAAATTTTGTATGGTATTCTATAGTCATAACAATATTAATGTGGATTGTGTGGAACAAAACAAAATTAGGAAAAAATATGTTTGCTGTTGGATCTAATCCTGATGCAGCAAATGTTTCAGGGGTTAATGTGGGAGCAACAATCATAACAGTATTTACCATTGCAGGAATACTCTATGGTGTGACAGGTTTTATTGAAGCTGCACGAATCGGTTCAAACAGTGCCGCAACAGGATTAAACTACGAATTAGATGCTATCGCTGCCTGCGTAATAGGCGGAGTTTCCTTTGTTGGTGGTATCGGTAAAATCACCGGGGTAATAATTGGCGTGGTTTTGCTTAGAATAATATTCGTCGGGCTTACATTCCTTGGAATAGACGCCAATATGCAATATGTGATCAAAGGACTTATAATCCTGATAGCATGTGCTGTTGACATGAGAAAATATCTTGTAAGAAAATAAGAAAAGTGACTTTGCCGCTCAGCCCTGCGGCGGACGTGCGAAGCAAATTCGCTTTTCTTAAGCCATAATATTTTTTATGTATTGGAACGAGGTTTCCTATACAGTAAAAAAACAAGCGTATCTGCATGACTTATGTTTGATACGCTTGTTTATGTTTAATTATTTATCTGCCGTTAAAATATGAATACACATTTTTTGCAGAGGTCTTATCTATGCCGCTGACAGCCATAATTTCTTCTAAAGTTGCATTTTTGATTCTCTTTACACTCTTAAATGCTCTCAAAAGAACCTTTGCTTTTTTATCCCCAATTCCGCTTATTTTCAAAAGTTCTGTTTTCAACGCGGAATTATCACGCAGTTTTCTGTGATATGTTATGGCTCTTCTGTGCATTTCATCCTGAATTTGTGTTAAAAGCATAAATACTTCGCTTCTTTTGTCCACATCAATTTGTCCGTTTTCAGACATCAACGCTTTTGTTTTGTGATGATTATCTTTTACAATCCCAAACACGGGAATATCAAGATTATACCTTTTAACAACCTCACATCCAACACTAACGTGTCCTTCACCACCATCAACAAGTATCAAATCTGGAAAAGGAACAAATTTGTGTTCGATTTGGCTTTGCTCTTTCTCTTTTTCCAAAAGTCCTTTCTCAATCCTTCTTTCAAGAACTTCTTTCATGCACGAATAATCATCCTGACCGGATACATATTTAATTTTGAAATTTCTGTATTTTTCTTTGCATGGTTTTCCATCCTTAAATGTTATCATCGCACCAACTTTTGCACTACCCGATATATTGGAGATATCATAAGCCTCAATAAGCAAGGGTGGATTACCAAGTTTTGTAAGACTTTGAAGAGCCACAAGAGCATTATTTTTAAAGGAGATACTTCTCAGTATTTTCAATTGATGCTCGCTATGCTCTTTTTTTGCGTTCGATGAAATCATTGATATGAGTTTTAGCTTATCTCCTATTTTCGGTACTGTTAAATGAACCGACTTACCAATTTTTTCACCAAGCCAGAATTCTATTGACTCTCTATCGTCAAAATCACTTTGAATGATAATTTCTCGTGGAATAAAGCTTGAACTGTCATAATATTGTTTTATAAACTCAGATATAATTTCCCCGGAAGGAGTTTCTGATGTATTTGACAGAAAATAATGTTCCTTACCAACAATTTTTCCGCTTCTGATAAAGAAAACTTCAACACAAGCTATATCATCCGAATTATATACAGCAATTGCGTCGCAATCTGATCCTGTTGCTGATACAATTTTCTGCTTTTGATTAATGATTGAAAGAGAATTTATACGATCACGCCACATTGCTGCAGTTTCAAAATCAAATTCTTCAGCTGAAAGTTTCATTCTATGCTGCAATTCTTGGGTTATATCATCATATTTGCCGTTTAAAAATTCAATTGCACGATTTACATTTTTTCTGTATTCATCTTTAGAGATATATCCACAGCAAGGAGCTTTGCATTTTCCGAGCTGATGATAGAGACACGGGCGATTTTCGGGTCTGGATTCAGAAATATTCTTTTTACACTTTCTCACAAAAAACACTTCTGATATCAGTTCCAAAAGTTCCTTCAAATCAAAATTACTGCAATAAGGTCCAAAATATCTTGCTCCGTCTCTTATAACCCTTCTTGTAATATATATTTGCGGAAAATCATCATTAAGAGTAATTTTTATGAAGGGATACGTCTTGTCATCTTTAAGAAGAATATTGTATTTGGGCATATTCTCCTTTATAAGATTATTTTCAAGAATAAGTGCTTCATTTTCGCTATCTGTTATTATATACTCAAAATCGGCAATGTTTTCAACCATTCTTGCAACTTTAACAGTATGATTTTTTGTTTTAAAATACTGTCTTACTCGATTTTTAAGAACTTTAGCTTTTCCGACATAAATTATTTCACCGTCAGAATTTTTCATTATATACACGCCGCTTTTGTCAGGAAGAGTTTTCAGTTTTTCTTCAATTTCATACATAAATTCTCACCATTTAACAATTTGTTGTGTCAAAAAAACCCCGCATACATTATGCAGGGTTTGTAATGTTATACATTTTCAGTAAACTTAGAATCAATGAGAGCAACAAGACCTTCAACCGCTTCCTGCTCATCAACACCTTCAGCGATAATTGTTACGACAGTATCTTTCACAATACCGAGAGAAAGAACTCCGAGCAGACTTTTCGCATTTGCTTTTCTTTCTTCGCGTGAAATCCATATTGTGGATTTATATTCATTTGCTTTCTGTATAAAGAATGTTGCAGGGCGTGCATGAAGACCAATCTGATTCTGCACTGTGATATCTTTCATAAACATAAGAACGCTCTCCTTTGATTATCCTTGTATGTAAAAATAATAAATTACCTAATTAAGTAATTTTAGAATACTAAAAAAGAGTCACAAAGTCAACAAGTTTTTTCTTATTTTGTTAAACTTGTTCAAATAAACACCAAAAAACACACAAAATTGCAATTATTTTATATTATATTCAAACAAATATTATAGGTATCCAATAAGTTGATCTCAAACTATAACCAAAACATAATTTATTTTAAATAAAATTGCTTGCATCACTTGACTTTTGCTGTATTAAAGAATATAATTAAATCTATATATTATATACATATATATTACAATAGCAAACGGAGGTAACAATATGAAAATCACACTAAAAGGAGACGTCAAAGAATTCGAATCAGGCGTTTCTGTATATGAAATTGCCAAATCCATCGGAGACGGGCTGGCAAGGGCTGCGGTAGGCGGATTGGTAAACGGAGAAGTTAAGGAACTTACCTACACCGTCACTACAGACAGTGAGGTTGATATTCTTACCTTTGAAGATGATCAAGGAAAATTAATTTTAAGACATACAGCCTCACACATTCTTGCACAGGCAGTAAAACGTCTTTATCCCGACGTTAAGCTTGCAATCGGACCAAGTACTGATTCCGGTTTCTACTATGATTTTGATTGCGAAAACACATTTACAAATGAAGACCTTGCAAAAATAGAATCAGAAATGAAAAAAATTGTCAAGGAACGTATTAAACTTGAAAGATTTGAACTTCCAAGAGAAGAAGCAATAAAATTTATGGAAGAAAGAAATGAACCATACAAGGTTGAGCTTATTAACGACCTTCCTGAAGATGCTGTTATTTCTTTCTACAAACAAGGTGATTTTACTGACCTTTGTGCAGGCCCTCACCTTTTTGATACTTCTGCAGTAAAAGCATTCAAACTCCTCAGTGTAACCGGTGCATACTGGAGAGGTGATGAAAAGAACAAAATGCTTCAGCGTATTTACGGAACTGCATTTTCAAACAAAGACGATCTTGCAGCTCACCTTGAACAACTTGAAGAAGCAAAGAAAAGAGACCACAACAAACTCGGTAGAGAACTTGGATATTTTACAACTGTTGACCTTATTGGTCAGGGACTCCCCATTCTTCTTCCCAAGGGCGCAAGAGTTATGCAGATACTCCAGAGATTTGTTGAAGACACCGAGCAGAAACAAGGTTGGCTTTTGACAAAAACACCATACATGGCTAAAAGTGATTTGTATAAACTTTCCGGTCACTGGGATCATTATCAAGACGGTATGTTTGTTATGGGTGATGAAGAAAAAGACAAAGAAGTTTTTGCACTTCGTCCAATGACATGTCCTTTCCAGTATCAGGCATACCTGAACAAAATGAGAAGTTACAGAGATCTTCCCCTCAGATATAATGAAACATCTACACTATTCAGAAATGAAGCATCAGGAGAAATGCACGGTCTTATAAGAGTACGTCAGTTCACAATTTCAGAAGGCCATCTTATGTGCAGACCCGATCAGTTGGAAGACGAGTTCAAGAAATGTCTTGAAATGGCAATCTATATGCTCAAAACTCTCGGACTCTATGAAGATGTATCCTACAGATTCTCTCAATGGGATCCCAACAACAAAGATAAATATATAGGAACTCCCGAACAATGGGATGAAGCCCAGGATATGATGGCAAAAATACTTGATCATCTTAATATCCCTCATAAAGTCGGAATTGGCGAAGCTGCTTTCTATGGACCAAAACTCGATATCCAGATTAAAAATGTATTTGGTAAAGAAGATACTCTCATCACCATTCAGATTGATCAGCTTCTTGCCGAAAAATTTGGTATGGAATATGTTGATTCTGATGGTGAAAAGAAAAATCCATATATAATTCACAGAACATCCATCGGTTGCTACGAAAGAACTCTTGCTCTTCTCATTGAAAAATATGCAGGTGCACTTCCAACATGGATGGCTCCTACTCAGGTTCAGATTATTCCTGTTTCCGAAAAATATTTTGATTATGCAGAAGACGTTAAGAAAAAACTTGAAGATCTTGATATCCGCGTTGAAGCAGATTTCAGAAATGAAAAACTCGGATACAAAATCAGAGAAGCACAAATGGAAAAAGTTCCATACATGCTCATAGTCGGAGAAAAAGAGGAAGCAGATGCAACTGTATCTGTACGCTCCAGAAAAGACGGAGATCTTGGTTCAAAATCATTTGACGATTTCTTCAAACTGATAAAAGAAGAAATAGACACAAGAGCACACTAAAAATATACGGCACTGCTAAACAGATAATAGCAGTGCCGAATTTTTGAAAGAGGTAGGATTATGCACCCTATAAAACATTTTAAGGTGATTACCAAACACAGGCACAAAGTAATTCAGCATTGTGCCAAATGCGGAATACTGTGGCAAGGATTGAGGCACGACCTTTCCAAATACTCTCCCACCGAATTTTTTCGTGGTGCAAAATATTTCCAGGGCGACAGAAGTCCTAATGAGGGTGAACGCCGTGATAATGGATATTCCGTTGCATGGATACATCATCAGGGAAGGAACAAGCATCATTTTGAATATTGGAAAGACTACAGCACAGAAACAAGAATGATGTCACCCGTAAAAATGCCATACAGATATGTTGCAGAAATGTTTTGCGACAGAGTTGCTGCAAGCAAAATTTATCAGGGCGAAAATTATAAAGATACCCATCCTATAGAATACTTTATGAGAGCAAAAGGAAAAAGAGTAATTCACCCCGATACATCTGATGAATTAGAATTTTTACTTCAGACGCTCGCTGACAAAGGTGAGGAAGCAGTATTTAAGATTATTAAAAAGAGAATAAAAGAAAAATATACTTACTAAAAGAAAGAGGTTATAATTATGGTTAAGCACGTTATTTTATGGGAATTGAAAAAAGAATATTCCAAAGAAGAAAAAGAAAATATCAAAAAAGACATTAAAGTGTCTCTTGAAGACCTTCAGGGGAAAATCCCCGGACTTATTGATATAAACGTATATATAAACGGTCTTGAAACCTCAAATGCTGATTTAATGCTTGATTCTTCATTTGAATCTGTTGAAGCACTCAAAGGTTATGCTATACATCCTGAACATGTAAAAGTTGCAGATGAAAAAGTCAGACCGCATGCATTTGCGAGATACTGCCTTGATTTTGAAAAATAATTGTGCAGATATTATTTATGCATAAATGCTATTTGCCAAGCGATTTTATAATGTTAAAATATAACATGTTATAATTGACACATAACAGATGATATGATATAATATCAATGTTATTTGCGGGTGTGGTGGAATTGGCAGACACGCAAGATTTAGGTTCTTGTGCCTCCGGTGTGCAGGTTCAAGTCCTGTCACCCGCATCAAAAACGACAAGATTCAGCAGAATCTTGTCGTTTTTATTTTTTTTGCTGTATAGGAATTTCCGTTTTTTTACTTCGCGAGATGAGATGCATAACGAACTACACACGCGACATGGGCGCAGGCACAGCCTGCTTTTTTTAATCACTTCAACATTGCAATAAGTAAATTTTTTACACTTTGATCGACACCAATGCGATTTGTCAAAGTTCTTAATGCCTCATATTCATCAACATAATCACCTGTAGATATTCTGCCAAAACTAAATAGTCCATATCCGTATCTGTCATCTTTGCCCAACCCACTAAGGTCTTCGGTGTATATATTCAACAGCAATCTGATTTCATCAGGTGTGAGTTTTCTATGATATCTCATCATACCTTTTGCCTGTAAAATTGCCACAGCACCGGTAATTATTGGTGTTGCCATAGATGTTCCGCTCAAAATTGCATATCCATTGTCAAGAAAAGTGGAATATATATTTATTCCTGCCGCAGATATTTCGGCTGCTGTACCTGTGGAAGAAAATTCTGCCACATGTTTGTTAATATCAATAGCGGACACAGCAATAGTCTCATTAAATTTTGCGGGATATCCTATTGTATTTTTCCCATTAGCACCATCATTACCGGCTGCACATATCAATGTAATTCCTTTTTGATTTGCCATGTGTATGAGTTTGCTGTATCTTGGAAATGTGTTTGGTGATGAAAAAGACATATTTATAACATCAACTTTTCTGTCAATAAGCCATAATATACTTTTTTCAATTGCGTTATAGTCTGTTTTTCCGGTCTTATCAAATGCTTTGGCAATATACAAATCAGATTTAGGTGCAACACCCACAACCCCTATACCATTTCTCTCCGCCGCTACGATCCCGGCAACGTGGGTGCCGTGACCATTATAATCTTCAAAAGATCCTTTGTCTTCTGTTGTGAAATTTACACCATCTGTAATTCTATGATATAAATCAGGATGAGACAGACATACTCCGGTATCTATAATGCCAACCTTTATCCCCTCGCCCATAGTCTCATCCCACTCAAGGGGTGCTCCTACCATTTTCACACCATAATCTATTATTTCATCATATCTTTTCAAATCTATTTTTATTAGTGTATAATCACTAATAGTGAAGTTCTTCATACTTATCACTCCGTCTGAATATAATGTGATATTATATGAATAAATTGTTCATTTGGTAACCGATATTACACTATGTATAGCAAAAGGAACCTTGATAACAAATTTCAAAGTTCCTTTTTTGTCAATTCTATATTCTATTTTTATAGGCTATAATGTATTTATCCGATAAAACTGCAAGCAGCAAGTGCGGCTACTGCACCATCTGATACAGCGGTTGCAACCTGTCGGATATTCTTCTTTCTGCAGTCCCCTGCCACAAATATTCCTTCGGCATTTGTAAGACACGATTCATCGGAATCCGCATATCCTCTTTCATCAAGATTGATAACATCAGAAAAATTCTCATTTTGCGGAATTAGTCCGATTGCGATAAATATGCCATCAACTGAAATATCATAGGTCCCTGAAGCATTTGAAACAGTTATGGCATCAAGTTCGGATTCACCCTTAAACTCTTTTACAATTGTCCCAAGAATTACTTCAATATTATCTTTGGTTAAAATCACATCCTGAAGTTTTTGCTCACCTGTGAGAAAATCAAGATTCTGAATTATATACACTTTTTTGCATGTTTCAGAAAGAAGAATTGCCTCTTGTAAAGCAGAGTTTCCTCCACCGATTACGGCAACTGTTTTGTCCTGATAGAAGGCACCATCACAAACAGCACAAAAAGATATTCCGTTTCCGATGAACTCTTCTTCTCTATCAAGCCCAAGCAGTCTATGTTTTGTTCCTGTTGCAATAATTATGGCTTTAGCATAATATTCTCCCTCATCAGTGATTATCTTATGGGGATTGCCTTTTACAATTTCTTCAGCCTCACAGCATTCTATTTCAGCATCAAGAGACATGGCCTGTTCTATAAGTTTTTCAGCAAATTCATTTCCGGTAACACTCTGAAATCCGGGAATATTTTCAACCTTTGGTGATGATGTTATCTGTCCACCAAAAGTCCCTTTTTCAAGTACAAGAACACTTTTATTCGCTCTGCCTGCATAAACAGCAGCAGTAAGTCCGGCAGGTCCTCCGCCAATTATGATTATGTCATATACTTTCATTATATCACACTTTCAAAGCTTTTTTTATGTCAGAAACACCGGCAAATTTGCTGATATTACCATCTTTTACAATAACAAGTGTCGGAGCTTGCTTTATTTCAAATTTAACTGCCAACTCTCTGTTTTCGTCCGCAAGAAGTTTGTTATAGGCAATTCCGTTTTTATCAAGAATTGAGCATGCTATTTTACAATTCGGACAAGTTGCTGTTGTAAAAAGATATGTTCCGTCTTCTGCGCTATCGGCAGCAGGTGCACTCGCAACTTCTTTTCCTGCTTCTTTTAATGTACGAGTGAGTTTAGAGTTCTCAATATCATACACTTTACGTTCTTTATATTCCTGGGCTTTACCATCATTCCAATTTTGTACAGGACGATAATAACCTGTAATACGGCTATATACCTCTGTTGTTTCACCACATTCAGGACAAGTATACTGTTCACCGGGGATATATCCATGTTTTTTGCATACTGAATATGTGGGTGAAAGTGTGTAATATGGCAGACTATAGTTTTCAGCAATTTTACGTACAAGAGTTGCTGCTGATTTCCAGTCAGGAAGTTTTTCTCCAAGAAAAGCATGGAAAACTGTTCCTGATGTATAGAGAGTCTGAAGTTCATCCTGAATATCAAGGGCAGTGAAAATATCTTCTGTATAGCCAACAGGAAGATGTGAACTGTTTGTATAGTATGGTGTGCCGTCATCTTCACCTGCGGTGATAATATCAGGATAATGCTTAAGATCATGTTTTGCAAGACGGAATGCTGTGGATTCAGCAGGTGTTGCTTCAAGGTTATACAAATCACCATATTCCATCTGATAGTCAGAGAGACGTTCACGCATATGATTGAGAACTTCTTTGGTAAATTCCTGAGTATCTTTATTCGTAAGATCAGCTTTAAGCCATTTTGCATTAAGACCTACTTCGTTCATGCCAACAAGACCAATTGTTGAGAAGTGATTATCAAAACTTCCGAGATATCTTTTTGTGTAAGGATAAAGACCAACATCAAGAAGTTTACTGATTACAGTCCTCTTAACTTTGAGAGAACGTGCAGAAATGTCCATCATTTTATCAAGACGAGCAAAGAAATCTCCTTTATCCTTTGCAAGATATGCAATTCTTGGCATATTGATGGTAACAACGCCAACAGAACCGGTTGACTCACCACTACCAAAGAGACCACCTGATTTTTTGCGGAGTTCTCTTAAGTCAAGACGAAGTCTGCAACACATACTTCTTACATCGCTGGGTTCCATATCGCTGTTAATATAGTTTGAGAAATACGGAGTTCCGTATTTGGAAGTCATTTCAAAAAGAAGTTTGTTGTTTTCGGTTTCGGACCAATCAAAGTCTCTTGTGATTGAATATGTGGGGATAGGATACTGGAATCCTCTACCATTGGCATCACCATCAATCATAATTTGAATGAATGCTTTATTAATAAGATCCATTTCTCTCTGACAGTCTTTATATTTGAAATCCATTTCCTTGCCGCCAACAATACAATTGAGTTCTGCAAGGTCATTTGGAACTACCCAGTCAAGTGTAATATTTGAGAATGGTGCTTGTGTACCCCATCTACTTGGTGTATTTACACCATATATGAAAGATTCAATACATTTTTTTACCTGATCATAGCTAAGGTTGTCCACCTTAACAAAAGGAGCAAGATATGTGTCGAAAGATGAGAAAGCCTGTGCACCTGCCCATTCATTCTGCATAATACCAAGGAAGTTTACCATCTGATTACAGAGTGTTGCAAGATGACTTGCAGGTGATGATGTGATTTTTCCGGGTACACCACCAAGACCTTCCTGAATAAGTTGTTTCAATGACCAGCCTGCACAGTATCCTGTGAGCATCGAAAGGTCATGAATGTGAATATCTGCATTTCTGTGTGCATTGCCTATTTCATCGTCGTAAATTTCAGAAAGCCAATAGTTTGCAGTAATTGCACCGGAGTTGCTCAAAATGAGACCTCCAACTGAATATGTAACAGTAGAATTTTCTTTTACACGCCAGTCGTTAATATCAAGGTAATTATCAACAATGGCCTTATAGTCAACCATTGTTGCACCAATATTACGGATTTTTTCTCTTTGACGACGATATACGATATATGCTTTTGCAACATCGCTATATCCGGCTTTAATAAGAACAGATTCAACGCTATCCTGAATGTGTTCCACACCAATTTTCATATCCTCAATCTGAGGTTCAAATTCTGCAGTAACTTTCAATGCAAGAAAATCTATAATGTCATCGTTATATTGTCTCGAACATGCATCAAATGCCTGTCTGATAGCTGTACTGATTTTGGTAATATCAAAAGATGTCAGTTTTCCATCTCTTTTTACAACATTATACATAATAATCCTCCTAACAAATTATACCAAAGCATTATCATTGTATCATGCCTACGCTTTATTGTCAATACCCAAAACACAATATATTGTGTTTTGGGTATTTTTGTTTTCTAAATATTGTTATATCTCTCAAATGCAGATATGATGGGCATTTGGGTGAAAATACGACAAAACACAGCAAAATCCTATATAAAAATTTGCTGTGTTTTGGAGTGATTTTTCGATATATTTGGTTAATCAGTTTTATGCAAAAACATATTATCCAGATAAATATTATGGTCTGAGTGGGTTTTGAGCGTGAATAAGATCAATAACTTTAAGTTGTAAAAGAAGCTGTTCTTCAGGTTTAATTTCCATTTCTTTGCCTTCTGTAAGATAGTCGTAAATCATCTTGTAGTAAAGAGCCGTGCCAACGTTGAATGCATCACCCTCAAGGTCGAATGCTTCTTCGGTGAATGTAAGTGTTTCTGTGCAGTACGCCGGGAATCTGTTTTCATCTTCCATTGATGCTGCTAAAACTTCTCTTACAGGTTCATTTTCGGGATTATAATATTTTATATCTATATGAGAAACATTGCCTTTCAAAGAACCTTTTGACCCCTGAATCATATACATAGCAGGAACGTAGCTGTTGCATGCTGTGATTTCAATGTCAACCAAAGGTGCTCCCGGTGCTGTCAGGACAATTTTGGCATAGTCTTCTGCATTACCGAAAGTTGTTGCTCTATCAAGTTTTGAAAAAACATTTATATCACTTGGAAAATTCATAAGATCAAGAGCCTGGTCAAGAGGATGAGGTCCGGTGTTTCTCACTTCGCCGCCTGAAAAACTTTGAAGAGTCTGCCAGTCCCAACGTCTTGCAAACTTAGAGAAATTGATGGAAATCTGTTTTATGTCGCCAAGTTTTCCGCTTGCTATGATTTCTTTGATTTTTGTGTAATAAGGTGCAAAACGTGACTGTTGGAAAATATTGAGCATTACCCCATTTTTCTTTGCGGCGTCAATCATTGCACATCCATCTTCATAAGTTTTAGCGAATGGCTTTTCAGAAATAACATTGAATCCGTAGTTGAGAAGTTCAATGGCAACTTTTGCATGAAGATGTGAAAATGTGGAGTTGACAACAAGATCAATATCATCTCTTCCATAGAGCCCGGATATATCCTCATATACGTCACATCCATATTCTTCCTGTGCACGTACTCTTCTGTGCTCCAGTTCGTCAACTACAGCAACAACATTAAAACACTTATTGTCTTCGCTTTTAAAATATTTACCGTGGATATCTCTTCCACTTCTGCCCTGCCCTACAATTGCAACATTTAACTTTTTCATAGTTATCACCTTTCTTATATTAATATTCCACTTTCAATTCTCTCTTTTCATCAGATGACTTGCATGATGCAAGAATAATATCTACCGCTTTGCGGGCTTCCTCACCACTAATCATCGGTGGCCTGTCTTCAATAACCGCCATTGCCATATCCTCAACAAGATATGTATGGCCAAAATTTGTTTCGTTATATTGGCAGTTAACACCACCCATTGAGTTTGTAATCTCAGGAACAGGTATTGATTTATCCTTAAGATCCCACATATAAAACCCTTTATCGCCAAATATGATGCTACCCTCAGTTCCGTGAACAGCAAATATTGTTTCAAGACCTGAATACGCAGTTGTGGTTCCTTCAATAACACCCATAGCACCATTTTTATATTTAACTCTGATTACCGCGGTGTCTTCCGCTTCAATATCCCATGCATATGTACGACAATCGGCATCAACAGAGTCGATACCACCCATTATCCAGTCAATCATATCTATGCCGTGAATTGACTGATTCATAAGTGCTCCGCCATCAAGTTCCAAAGTTCCTCTCCAGTCCCCGCTGGCATAATATTCTTCGTCTCTGTAGTATTTGAGATATGCATCTGAAAGAGTAACTTTCCCAAGATATCCTTTTTCAACTGCTTCTTTTGTTTTTATTGCAGCATCATATGTACGTCTTTGAAAAATACAACCAAGTTTAACATTGTTATCTTTACAACATTTTATCAGCATATCTGCTTTTTCTCTCGTAACATCAATGGGCTTTTCGCACAAGACATTGACCCCTCTTTTGGCAACTTCACAGCCTATCTGTGCATGGTAACCGCTTGGAGTCAATATGCAACAAACATCAATGTTTTCGGATTCGAGCATTGTTATATAATCTGAATAAAAACTACAACCATATTCTTTTGCTATTGTTTCAGCCCTCTCAGTTACGATATCACAAACTGCAACAAGATTTGCATGAGGAGCATTTTTTATCGCATCAAGATGATTTACGGAAATTCTTCCACATCCTATAAGTGCAAAATTAACTGACTGTTTCATAAAAACCTCCATTTGTAAAAATTTTTATTTCACATCATAACTCAATATAATATTATATTATATTTTTTAAAAAGTAAATTACAAAAAATATAATTATACATTACAAAAAATGCAAAATCCTTTTTGAAAAGCGGAGGTATAAAATAATTTTTTCAAATCATTTTATACCTCCGCTTGCACAACTATTTGGAAATACTAATTACTATACATAGTCGATTTACAAATCAGTTCCACGAATAAAGGTGCAGTCTATATATTTTTTTGCTGCTTTTTTCATATCCATAAGAACGTTATCGTCAACAGGCGCAAGTCCGGATTTCAAAATATTCCCTGAATCAACAAAATTCTGAATAAAATATCTTTTGGCACCTTTTATTTCTTCAGAAAGAATCTTAATATCATCAACCGTATGAAGCCCTTTTGAAACTGTAGTTCTGAATTCATAATCTACATGATCTTCCGAAAGAAATTTTATACTTTCCTTCACTAAATCAACATCTACATTCTCAACGCCTGTGGTTTCAGGATATTTTTCCAACCTGTTTTTCACATCCATTGCAACATAGTCAACAAGTTCTTTTTTTACAAATTCCTTTAATTTCCCCGGGAAACTTCCGTTGGTGTCGAGTTTAACCATATATCCAAGCTCTTTTATTTTCACAATAAAGCTTTCAATGTCACTATGCAAAAGCGGTTCTCCTCCGCTTATACATACTCCTTCTAATATCCCTTGCCTTTTTTTCAAGTATGATAACACATAATCTTCGCCAAATTGCTGATATCCACGCCCATCAACAAGAAAAGAGTTGTGGCAGAACGGACAAGCAAAGTTACACCCTATCGTAAAAAGAGTACATGCCACCTTGCCGGGATAATCAAGAAGGGTAAGTTTTTGAAATCCTCCAAATATCATACTACTCCCTCAATATCATTTAAAGTTCAATAAACCCAAAAAAATCGGGAATATGATAATCCGGCTTATCAACCTCTACTTCACACCATGTTATAAAGTGTGAATGATCAGTATCTTCACCGCATTTATAGAAATTACCCTTGCAAACAGAGGCTATTTTTCCAACCTTTTCAATAAGAAATGCATCGGGTATGTAAAACTTAAGTGTCCAGTCTCCATCTTTTGCATCTGATTCTATGGAAAAGATGCTTCTATCTTCAGTATTATATATACGCCCATGTCTTCCGTTTCCGACACTTGAATTCATAACACCATTTGGATTCAGTTCAAAATTAATATATCTGGGATCCCAAGGGTTTGGCTTAAAGAAAAATTCCATACAGCTGTCGCAACATACATCAGAATTTTCTTCAGCTCTTTCACAAAGAAGATTTTTCTCATCTGTATGCATAAGCACACTAATTCCTTCAGGGCCTCTTAATACTTTAAAAGTCGTGTTTATGGGCTGATAAAACTCTTTCCATCTTTGATGTGTAATTTTTCCCTCCGGTGCTTTCTCCCATTCTTTTGATTCAATTCCCGGATTTACAACTTCCGTTTTCCCTGCCTTATATCTCATTTTAACCACCTCAAATTATTTTTTCTTGTATCAAAATTATATCAGGTTTCCCGATATAATTCAATCCATATGTTTCAACAATTTCTGTTGCTCTCGGAATTGATTTTCCGTTATATGCACTTTTAACACTATGTGCATCAAATCCAAAAGTAACAGGGCATTTTTCTTCTCCTGCAATTTTCCAGAATTTCAAATTTGGATAATGTCTGTTATCTCTTATACCAAGGAAATTTAACTCAAGAGGAATATTATACTCTTTTGACGCTCTGCAGATTTTCCTTGCATACTTTTCGAAAATACTATCATCACCAACAAATCCTATTCCGTCCGGATGGGCAACATATGTAAAAAATCCGCTTTTAATTGCAGAAATAACACAATTTGCATAGGAACTCAAAAAATTTTTATCATCAGTTTCAATGAAGGTATGAATTCCATCCGGACTTTCTTCATCAATATAGTGCTCACCAAGTATCAGATATTCAGCGCCATAATTTTGTGCATCTTTCAACATCTTTTTAAAATGAAGCGGATAATATTCCATCTCAAATCCAATTTTAATATCTATCTTGTCTGCATATTTCTTCCTTAATCCATCAATTTCTGACACATAATCATAAACCTCAGATACTCTTACACGATCTATAGACTCACTCCCATCTGTACATATATACGGAAAATGATCCGAAAATCCCATATAGGTAATTCCATTATCAATCGCCATTAAGATATACTCTTCAACTGTTCCTGTTGCATGATGACACCTGCATGTATGTGTGTGATAATTATAATTCATGTCTTTCTCCTATTGTATTTATTTTAAAGTTTTTATAAGTCTGAACACCTGACAAGATGTATCTTTTAGATTGTTATATGCATTATCTTTGTTCATCGCTTCTGCCAAAGTGCACGGGTTTCTTAAAACCGGGAAAAACGCATCAATCCCATAATCATTGCACACAACAGCATCTTTAGTAACACTTCCGGAAAACCCAATAACAGGTTTATTATACTTCTTTGCAAGAGAAGCAACTCCGGTAGGCGCTTTACCCATATGTGACTGACCGTCCAATCTTCCCTCTCCCGTTACAACAATATCTGAATCCTTAATATATTTTTCAAGATTTGACTCTTTCATCACAAGTTCTATTCCCGACACAAGTTTCCCGCCAAGAAACGACATGAAAGCAAATCCAAGTCCTCCTGCTGCACCTGTTCCGGGAGCATTCTTATCGGATTGCGGTAATATATTCTTGGATAAATCAGCATATTTATCAAGCCACTTGTCCATTTTTTCTATCATCTGTTCATCGGCGCCTTTTTGCGGAGCAAAAATTCTACTGCATCCCAAATCTCCGCAAAGAGGATTTTTCACATCACATGCAATCGAAAATTTGCACTCTGAAAGTTCCTTCAATGCTTTATCTGTTTTAATTACGTTTAATTTTTCAAGTCCTTTTGCCCCAAGAGAAATTTGATTCCCCTCCAAATCAAGGAATTCAAATCCAAGCGCCTGCAACATTCCTATTCCGCCATCATTTGTTGCACTACCACCGATTCCAACAACAAAATTACGGCAACCGGATTCGATTGCATCTTTTATCATTTCTCCAACTCCGTATGTTGTTGTGTTCATTGGATTTCTTTTGGATTCGTCTACAAGTGTAATTCCTGCTGCAGATGACATTTCTATAATTGCCGTTTTACTCACATCTACGATGCCATAACTTGCATTAACACGTTCACCAAGAGGTCCCGAAACCACTACGGACTTTATTTCTCCGCCAAGAGCTGAAACTATAGCATCAACAGTTCCTTCTCCTCCGTCAGCTATTGGATGTATGTGTATATCAGCATCATCAAATACACAAGAAATTCCTTCACTTACAGCTTTTGCTGCTTCAACGCTTGAAAGACTTCCTTTAAATGAATCTATAGCAATTGTAACTTTCATATTTCACTAATCCCCCCTACCAAAATCCGATGTATCAATTATATAATCGCATTTATTCATAACTCTGCATTTATCAAAATACAATTCTTCTCTCGGTATCCATATCTTCCTGAATCTTTCGTATTCTTCGGTGTTACATCGTTTTCTTAACCTGTCCATTCTTATTTCTTCTGATACATTGACAAAAATTTTCAAATTGTAATATGGTATTAAACTATCCATACATGAATACGTTCCTTCAATCACCGTTATTTTTTCGGGTTGAAAAGAGATTTCATCAGCAAAATCACCGGTTTTACAATTATATGGTTTGTATGATATCCTCTCTTTTTTTACAAGAGGTTTTAAAATCTCATGCAAAAGTCTTTCCGATTGGATATTCCCTCCGATTTCTGCCATCCTTTTTTCACTTCTCAATTCAAACGGCAGAAAAAAATCGTCAACATGAACAACATTACATCCAAGCTCATTTTGTATCTTTTCCGAAAGATAGGTCTTTCCGCCACCACATTTGCCATCTATTCCGATAATTATAAATTCATTTTCGGAAAGATATGTTTCTATTGCATTAAATAATATATCAAATTTATTATCGTACATTAAATTTCATCTCTTTTAAAAAGTTTCGTTTTTTCTACAGATACAACAATGGCAGGTATGAAAGCAAGTTGAATAACGATGCCGGGGATTGCATTAAGAAATGCTCCTGATACAAAAGCTGTGATACCAAAAAGATTACCCCTTAAACCAAGAAGAAAAACCTGAGATAATCCCCATACCATCCTTCCGATAAGCATAGCACATACAAGTGAAAAATAAAGTGATTTTAGAGTATTTTGTTTCATATGCTTGTTTATAAAATCTGCAAAAAAACCATACGCAAAAAGTTCCAAAGACATTGAAACAGCATTCGGATACATCACCGGCATTGTAAATACTGCTGAACGAAGCACAGGAAGTATTATACCAATTACCGATGCATATTTCCATCCGCAAATAAAACTACAAAGAAATACCGGTATGTGCATTGGAAGAAGCATATTACCAAATTGTTGAATTTGACCCGTAAGAAAAGGCAAAACAAAACCTAACGCAAGAAACATTGAACTTATAACCGTTTTTTTAACCTTGCTCATTGATATTATCCTCCTTCGTTTTATATTTATTTCACTTCATTATTATCTTTTTGTTGTTTATATTTTTCGTATCCTTTATTAACGGAATAACAAAGTTAACTGCTTTGGGAACAATTTCAAATACAGTTTTTTTAGCATCTGTCATCTCCCCGTCAATACACAATCTCATCATATCTGATGCAGGACATATAGTAATAGATTTACATTTTATTGATGTAATATATCTGTCCACGTTTTTTAATGATAAAAATGTCCCTTTCATATATCCGGGCAAAAGGGTCAAAAATCTTATTCTTGATATATTTCTTATAATGTTTATATTTAAAAGGCCATCAGTAACACTTGCAAGAGGATTACTTTTTATACCTCCACCGCAATAGCAACCGTTTGCAATGGAAGTAAGAAGAAGCCTACCTGTATGTATTTCCCTATCGTCAACTTTGATTTTAAGATTCGCACCTCTCTTTTTTATAAGATTGATGAGAATTGAAAGAAAATATGCAAGAGAACCTGAAATGAATGGTTTCTTTTTAATTTCAGATGTCATATCAGCTACATTTGCATCAAATCCAATATTAAACATATTAATACAGTAACCGGTAATCTTTTTATCATCAATTTCGGTTACATATCTTATCACATCACATTTTTGGGTTGCACCGTGTATTTGCATATGAATATCAAAAAAATCACATTCCGTCGGAAAATTTCTGCGAAAATCATTGCCTGTGCCCAGAGGGTAAACACCAACTTCGGTGCCTTCATACCCAATTGCACCATTTACAACTTCATTAAGCGTGCCATCACCACCACACGCGATAAATCGTGCTGCACCATTATTTTCACAGTAGTTCTTAACATATGTAGTAGCATCTCCGATAGATTTAGTTACATAATACTCAACATCCAACTTTGATTGTTCGGATACTCTGCTAATTTCAGAAAGTAATTTTGAAATATCCTTTCCCTGCCCGGCGCAAGGGTTTACTATGAATATTGTTTTCATCGGTATATATTTTACCTTTCACTAAATTTTATATGCGTCAGATAATGAACATTGAAACCCCTTAAAACCATGAGAGATGCCCCATTTATAATACTCTTTATCTTCAATGGCTGCCATATGCAATATCACGCCTTTTTCTTTCGCATAGTTAATAGCCTCTTCAGATTTTTTATATAAATCCTCAGATTGTTGAGCAGCTTTAAACCAAAAAACACATACAACACAGTTTCCAAGGGAAAATGCTTCATCAATAATATGTTTTTCCAAAACAGTATTAAGTTTTTGAACATATGAAAGAGTTATATCGGAATCTTTTGCTCTCATAGTTTTCAAAGTGTCTAACGTAAATGAATTAATTATTGCCTTATTTTGCATATTATATTTTTCAAGAATAGTATACACTTCATCAACACAATTCTGAATATTTTTATCTCGAATCGTTATGTATGAAATTCTATCATTTTCTTTGCAAACTCTTACCAGGTCATCTACCGTGGCAACACGAGGACGATAACCAAGATGTTTGTATGAATCATCATGAGCATATTCCAAGGATTTACATTCACAAACCGTCAGCTCATTTATCATAATTATTTTATCACTTTTTTTGCCCGGTTCAAGAACATATCCATTTTCGTCAACATGAAAAAACGGATCATGACACATTACAAGCTTGCCGTCAGAAGACGGAGTTACATCACCTTTTATCGCATCAAAACCCGATTTACATGCAGCTTCATAAAGTTCTACGGTATTGAATGCATATGGTAAATCAACAAGTTTTGAATATGAAATATTCAATATTTTTTTGCCAAGATTCATAAAGCATCTCCTTCCGACCAGCCACACAAATTTTAACATAGTAAACCATGTTTGTCAAACTATACAGATAATATATTTCATTGTTTTTCGCAATCAGACTCTATCTTGTGCTGATAAATGCAGTGTTTTTATATTGTGATGTTATTATGTCAGGTAAAATCCCATCACTTATAAAATAATCTATTTCTCCCAGACTGCATACCTTTATATTTTTTGCAGTCCCAATTTTATCGCTTCCGCACAAAAATACAATTTTATCAGAATTTTGCATCATAATTGTATGATGTTGGAGAAAAGCCTCACTTGAAGTATAAATTTGTCCGTCGTCAAATGCTGCGGCTGAAAAAAACATTACATCTGCATGAAAAGATGAAAATGTCCTATTTGTAATCTCACCTGCGAGAATTCCGGGAGATTCCTGAACATATCCACCTGCACAATATACCCTTACACCATTTTCACTCAAATATGATGCAAGAACCATGTTGTTTGTTACAACCGTTATATTTTTCTTATTAAGCAGATAATGACCCATGTACTGAGCGCTTGAAGAACCATCTATAAAAACTGTATCATTATCACTAACAAGTTCTGCTGCCTTTTCTGCCATACTGTTTTTTTCTGTTTTCATACTGTGTTGTCTGAATCTAAAGGGAGTGTATGAATCTTTTTTTATTTCAACACCACCATAACTGCGTTTTACAAGTCCCTGTTTTTCCAAAAGTGTCAGGTCACGGCGTATGCTTGCCGGTGAATAGCGTATTTTTTCAACAAGATAGTCTACTGTTACATAGTGATATCTGTTTAGTATTTTAAGTATTTCCTCAAGTCTTTCTGATTGATACAAAATAAAACACCACCTTTTGATTATTGTTGATTATTTTGAAATATTATCGCCATTGTTGATTATTATCGATTATTTGATATAATAATATACGAAATATGACAAAAAATCAATATAAAAAGGTGATTGTATGAAAAAATTATATGAGGGTAATATCAGAAATAATTTCCTTATGTTTGCACTACCGCTTGTTCTGACAGCCATCTTTTCTCAAGCATACAATATAATAAATACAATAATGGCTGGAAAATTAATTGGTGATGATGCAATTTCGGCAATAGGAAGTACAGCACCTTTTATATCGATGATTTCGTCTGTGTTTTGGGGATACGGCGGAGGATTATCTGTATATGTTGCTATGCTTTTCGGTAAAAAAGACTACAGAAGAATGATTAATGTTATAAAAGTTAATCTTCTCATAAGTTCTCTTATTGTTATTTTAATATCTGTTTTATGTATTATTTTTCACTCTGCAATTTTTTCTTTCCTTAACATCGAAAAACAGTTGTGGGATGCTGCATATGCATATTTTAAAATTTATATGTCAGGTCTTGTTTTTCTTCATTTAAACTGGTGCTATCTTCCCATAGCAAATGCAATGGGGAAATCGGTTTTCCCTTTTATTGCATCTATAATATCAAATCTTCTGAATATATTCGGAAACTACGTTTTTATCAGATACTGCGGAATGAAGGCAGAGGGTACTGCATATGCAACTGCACTTTCAGCATTTGTTGTTTCTTTGTTTTATCTTCTGATTTTTTTAAGAACATTTAAGAAAGAAAAAATTGATGTTAAAGGTCTGTATTTTTCAAAAGAAGAACTTTCAGATTCCTGGAATTATTCTTTTCCAACCATGCTACAGCAATCTGTTATGTATATGTGCACGGCTTTCGTATCTCCTCTTACCAACCAATGCGGAGCCGCGGCCATTGCAGGCTACACTATCGGCATGAGACTCTACGATCTGAATGCTGCCGTATACCAGAATTCAAACAAAACTGTAGGCAATTTCATTGCACAGTGCATGGGTGCAAAAAAATACTCATTAATCAGAGAAGGAATAAAAACAAGTCTTATTCAGACGCCACTTTTTCTTCTCCCCTTTTTGCTATTTACGATTTTTGGTGCAGATTTTATCTCGGACATTTTCCTTGACGAAACAAATAGCATACACTATTCATCAGTGTTTATGAAATACTGTATGCCTTTTGTTATTTTTAATGTTATAAACAATCTTTTACATGCCATATTCAGGAGTGTCGGTTCAGGGAAAATTCTTGTTGTTTCTACTGTGGTTTATTCTGTCAGCCGATTTATATACAGTTATATTCTCTACGCAATGTTTGAAATGTATGGAATATACATAGCAATTGTTCTTTCGTGGATTACAGAGGCAATATTCGGACTTGTTATATACTTTTCCGGTAAGTGGAAAAGAGATGAACTTACTTTTTTGGAAAGTTAAACAAACTGCAACAATACATTAAAAAAATAAAAAATCACAGATCCGCATAACTACTGACTTTGGAATGTGTTATGCGGATATTTTTTGCAAATTGCACATAATATGGATTGACAAACGGCGAGTTTTAATGTATATTTTACATTGATAGAAAATGACATTTTATGTCATAAAATAACACACCGGTTATCCGGAAAAGGAGGATGTTTCTATAATGAAACTTGTTTACGATGTAAATGATAAGCCAAAATTTGGACAACTTATCATCTACGCAATTCAGCAGTTACTTGCAATTATGACCGCAACATTAGTTGTTCCGGTTATCATCAACTCAAGTTGCGGAACAAATATGAGTTCTGCAGCAGCACTTTTTGGTGCAGGTCTTGGTACACTTGTGTACGTTCTTTTCACTCAAAAGAAATCACCTGTATTTTTAGGTTCGTCATTTGCTTTCATCGGTTCGATGCTTGCGGCATTTGCAGGTGGTGTATCAATGTCCCTCGGATTTGCAGGATTGATTATCGGTGCAATTTTTGCAGGTCTGGTTTACGTTATCATTGCAATAATTGTTAAATTTGTTGGTGTTGGCTGGATTAACAAACTTATGCCTGCAGTTGTTATCGGTCCTACCGTTGCAATTATTGGTCTTTCTCTTGCAGGTAATGCTATCGGTGATATGACAAAAGGAAGCATCGAAGGTGTTGCAACTTCTCCCCTCATCACCGTACTTTGCGGTATCGTTACACTTCTTGTAACTGTTATTTGCTCATCCTACGGCAAAAAAACATTAAAACTTATCCCCTTTATCATGGGTATTCTCGGTGGATATGCTACAGCCGGAATTTTTACAATTATCGGTTATGCTACAGACATTGATGCAATCAAAGTTTTAAATGTTGCTCCATTTATTGCTCTTGTTGAAAACGGTGTTACATTGAGCACATTCATTTCAGTTCCTGAATTCACATTTGTTCAGGCTTTCAAGGGAATTGGTGAAATTAACGCTTCCTATGTAAGTACAATAGCTGTTGCATACATTCCCGTTGCATTCGTTGTTTTTGCAGAGCATATTGCTGACCACAAAAACATTTCCACAATTATCGAAAAGGATCTTCTTAAAGAGCCCGGTCTTCACAGAACACTTCTTGGTGATGGTGTAGGCTCAATTGTCGGAGCATTATTTGGCGGTTGTCCCAACACCACATATGGTGAATCAGTTGGTTGTGTTGCAATCACAAGAAATGCTTCTGTTCTTACAATTATAACTGCAGCCATTCTTGCAATAGTTATTGCTTTCATTTCTCCCTTTATTGCATTTGTTAACTCTATTCCTTCATGTGTAATGGGCGGAGTGTGCATGGCTCTTTATGGATTTATTGCTGTTTCAGGTCTCAAGATGGTTCAGCAGGTTAACTTAAACCTGAACAAGAACCTTTTTGTAGTTTCTGTTATACTCATTGCAGGTATAGGCGGTCTCACTCTTACATTTGGCAAAATTACAATCACATCAATTGCATGTGCGCTTATTCTTGGTATAATAACAAACCTTATTCTTTCAAAAGCAAAAGACGAAGAATAATATATTAACAACACAGGAGGATATTATGAACAACGTTGTAATATTTAATCACCCACTTATCCAGCATAAAACTACCATACTGCGTCAGAAATCCACCACAAACAAAGAGTTTCGTGAACTTGTTGAGGAAATCACAATGCTCATGTGCTATGAATCATTGAGAGATTTACCTTTAGAGGATGTGGAAATAGAAACTCCTCTGAAAAAAACAACTCAGAAAATGATAAAAGGGAAAAAACTTGCTATAGTTCCTATCCTGCGTGCCGGACTTGGAATGGTCGGCGGAATGCTCAGACTTGTTCCTTCTGCAAAAGTCGGACACATAGGAATGTACAGAGATGAAGAAACCATGCAGCCACAGGAATATTATTGCAAACTTCCGCCTGATATTGACAAAAGACTTATTGTTGTCGTAGATCCAATGCTTGCCACAGGCGGTTCCGCTATTGATGCTATCTCCCAAATAAAATCCTACGGAGGAAAACAGATTAAATTTCTGTGCCTCATAGCAGCACCGGAGGGTATCGAGGCTTTAAATCAGGCTCATCCCGATGTTGAAATATTCTGTGCTAATGTTGACGAAGGTCTCAATGAAAAATGTTATATAGTTCCGGGTCTCGGAGATGCAGGAGACAGAATATTCGGAACAAAATAATCTTAGTATTGCCCATAAAACAAAGCCCGTAATCATAATTAGTGATTACGGGCTTTTTACTGTATCTGTTTGAATATAAAATTAGTATTGATTTATTTGAATGTTTGATATAAAATAAAGACAAAATATTCTATATGCGAGGTTATTATTATGACAATAGTATTATTAACTGCTCTCGGTGTCGGTGGTGCGACAATAATCGGGGCTCTCATAGGATTTATGTTTAAAAATATGTCACACAAGCTATGTGATCTTGTTCTTTCTTTTGCAGCAGGAGTTATGCTTTGTGCAGCTGTATATGGTCTTATTATGCCATCTCTTGAGCTTGGAACAGTACACCCTGTATCCATCACAATAATTGGCGTATTTTCAGGTGCTCTTTTACTAAATCTTATGGATAAAGCTGTTCCCCATCTTCACAGACTATCCGGAACAGACATAGAAAATCATCCTGATAATGCAGATAAGTTAAATAAGATACTTCTCTTTGTTATGGCTATTGCAATACATAATCTTCCGGAAGGTATTGCCGCCGGAGTCGGATTCGGAACTGATAACACAGCAGAAGCACTTACAATCGCCGGAGGAATTGCACTACAGAACATTCCCGAAGGCATGGTAATAATAGCTCCTATGATTGCCGCAGGAATGAGCAAGAAGCGAACCATATTGATCGCATCATTTACAGGAATTATCGAAATCATAGGAACATTCATAGGATATTTTGCCGTAAGTATTTCAAATGCACTTCTCCCCTTCGCCCTTGCTTTTGCCGGAGGAACAATGCTTTATGTTATAAGCGATGAAATGATTCCCGAAACTCATTCACACGGTGGAGAAAGAAGTTCAACATATATGCTTCTTGCAGGTTTTTGTATGATGCTTATAATTGATTTCTACTTGGGTTAATATTAAAGTTAACGAAAAAAAGACAGATTTCACATGATTTATATCATTTGAAGTCTGTCTTTTTCATTTTCACATTTCTGCGTTCAAAAACACATTTTTGACGCTTGTGAACATAATCAATCTTGGTAAACTTTTTGTTTTGATTTTACTGTATACTTTAAATTAAAACCAAACATACTCATCTCAAAATATGCTATCATACAGATTTACATTATCAAAACTTAATTAAAATTTCCGACTGATTACGATTATATTATTATCAATATGAAAATAATTATACATAAAACCATGAACTATTCAACAACTTTTTTTCTGATAATACTGTATGGAACAACTTTTTTTTCTATCATTAATTTAACTGTCATCTGTGGATGTGGCGCAACTTCAATATCTTCATCAGATTCATTTTTCATATAATTCGACGAAAACGCAAAAGAAGGGAGATTCGGAGAAATCACTTCAAGTTCTTCGCCTTTAAAAAATCTGTTTCTTTGCTCTATTGTTGCAATTTTTGTTTTTTCGTCATAGTCTGTCACAACACCGACAATTGTATAGTCCTGAATGTAGGTATTACTTGTATAAAGCTGATTGTTTTCATCGGGCTTTCCATAATAAAATCCTGTTGTATATTCTCTATGACTAACCTTTTCAAGTTCTTCTAAAATTTCATCATCAACCTTAAAGTTTTCAGGGTCTGCATAATATGCATCAATCGCTCTTCTGTATGCACCTACAACGGTTGCAACATACAGCTCATTTTTAACTCTCCCTTCAATTTTAAAGCTGGTTATTCCTGCATTTATCAAATCGGGAATATATTTCACCATGCAAAGATCCTTGGAATTATAGAGAAATGTTCCTCTGTCATTTTCAAAAACAGGCATATATTCACCGGGTCTTTTTTCTTCCATAAGAAAATACTTCCATCTGCAAGGGTGAGAACAAGCACCTTTATTGGCATCTCTGTGAGTCAGGTAATTACTAAGCAAGCAACGTCCGCTATATGATACACACATTGCACCATGAACAAAACACTCAAGTTCTTCATCTTCGCTAATTTTTTCTCTGATTTCTCTGATTTCCTCAAAAGAAAGATCTCTTGCCAAAACAACTCTTTTTGCTCCAAGCTCGTACCACATTTTTGCGCTCATGTAATTTGTATTATTAGCCTGAGTGCTTATATGTATTTCCAAATCAGGAGCAACTTCTTTTACAATGGCAAAGGCCCCCAAATCAGAAACAATAATTGCATCTGCACCAAGCGAATCGACTTCTCTTACAAAAGCCGGAAATTCTTTTAAATCATCGTTATGCGGAATGATATTTGCTGTAATATATACTTTTTTCCCTCTTTCGTGAGCAAACTCAATTCCTTCTTTTATTTCATCAAGAGAAAAGTTTTTTGCCGCAACACGCAAGGAAAAAGCCTCTCCACCTATATACACGGCATCTGCCCCATATTCTATAGCATATTTAAGCTTTTGAAGACTTCCGGCAGGTGCAAGTAATTCAACTTTATTTTTCATATGCATTATCTCCTATTCTGAAAGTTTAACCGATACGGATACTCCATCACCAATCGGTATGATTGATGTTTCAAGTTTGGGATTGTGAGAAAGAAAATCAAGAAAATCTCTAATATTTGTTATTATTGTATTTTGCTTTCTTGGGGCAAGATCATCATTTGATATCATACCCTTATACAAAATATTATCACACACTATTATTCCACCAACATTTAAAAGAGGAAATAAAGTGTCATAATAATACTTATACATAGACTTATTAGCATCCATAAAAATCATATCATATTTTCCGGTAACTTTTTTAACATTCTCATATGCATCTCCGAAAACAATTTCTATTACATTTTCTTTTCCTGCTTTTTTTATATTATCCATTGCAATGGCATAATACTCTTCATCACGTTCAAATGTTATAATTTTGCTCTCGGGAAGAATGTAGTCTGAAAAAAACAATGATGAATACCCTATTGCAGTACCGAGTTCCAATACGTTTCCGGGCGTTTTATATTTCATCAACATTCCGAGAAAACATCTCACTTCTTTTTGGATAATGGGAACATTATTTGCATGTGCATATTCCTCCATCTCTTTAAGATAACCTTTTGTATCAGGAAGTGTTTTTGTAAGATACTCTACAATGTGATTATAGTTAATATTGTCCGTCACCCATCATTTCTCCTTTGTATAAATTAAGATACCCGTCCGGGCATTGCCCGTTAATAATAGTTTGGGATAAAATTGCTGTAGTTTTCATATATGTGTGTGTATTGTAAAAAGGTATCATCAATGCAACGTCAGCATCGATTGAAACCTCTATTGTGTGCATTGTTTGGTTTATTCCTGCACTTTCAAAGCTATGAACAAGATCTGTGTTCACAACGCCACGCTGAACAAGAATAAATTTGATTTTAGGTCCCTTTCCTATAAGATACATATTTCTCGAAAAAGCACCAAGAGGAATATATACAGGAATTTCATCCTGATTTGAAAGTTTTTCAGAAATTATCATTGATATCTCTGATTTTATTCTATTTACTAAACTGTAATTGACGCTTATGGAACTGATCACACCAAATTGGTCATATTTAATCTCAACAATATCTTCATATTTTATAGAATATTTTTCAACAACCTCCGAAATCGTCGAGTTTAGAATTTCAAACATATTTGTTTCAGCATATGAATGAAGAACTTCTGCACCTCTGGGAAATATAAATATCTCCATCCATTTTATAAACATAGTTGCTAATAGTGATACAAGCACTAATATTAATATAACTATTTTTATTTTTTTGTTTTCACTCATATATATCACCATTATAATATATGAGTATTAATCAAAATGTTATTCTTCTATATATACATCAGCACAAAGAAAAGAAAGTTTTTTTGTAAAATTACAATATCCTCTGTCTAAATACTCGGCATTATTAACGATTGTCCTTCCTTTGGCTGATAGTCCGGCAATCACAAGAGCAGCACCGGCTCGTAAGTCAGTTGCATTAACTTCTGCACCTACAAGACGGGAATTTCCATTAATTACTGCAACCCTTCCATCCACCCTTATATCAGCGTTCATGCGGATAAGTTCAGGAACATACATAAATCTGTTTTCAAACACAGTTTCTGTGATAACAGACGTACCATGAACATTACATAGAAGTGCAGCAACTTGTGATTGCATATCTGTGGGGAAACCCGGAAACGGCAAAGTTTTGATATCTGTCGGGTTCGTTATTTTATCACAACAAACACTAATTTCATTTGAAAACTCGCACACTTTTGCGCCTATCTCATTTAGTTTTGATGTTACCGATGAAAGATGAGACGGATTTATATTTTTTAGTTTTATATTTCCAAATGTTGCAACAGCTGCAGCCATAAATGTTCCGGCTTCAATTCTGTCAGGAATGATTCTGTGATTGGCAGAGGTAAGATTATCCACACCATCAATTACAATCTTATCGGTTCCTGCCCCTTTTATTTCAGCACCGCATTTATTCAAAAAGTCAATCAAATCACAAACCTCCGGTTCAGAGGCACAATTTTCTATAACAGTTGTTCCTTTTGCAAGAACAGATGCCATTATAATATTTTGTGTTGCTCCAACAGACGGAAAATCAAGATAGATATTCTTGCCTTTCAAATATTTTCCGGATACAACCACATATCCATCACTAATACCATATTCACACCCTAACGATATAAACCCTTTAAGATGAAGATCTACAGGTCTTGTGCCTATAGTGCATCCTCCCGGAAGGGCAATTTTTGCTGTCCCAAATCGTGCAAGCAATGGTCCGGCAACAAGAAACGACGCTCTTATTCTGCCCGTTAATTCATATGGAATGGTATTGGGTTTGGCATTTCTTGAATCTATTATAAGACGATCATTGTCTTTTTTTACATCACATCCAAGAATTTCCATTATTTGGCACATTACTTTTATATCACTTATATCAGGTATGTTTTCTAAAATATTTATACCATTTGTAAGAAGACAAGCTGCAAGAACCGGCAAAGCTGAATTTTTTGATCCTGATATTTCAACATCACCATTAAGCGATCTTGATGAATTTATTATAATTTTTGACACAACAATTCTCCAATTCTAAATAAATACTAATTTAAGTATTGGTGAATTATCCGATTTTATACAAAAATATAAAGCTAATTTTTTCTTAAACAAAAACGAACCATAAGATACGAAAACATTACTCCTGATGCATCTATCATCACATCAAATAATCTGCATGCTCTTCCGGGAACAAAATACTGATGAATTTCATCAGATACCGCAAATATAATCGGTATTAAAACGGCATAGATCATATTTCGTCCTTTAAGTCCATATGATGTCAAAGTTTTATAGCAGAAAAAATACAAAACGGCATACTCAAAAAAATGGCAAAATTTCCTGATAATCATCTCTAACAAATCAACAACGTCAGAAGATGGGTTTTTAATAAAAAAACATATGATTTTTTGAGCTATTCCCGAACTATGTCCACCTGAAATTTCAGCAGTCTGTGATGACATCATAAAAATAACTATCATCCACAAAACAGTTGCTAACGTATAAAATATCCTTTTTACCATAATACCCTCACGCATTTTTTGTTTTTTCAGAAATAATCTTTTGGACCATATACCATATTGTCCAAGCGAAACTAATTCCGCAGGCAATCCCAAATGCATATTGCAAAGTAGTTATTCCGTAATCTCTGAACGAAGCCCAGTCAGATTTAACAGCACCACTCATGCAATAAAACAAAGAACCACCCGGAACATGAGGAATCAGAGATGGAATAAAATATACACTTGCAGGTGTCTTTTTTATCCGGGCCATAACTTCAGCATAAAAAGCAGAGAAAGCCGATGAAATCAGACAAGCAATAAAAGGATTGGTAAATATATCCTCCATCACCAGAAACAATCCCCAGCTCAGGAATCCTCCAAGGGCGCCATATATCACAAGAGGTCGACGAACATTAAAGACAATAGCAAATCCCATCGCACCAAAAAGCGCCGCAATTAACTGTATAATATCTTTTGACATATATCACACCCCCACAATCATCATTGAAAGCACAAAGCCTACTGCAAGGGCTGCTGCCCAAAGAACAGTTTCCACAAGACGCATAACTCCGGCAAGAGTATCTCCCACCAAAAGATTGCGCATAGAATTTGTAAATGCAACACCGGGAATCAAAAGCATTATATCACCTATAACTATTTTATCAGCATTAAGCCCGAAAAAACGTGACACCACAGATATTCCCAATCCAACGATAAATGCAGTAATAAAATTGAACATCATAATATTGGGACAATATTTTTTGAATTTATCATCAATAAAATATATAAGTAATGAAAACAGCACAGCAACAAATGCATCATAACCATTTCCACCAAAAAACAATGTAAATGCTCCTGCTGAAATCATACTTCCTATGTAAAATTTTATCTTTCTATCGGTGGAATTTTTAATCTCTAAAAATTTATTTTCAAATTCAACATCATCAACTTCATTATTACATTTTGCTCTGCTCAAGCTATTTAGAAGTTCCAGTTTTGTAAAATCTGTTGTAGCAGATGAAACTATTCGTTTTGACCTTGTATATGAATGTCCGTCAAGATCAACAATAGTGATAACAAGACTTGTTGTTATTGCAAAAACACTTATTTTTGATATGCCATATGACATGCCTATACGACAAATAGTATCCTCAACTCTGTTAATTTCAGCACCGCTTTGAATCATCATTCTCGCATATGACATTAAAATTTTAAGTATATTATTGTATCGCAAACTATTTTCAGTCACGTGCGCACCTCCATAATTTACACAAGCGAAAATCCCCGCAGATGAGGATTGAAAAATATTAATCATTTCCAAGGCTCTTATCTGAGGGGATTATTACCGCATCAATGTATCACTTCTGATACATATATTATATTATTTTTTGTCCGATCTGTCAACATAATGTGTGTGAAGAAGTTCATGTGATTTATGACCACATGGTTCTCCGAGGAATTCTTTGTAAAGTTCCTGGATTGCAGGGTTTTCATGAGATTTTCTGATGGTTGCTCTTTCATCTTCAGAATAAAGTGCTGATGCTCTGAGAGCTTTAACATCTACAGTTGCTCTTGTGCAAGAATCAACTATAGGTTGTCCACCACCATTGATACATCCACCGGGACAAGCCATGATTTCAATAAAGTCATAGTGTTCACCGTTTTTAATCTTATCAAGAATGATTCTTGCATTTGCAGTACCGTGAACAACTGCAACTTTAACTTCTTTGCCTGCAATTGTAAGTGTTGCTTCTTTTACACCTTCAAGACCACGAACAGGTTCAATATTGAGGTTTTCAAGAGGTTTCTTTTCAAGAACTTCATATACTGTTCTGATTGCAGCTTCCATAACACCACCTGTTGTACCAAAGATAACACCGGCACCGGATGCTTCACCAAATGGAGTATCAAATTCTTCATCAGGAAGGGATGCAAAATCAATACCTGCCTGCTTGATCATTCTTGCAAGTTCTCTTGTTGTAAGTGAACAATCAATATCCTGAGCACCGCTTGAGGAATGTTCATCTCTGCTTGCTTCAAATTTCTTTGAAGTACAGGGCATAATAGCAACTGAATATATATCATCTTTGTTAATGCCACTCTTGTCAGCATAATAAGATTTAATTATTGCACCAAACATTTCCATGGGTGATTTACATGTTGAAAGATTTCCTATGAATTCGGGATAGTAGTGTTCACAGAATTTAACCCAACCGGGTGAACATGATGTGATTATAGGAAGATTTTCCCCTTTGGTGAATCTTTCTATAAATTCTGTTCCTTCTTCCATAATTGTAAGATCGGCACTTGTATCTGTGTCAAACACTTTGTCAAATCCGAGTCTCTTTAATGCTGCAACCATTTTTCCTGTAACAGGTGTTCCGATAGGAAGACCAAATTCTTCTCCAAGTGCTGCTCTTACTGCAGGTGCAGTCTGAACAACAACATGTTTTTCAGGATTATCAATTGCTTTCATAACTTTTGGAATATCGTTTCTTTCATAAAGTGCACCAACAGGACATGAAACAATACACTGACCACAGAAAATACAACCAACATCTTTGATTTCTTTTTCATATGTGGGTGTAACATGTGTAGCGAAACCTCTTTCAGCACATGTGATTACTGAAATTGCCTGTTTTGAACACGCAGAAACACATCTTCTGCAAAGCACACACTTGTTGTTATCTCTAACAAGTGAAGTTGATGTGTTGTCAAGATCATAGTGAATATTTTCACCTTCAAATCTGAGACCATCAACACCGAGTTCCTCTGCAAGATCCTGAAGTTCACAATTTTTGCTTCTGATACATGTGAGACATTTCTTTTCGTGATTTGAAAGAATAAGTTCAAGTGTATCTCTTCTTGCTCCTCTTACTTTAGGAGTATTAGTATAAATTTCAAGGCCCTCACTTACGGGATATACACAAGCTGCCTGAAGTGCTCTTGCTCCTTTAATTTCAACAAGACACATTCTGCAAGCACCAATTTCGTTTATATCTTTGAGATAACAAAGTGTGGGGATTTTAATTCCTGCTTCTCTGGCAGCGTCAAGTATTGTATAAGAAGCGGGAACACTGTAGTCTTTATCATTGATTTTAATATTAACCATATTCATTGTTAAATTACTCTCCTTCTTATTTTTTACTTATTGCGCCGAATTTACAGTTTTCCTGACAAACACCGCATTTAATACATTTTGCAGGATCAATGGTGAATGGGTTTTTAACAACGCCTTCAATTGCACCAACAGGACATTTTTTAGCACAAAGGCTACAACCTTTACATTTGTCAGCTTCAATAACATATGAAAGGAGCGCTTTACATACACCTGCAGGACATTTCTTATCAACAACGTGAGCCACATATTCATCTCTGAAGTATTTAAGAGTACTGAGTATGGGGTTAGGCGCTGTTTGTCCGAGACCGCAGAATGCTGAATCTTTAACGCTGTGACAAAGTCCTTCAAGTTTGTCAATATCTTCAAGTGTACCTTTACCGCTTGTAATCTTATCGAGGATTTCAAGAAGTCTCTTTGTACCGATACGACATGGTGAACATTTTCCACATGATTCATCAACGGTAAATTCAAGGAAGAATTTAGCGATATCAACCATACATGTGTCTTCATCCATTACGATAAGACCACCGGAACCCATCATTGATCCTATTGAAATGAGTGAATCATAGTCAATAGGTGTATCAATAAGTTCTGCAGGAATACATCCGCCTGAAGGACCACCTGTCTGTGCAGCTTTAAAATTCTTGCCTCCGGGAATACCACCACCGATATCGTATACAACTTCACGAAGTGTAGTACCCATGGGAATTTCAACAAGACCTGTGTTGTTGATTTTACCGCCAACTGCAAAAACTTTTGTTCCTTTGCTTTTTTCTGTTCCGATTGTATTGAACCATTCAGCACCCTTATTAATGATTGCTGTAATGTTAGCATATGTTTCTACGTTGTTAAGAAGTGTGGGTTTACCAAAAAGACCTTTTACGGCAGGGAACGGGGGTCTTGGACGAGGCTCACCTCTGTGACCTTCGATTGATGTCATAAGTGCTGTTTCTTCACCACAAACAAACGCACCGGCACCAAGACGAACACCTAAATCAAAGCTGAAACCTGTATCAAAAATATTTTCACCAAGAAGGCCATATTCTTTAGCCTGTTCAATAGCGATCTTAAGTCTGTTAACAGCTATAGGATATTCAGCTCTGATATAAACATAACCCTGATCAGCTCCTACAGCATATGCAGCAATTGCCATTGCTTCAATAAGAGCATGTGGATCACCTTCGAGAATTGATCTATCCATGAATGCACCGGGGTCACCCTCATCGGCATTACATGCAACATATTTTTTGTCTCCTTCAGCATTTGCTGTGAACTGCCATTTAAGACCTGTGGGGAATCCTGCACCACCACGACCACGGAGACCGGACGCTTTGATTTCATCAATTACTTCCTGAGGTTTCATCTGTGTTAGAACCTTACCAAGAGCGGTATATCCGCCAAAAGCAATATATTCATCAATACTTTCAGGATCTATTACACCACAGTTTGCAAGCGCTACACGCTGCTGTTTTTTGTAGAAATCAACTTCATTAAGAGATTTTATTGTATCATCATCAACAACTGTTTCTTTATAAAGAAGTCTTTTTACAATACGACCTTTTAAGAGATGTTCTTCAACAATTTCAGAAACATCATCAGGATTAACCATGCTGTAGAATGCGCCTTCAGGATAAACAATAACGATTGGACCGAGAGCACAAAGACCAAAACAACCTGTCTGAACTACTTTGATTTCTTCTGCGAGTCCCTTTTCTGCAAGGCACTTGTTAAATTCATCCATAATTTTTACGCTTCCTGAGGAAGTACAACCTGTACCGCCGCAGGCAAGCACGTGACCTCTTGCTAATTCCATCAGTACCCCTCCTTAGTTTTTCTCGGCTGCACCGATAGTGTATTCGTCGATAACTTTTCCGTTTACAATGGTTTCGTTAACAACCTTAACTGCTTTTTCGGCGTCCATTTTTACATATGTGATTTTTTCAGAACCGGGAAGATAAACCTCAACGATAGGTTCAAGACGGCATACACCGATACAACCGGTCTGTGTTACATAACAATTTGATATATTTCTTTTTTCAATTTCATCCATAATGGATTTCATAACAGGTCTTGCACCTGCTGCGATACCGCAAGTAGCCATACCGACAACCACTCTGATGCTGTCTTCATCATCTTTTCTTAAGTTGATTTTAGCCAGCGTTTGATTTCTGATTTTTTCGAGTTCAGCTAAACTTTTCATTTACTGTATCCCTCCATAAATATTTTCAGTTTCGTTATTAATATATTCTTCAATCCAAGTAAGAACCTGTGGCTCAGATAAAGGAACTTCACTACCCAAAGTTTCTCTTATTTGTCTTGTGTCAAAATCAAAAGATTCACCATTGAATGTGTGTGTATACACAAAATCAATTTCAGGTGATGAATTCACAAGTGTAACAATAGTAAACGCCATATCACCAAGAGGTTGACGATCTATGCTGTCATGAACAAATGAAGCAAATACTGTTGTTCCAACGCCTATCTCTGATGAAATATCAAAGTTGCCACCGGTTAGTTCTGCAGCACCTTTAAACATCGGAACACCAAGCCCCACCTTTCGTGTGGTACGCGTGGTACGAAAAGGATTGGTTACATCTTTTAAAAATTCTTCATCCATTCCACAACCATTATCAGAAATGGTAATTTCCATAACATTTGAATCCAAATCTTCATTTATTGAAATCTCGATAAGATTTGCATTTGCTCTGATTGAATTCTGGACTATGTCCAGAATGTGTAGTGAAATCTCTACCATAGCATATTAGTCCATATATTTACTTAAAATATCATCAACATCATCAACAGTAATTCTGCCGTACACATCGTCATTTACTGTAAGAACGGGAGCAAGTCCGCATGCACCGATACAACGAGTTGCATCAAGAGAGAATTTTCCGTCGTCTGTGCATTTGCCAACTTCCAATCCGAGACGTTCCTTAATTTTTTCAATGATATCCCCAGAACCTTTAACATAGCATGCTGTACCAAGACAAACAGCAATATTATACTCACCCTTGGGATAGATAGAGAATTGAGTATAGAATGTAACAACACCATATATTTCAGCCATTGTCACTCCGAGTCCCTCAGAAATCTTCTGTTGAACTTCATAGGGCAAATATCCATATATGCCCTGCGCTTCGTGAAGTACAGGAATCAAAGCGCCTTGTGTACCTTTATACTTAGCGATGACTTCCTGAAGTTTTGCACTCTGCTCTGCAGTGTCCTTAAAAGCCGGAGCCTTAATTTCACCCATTTTGATAACCTCCTTGTAAAAATTATAATTTAATTATTTATAAACTAAAAAATCAATCAAATTATTATAACATATAAATAATAATAACGCTATATATTTGACAAAAAAATAACAATTTCGTCTTTGTGCACAATTTTACGACTTATTTTTGTTGCAATATATCCAAAACATCCATAACATTATCCGAATTAATGTCAATATAATTCTCTCTTTCAGAAATATCCCAGAGATAATGTGCATCTGAGTTGTGTATAACAATTGTATTATCCGGAATTTTTATTCCTTCTGACGATTTTTTTATCTCGACAGCCGAAAACTTCAATTCAGGCGGAATCGCTCCAAGACTCGATATTATACTATATGATGTTTTATCAATATGCGCAGGAAAAATCACTCCTCCAAGTGCGGATACATATTTATATAAAGATATTACATCAAGAGATGTTGCAGTTATGAGAAATCTGTCATCAAACCCCTTGAAATTATCCTCAGAATCCATAAGTATTTGCTGCCCAAAAATATCAGGCTTGTTTTTTATTGCAGGAAGTGAATGAGATACTATGTTTTCAAGTTCATGAAGTGCTTCGCAATTTTCAAACAACACAACCATATGTATTTCTTCACTTGTCTCAATCTCCATACCACCGACAACAACAAGGTTTGTCCCCTTGGCCGCCTCTTGGCATGCCCTGACGTTGCCAATGCAATTATGATCTGTTACAGCAATTATATCAAGGCCCTTAAGTATCGACATATTAACAATATTGTTGGGTGTCATATCTTCATCTCCGCAGGGTGAAAGACATGAGTGTATGTGAAAATCATAGTGCACTCTCATATGATGCTCCCAATTAAATTACAAAGCTCATAAACACCCTTGTCACTACGAAGCAGACAAATATCCTCTTCCTTAGCTTTTTCGATGACTGTATCTGAAATATTCATTGAAGCGGCAACAATAATGCAAGATGCTTCAGTCAGCGATGCAATCGCAAGAATGTTGAGATTTGTCTGAACGGTAACCCATATATTTCCCTTGTCCACAGATGACATTGCAAGACTCAGAAGATCTCCCGCAAAACACCCGGAAATCTTTGCTTCCAAATCCCCGGAACATGATACATTTTCCAAACGTAATTTTTCTATAACTTCATTTACATTCATCTTATCTCCTCCTCACGGGCTCCCAACATTTCATTTGCAATTTCTGCTATACGTTCTTTAAATTTAACAATGCAATCTGTTTCTTTTGAATATCCCTTTACAATATCTTCGGCAAGAGCAAAACAGTTCGGTGCACCGCACGAACCACAATCAAGCCCCGGGAGATTAGCGTATATCTCATCAATTTTTGCAAGTTTTGTCATAGCCACATTCATATCTTCATCAAGAATTCTGGGTTTCCTTACAAAAACCGGGGTTTCCCATAAGGTGTTTACTTCATTAGGTTTCACCTCTGCAATTTTTTTGTCTGATGCGGTTTTTGCTATTTTCTTAATACGTGTCTGAGCCACAAAATTATTTTCAACAGTCAAAGGGCCTCCAACACAACCACCGACACATGCAAGTGCTTCTATATACTCAACATCTGTAAGTTTATCGTTTTCTATTTCTTCAAGAACATGTATAACATTATGTATTCCGTCAACAGCTATGTAATTTTCCATATCAAGAGCCGCAACTTCACCTCCGCTGTTTGCCCAACACACTCCATCAAATCCGGCTTTTGAAATATCTTCCTTATTTTCGTTATCTTTCAAGTATGGTATTACTCTAAGATACATATCTCTGAAAGAGAATACGCCATCTATGCAACTTTCCTTAAGCCCCAAAGGGTACTTTGTGCAGGTTGCTTTAGCCGCACATGGTGTTATAAAAAATATGCCTATTTCATCACCTTTGTACGGCGTTTTCTCCTCAGCAATAAACCTTGCGAGTTTTGCAGCAAGATTCATGGGTGAAATAAGGGGTATTATATTATTTATAAGGCTTGGATATTTGGTAGAAATCAGCTTCACTACAGCGGGGCATGCAGAATTTATTATCGGCGTCTGAAGTTCACCCGATTTAATAAGTTCTTTTGTTTTTTGAGTGACAATCTGTGCAGCATAGGCAACTTCAAACACATCATCAAATCCTGCATTAACAAGCGCATGGAGTATCATATTTATGTTGTTTGCCTTATCAAATTGTCCGTAAAAAGCCGGAGCAGGCAAAGCAATCTTATATTTATAATTATGTATCATATCAAAATTATCGGTTATTGCTTTTTTTGCATGATATGGACAAACTCTTATACATTCACCACAGTCTATGCATAAATCTTTAATGATTTTTGCCTTTTTTTTGCGGACACGTATTGCCTGTGTTGGACACATTTTTATGCAATTGGTACATCCTTTGCATTTATCACTATCCAATGTAACTGAATGAATAATATTATTCATACACTTCATCTCCGTTTCAATTAGCACCAAGGTACAACTATACCTATGGCGTGATGTTAACTATCATTTCTATTGTTGTTCCGACACCAACATCTGTTGTTATTTTCATATAATCTGCGTATTTATTCATATTTGGGAGACCCATCCCTGCACCAAAACCGAGTTCCCTCACGTTTTCGGGAGCAGTTGAAAAGCCTTCAGTCATTGCAAGATCGATGTTGGGAATTCCGGGTCCTTGATCTTTTAGGAAGATATGAATTTTATCACGAGTAATTTCAACGTCAATGGTTCCACCATCAGCATGAATTACCATATTGATTTCCCCTTCATACATTGCCACGGTAGCTTTTCTTATTATTTGCGGATCTACACCCAGATTCTGGAGCACCTTTTTAAGTTTTCTTGATGCTTCACCTGCTATGGAAAAGTCTTCACCATCTATTGCATACTGTACTTTAAATGAACCCATATGCACACCTCCTGTATCAACGAAGGCCTTCGGCATACAGTTTTCCGCAGGCAACATATAATGGATCATTGGTTGAAAGTACAGCTATACCCACCTCATCGGAAAGCGTTAAAATTTCATCTCCGGGAATTTTGCCCCTTACAAAAACAATTGCTTTCATATCCATCATTTCTGCAGTCCTTATAACCTGGGGGTTTACAAGTCCTGTCAAGAGCATTGCCTGGTCTTTTACAAAGGCAAGAACATCACTCATAAGATCCGAACCGCATGCAGCACAAACCTCGGTTTCTTCGTTGCAACTGTTGTTTAGCTTTTTTGCATCAAGAAGTTCAATAACTTTTTTTAATTTCATAAAAAATTCCTCCTAAGAAATATCATTTAAAATACGAAACATATTCAGGCTTTTTAAAGTCAGGATAATAGTGTTCATAAAGATCAGAAAAATAATCATCAGTCATACTTGCAATATAATCAATCACAATATCTTCCGGAGTGTTTGTCTCAAAATAATCCGTATCCGAATAATATGACCTGATCTTACTTATATAGTTTATATGATGTCGGAAAATACATGACTCTTTATTTCCAAGCTTAATGTCTGAAAGAAGTTTATGAAAAAGTCCATGATACATTGGTTTAATTATTTCCTGCTGAACCTGTCTGACTGTATCACTAAGATATATATATTTGTAATTTTCATTCATTGCAGTTTTCAAATCGTCATAGTACTCATCGTCAATTTTTATATAAGGCTTATCAAAACTGTTTTCTATAACATTAACAATCAGATTATTTATGATAACTGCATTGAATTTTCCGAGTTTCCCCCCGTCAAACATATCTTCAGATTCAATAACTTTCGCCCTTTTTGCATCCTGTCTGTCTTTTCCGAGATATGCGATAAGGTCACTTATTCTTACAACGCATCCTTCCAATGTTGCAGGAATAAGTTTTGAAGAATTTTTCGAATCAATATAACATTCTTCAACCTCATGGTCAAGAACCGTGAAGTCTTTTTCTGTATGAGGAACATATTTTCCAAGAGGCAATTCGCCATTATGGCACAAAATTCCATCAAGAGTTTCAAAAGATATATTATAATCAAAAATTTTGTCAAGAACTCTTACAGAGTGAATATTATGCATAAACCCCTTCGATTGATATTCCATAGAAATTTCACTTAAGCACCTCTCTCCGGCATGACCAAAGGGAGGATGGCCAATGTCGTGACCAAGAGCAATCGCCTCGGTCAAATCAACATTCAGACCAAGCAAAGAAGATATGTTCCTTGAAATCCTGGATACAAGCTGAACATGAAGACTTCTTCTTGAAATATCATCGTTTTTGTAAAATGAAAAAACTTGTGTTTTATCGCTATATCTGTTGTAGTACGGACAATGAAGAATCTTTTCGCAATCTCTGACGTAGGCAGGTCTCCATAGATTAGCAACGTCATGATCGTTGCGTCTTCTTCGGGAACAGGTCATATTTTCAGAGAGACGAGGGTTTTTTTCAATTATTTTCTTTTGTAAATCTGCGCTTAAGCTATTATATTCCATAACTACATTTATACCTTTCGAAAAATTCTCAACATGTATCTTCGTATACCAATCATATTTTGAATATATAAGCATAAAACCGCTGCCTACCGGCAACGGTTTTATTATTTTTTAAAAGTACAATATTACACAAAAATATTGTATCACTATACAATTTAAAAGTCAAGATTTTTGACAGGTCAGATTGCATATTTTGTACTGTAGTGTTCGTATAGTTCGTTAAACTCTTTTTCTTCTCCGTGTTTTACTCTATTGAGATATTCATGTGTTTCAAATGAATCGTGAGCAATCTCAATGATGCATACTGCAATGTTTGAACAATGATCCGCAACTCTTTCGTAGTTTGTCAGAAGATCAGAAAGAATAAATCCAAGTTCCATCGTACAGTCACCTTGACGGAGTCTGTTAATATGACCATCTTTAATTTTAATCTTAAGTCTGTCAATAACCTGTTCAAGAGGTTCAACTTTAACTGCAATATCAAGATCATCGGAAACAAGAGAATCAATTGCTAATGACAACACTTCAACAACAGCAAAAGTCGCAACTTTAATATCTTTTTGTGCTTCAGGTGAGAAAACAATACCTTTATCATGCATTTCCAATGCGACTTCTGCAAGATTTAGTGCGTGGTCAGAAATTCTCTCTATATCCCCTATACAATGCAACAGTTCAGTCACAGCCTTACTGTCTTTTGAAGACATATGATTTGCTGCAATTTTAACAAGATAAGTACTGGTTTTATCTTCATATTTATCAACCAAAGATTCAAGCCTTTCAATCTCTGCAAAAGATTCACTATCGTATTTATCAAGAAGATTAACAGCCATTTGAAAGGATTTTTGGGAAATCTTGGCCATTTCGCAAACAAGTTCACGACATTTTTCAACAGCGAAAGTCGGAACAGTAAGGAAACGTTCATCAAGTGTGGCAAACACATCTGTTACAGCATCTGTCTGTTTACCCTTAATTGTTTTAATTGTTAATTTTTCTATAAGAGAACAAAACGGCATAAGAATTACAGTTGAGAAAACATTAAAAAGTGTATGTACTATTGCAATATCAAAAGCTGTGCAACGCTGTGCCATAAAAGAAAAGCCTATGAAATGATTAATTGCATAAAATGCACATGATACTATAACAACGCCTATCATCTTTATATAGAGACATGCCGAAGCTACACGTCTGGACTCTGTATTACCGCTGATTGCAGAAAGGATTGGTGTTATAGTAGTTCCAATATTCTGACCAAGAATTACAGGGATCGCGGTAGAAAAAGGAATTACACATGTGAGAGCAAGAGCCTGAAGTACACCTACGGATGCTGATGATGACTGAATGATTGCTGTAAAAATGGTACCAACTATAATACCCATTACAGGATTGTCTCCAAACATCGTAAGAATATTTGTAAATGATTCATTATCCTTAAGTGCTTCCACAGCGCCACTCATTGTTTCCATCCCAAACATCAGCACAGCAAAACCTATTAATATGCAGCCTGTATTTTTTCTTCTGTCTGTTTTTGCCATCATAGTCATAATAACGCCTATTGCGGCAAGTATCGGCGTGAATGAATCAGGCTTTAAAAGTTTGAGAACAAATGCTGTTCCGCTAATGTTTGCAGTACTAAGAATCCATGATGTTACGGTTGTTCCGATATTTGCACCCATTATTATGCTGATAGTTTGTCCAAGTTTCATAATACCTGAATTAACAAAACCTACAAGCATTACTGTAGTTGCAGATGATGATTGTATTACAGCTGTAACAACAAGACCAAGCAAAAATCCTTTAATTCGGGTTGATGTAAGACTTGCAAGTACCGACTCAAGTTTTCCACCGGCAAGCTTCTTCAAACTGTCCCCCATAAGATCCATACCATAAAGAAAAAGTGCAAGACCACCTATGAGTGTTAAAATACTAAAAATGTCCATGTTTTCCTCCTGTAAATTTATAACATTATATTTTTGTCTATGTCAAAAAGATATAGAATTTTACTTCTGACCTTTTTATTGTATATTTTTTCAAGAGCTATTGCATAGTAATCTAATTGTGTTTTGTATCTTTCAACGATAGCATCAACATTACCACCGGAAACAGAATCTGTTTTATAATCAATCAACACAAATTCTCCATTATCATCCTCAAAAAAAGCATCAATTGTCCCTTGAATAACAATCTCCCCTTCGTGTTCTGAGTCAAAGATTTTTCCGGCATTCTCAAGATATTTAAAAGAAAACTCTTTTCTGATACTATTGCAATGTTTTAATGTTTCTTTACCTATATCAGATAAGAAAAAATTATATATTTTTTCAGCACTTACAACAGCCACCTCATCTTCTGTCAGAATGTTTTTGTCCAACAATCCTTCAATTTGTGTTTCAACCGATTTAACGTCGGTAATTTTGGAAAAATCAATTTTTTCCATAACAAGATGAATAAGCGTTCCAAGCTTTTTACCATAAACCTTATGCTTTTCCCCAAAGTATTTTGGCTCTTCCAAAGAAAAGTCATCATATGGAGTATAATAATCATCAGATTCTGTATGTAGCCTTTTAACTTCGGTTACAGTCATATTAGATGGATAAAGCAAAGATTCAGCATATGGATATTCATATGACAGACGCCTCTTTAATTCCTCATAATTATCCGTTGGACCGTCATACCTATCCTTCCACACAAATTCCGCAGCACACTCTGCATTAACAATAATACTGTTTTTGTTTATAAGATTCATGTTGATTTTGAAATCTCCAGACAGATTTAATCTTCCCGCCACGTGCTCAGGATATCCATCGCATCTTGCAATTCCCATGAGAATCATTTGTATGAAGTTATCACATGAATATATCTTGTACGGATTAATCTGAAGCGGCTCTCCGGTGACGTTGCTCTCACATTCTGACAAAAGACGAGAACCGTTATTTACATTTGCGGTAATTATAAGTTTTTCAGAAGCTCTTGTTAACGCAACATACAACACTCTCAATTCCTCAGATATGAGTTCATATGACATCTTAAGTTTAGATGCAATTTTATTGGCAGTTTTAAATCTCGCCGACAAATCTTTATATACTGCATCAACACCGATACCATATTTTTTGTGAAATACAAATTTTGAATATACATCCTGTTTGTTGAATTTTTTTCCTGTACACGAAAGGAAAACAACAGGAAATTCCAGCCCCTTAGACTTATGAATTGTCATTATTCTTACAACATTGTCATTTTCACTGATATCTTTGGCACATTCCTTTGAATTTGAGCCTGAATAATTTTCAATATAATTAACAAATGTGTATATACCCTTAAAACCATCAGTTTCATACTCTTTTGCTTTGTGGAGAAGGTATCTGACATTGGCTTTTTTCAGACTGCAATCTTCAAAAACAGACAAATATGCATAATATGAAATATCATCAACAAGATATCTCAAAAATTCATTAGCATCCATATACCTTGATTTTTCATGATATCTTCTTAATGTTTCAAGAAATCCCTTAAGTCTGTCACAAAGATTCCCGCTATGATTTTTACAATATTCTTTTATACACTCATAATATGAAGCCTTGCGATTAGTCAGTCTTATTTTCAAGAGTTCGTTCTCATCAAATCCCAGAATCGGATTTTTCATCACAGCAACAATTGAAATATCATCATCAGGATTATCTACAACTTTAAGAAATGAAATCAAAAATCTAATTTCCGGAGTGTCAAAATACGGCGTACCGGAATCACAATATACAGGAATACCAACATCGGAAAACGCTTTTTCAAAAATCGGTGCACTTGACTTTGTGCCTCTCATTAAAATTGCAAAATCTTTATACTGTGCTTCCCTAACTGTTTTTTCTTTACTGTCATACAGCTTATATCCGTCAGAAACCATTTTTTTAATTTTTGACGCAATATGAATTGCTTCAGCTTCAATGCCGGAAATATCATCATCTGCATTAGATGGTCCGTTATAATCAAAAGTATTGGAGCAATCTATCAAATCGATATCAACAAATTTTGTATCACCATTTACATCGTCATAACCTTCGCCGTAGTTTAGCTTTTCTTCTTCATCGTATGTTATGTCTCCACACTCTTCACTCATTATCTGTGCAAAAAGGGAATTTACAAATTCAAGAACCGTCTTTCTGCTCCTGAAATTACAATTAAGCAATACCTTGTTTTCATTTCTACATTCCTCACCGTCATAGAGCTCATATTTCTCGCTTTTTTCACGGAAAATCAACGGATTTGAATCCCTGAAACTATAGATACTTTGTTTCATGTCTCCAACGCAAAAAACATTGGGTTTATTTCTTATAGAACCAGAAATACAGTTAAAAATTGTATTTTGAATATTGTTACAATCCTGAAACTCATCAACATATATTTCTTCAAAAGACTCTGAAACAGTATATGCTACATCAGTAGGAGTATTGTCAGAATTTCTCAAAAGCTTTAATGCCAAATGTTCAAAATCAGAAAAATCGATAATATTATTATCTTTTTTTGCATTCCATATTTCACAGGAGAATTCCAATGTGAGTTCTGCCAATTTTTCTATATACTTATATACATGTTCATTATCTTTTTTTATTTCCTCGGGAGAATACACAAAGTATTTCTCCATCAGATTCTTTTTAATGATATTTTTGGCCTTCTCTCTATGAGTCTTGCAGTCTTCTCTTGTTACACTATCCCCTTTTGCAAGACGCCAATTTTCAAATTCAAGGGAAGAAAAAGATTCGTACATATCTTTGTAGCTTTCCTTAGAAATAGCACAAGAGACAGCACTAAGCTCTCTTTCCAAAAAGTTTTTCAGGATTACGCAATCCTCTTTGCCGTCACACAATTTTATTGCCTGTTCGTATTCATCAACAGCAACTTTTCCTGCCATTGATGCACATTTTGCAATGTAATCTGTGGAAGTGGTACTATTTGGACCATACTGCTCCGAAAGACCTCTCAACCATTTTTCAGGTTCAGCCATTGTTCTCGAAAAATCATACAACTTGATTATTGCATCTGAAACAGGTGTGTCATAACGATCTGTATAATCAGAAATCAAATCGAGAAATACCTTGTCTTTATCGTTGTAATGACTTGTAAGAACTTTATCAACACATTGACTCTTCAAATCATAAACCTGTGTTTCGTCTGCAATTTTCACCCCCGGATCGATATCAAGGAGATAAAAATATTTTTTTATAAGCTCAAGACAAAAACCATGAATTGTTGAAATATGAGCATACGGAAGTTTCAGTAGTTGTTCGGAAAGCTTGTTTGCTCCTTTGTCTTCATCAAGTTTTTCAACAATCTTTTTCATTATTCGCTCACGAATTTCAGAGGCGGCAGCTTGTGTATAGGTTACAACAAGAATCCTATCAATATCTACACAAGGCTCTTCGGTCAATCTTTTAAGAATTCTTTCAGCCATAACAGCTGTTTTACCGGAACCCGCCGCTGCAGAAACGATAATATCTGAAACAGGCATATTTATGGCATAACTTTGCTCTCTTGTCCAGTTCATTGTTTTTGCACCTCCTTCACTTCCATAGAAGAAGATATTTTTTCAAACACAGCATTAACAGACGATATAGACTCAACCTTTCTGCACATGCTTCCCATGGATTCATCTATTCTGCATATATCTTTAAATTTACAATACATACATGGACTACGTCCATCAGAATGCATATAGGGATTAATATCTATATGACCTTTAATTATATCAAGTGCACTGTTTTTGACAACAGAATTAACATAGTCACAAAGCATATTCATCTGGGATGAGGAAATCTTGTTTGCAGTTTTAAATGATCCTTTTGAAAATGCTTCCAGAACATTTGGTTCGGAAGATACAACTCCATCCATTTTATATACAGACAAAGCATCTGATAAATGTTCTTCAACACTATAATGTCCCTCTGCATTTGAAATGGGATCCTTGATGCGAAAGAACAAAGCACCTGCAGGATGAGCTCCTTTGTTTTTCTCAACAAGAGCATTCATATATACAAGGAGTTGTACATCAAGCCCATAGAATACATCTGTGAAGCTAAAAGTCTTCGATCCGCTCTTGTAATCGATAATTCTATAATATACGCCATTCTCATTTTCAAAACAGTCTGCTCTGTCTATTTTCCCTGTTATTTTCACCCTTTTGCCATTGCCGAGTTCAAAATCAATGCATCCGATTGAGTTATCATCAAAAGTTATTTCGTGACCTACAGGAACAAATTTTGAATCCACAAGGTGCTGCCTGAGTGCCTGGAGCGACTTTAGCAATGATGATTCAAGATTTTTTATAAAATACTTTTCTCTGACATTCATACTTGTTCCGTTATTCTCAAATTCGGAAATATATGCGTCGAGATATTTTCTTATGTGGCTGATAAAAAAGTTATTATCTGCATCAGCAATTGTCATATTATTTTCAGATAGTTCTGCAAATGCGTTTTCTATTATAGAATGAATAAGGGTTCCAACGTCTGTACTTTCAATTCCATATATTTTCTTCTCATGCAAAGAAAGCATATATTCAAGATAATATGAATATCTGCACGCATTATATCTTTGAAGTCTTGAAACGGTAGAATAAAACTCATCTCCATAAAGTCTTTGCATAATATCAGAATCAATAGTATCAACATCTGTTTTTCTATTGACAAGTCTGTCTATGTAGGAAAGTTTCTCCTCTTCGCCGTTTTCCAGATAAAACGCATATACATCTTTCCAATTTTCATCGACATCTTTTTCCGAACTTACAGCGGCAGAGACCAAAGTTTCAAAAGCAATATTCTCTGTATATATTTCTTTGTTGTTGCCTGCCACACTACCGGAAATCTTTAAAGAAGGAAACATCTTTTTAATAATGGATATTACAAAAGCCGGACGTACAGCAGAAAAAGAATTATCTGAAGCCGGATATGAAATCATAAGACACTTGTCCGGATGAGTGAGTACGGAATATATAAGAAACCTGTCAAAATATGCTTGGTTTTCTTTGTCAGGTGTTAGTTCAACACCCAATGCAGACAGTTTCTTTTTTTCTTCGTCTGTAATTATCATGCTGCCCGATGATACAGCCGGAAATGCGCTGTCGATGGCACCAAGGACAAACTGATATTTTGCCCCACCGCTTTTTGTTCTTTTAATATCTCCCACAATTATTTCATCAAGAGTTGTTGGTATTACCCCTGTTTTTTGCTGATCAAATGCATCATAAAGATATTTTCTGTATTCTTTAAGATTAACTTCTGTATCGCCAAGTATATACACAAGAGTATCAAAAGCTTCTACAAGGGTATTCCACACTCTTTCGTACTGCTTGGCAAGAAAAATATTCCCATCCGACTTAAACAGCTTGATGTAGTCTGAAACAATTTTATCAAAGCCTATTTCAATGAGATACGAATATACTTTTTCCGTAATATATTTTACGGTATGCCTTCCTTTTATAGTATCATGCATTTTTGCCAAAGGAAGTATCCAGCCATCTCTTATTCTGTCAACTGACTTGGCTTTTTTTGCATCATCTTGCGCAAAATATTTTTTTGCCATTTCCCATCTGTCATCATCAAGCCAAGTGTTTTTCGTTGCATTTGTACACAGTATAAAATTGTCTGCCGCATATATATCTTCACTTTGGGCACCGATACATCCCGATTTCAAAAAACCAACAACATTCACACTTCGGTATGAATGCAGATATACGTCGAGGATGTTTATGACAAAATTTATAATAGCATGATCCAAAATCCTGACTTTCTCATCAATAAAATATGGAATTCTATATGAATCAAACACAGACCTGATTATATGACTATAGGAAGAAATATCAGAGCAGACAATTCCTATATCCTTAAATCTGATGTTTTTATTCTGAACAAAATTCAATATTTTTTTTGCAACTGATTCAACCTCTGCATATGGATTTTCAGCAACCGAGATATCAATATTTTCAGGAACACTATCATCAGTTTTTACAGGTGATACATACAAATATTTTTCAAGAATGCACATTTCACGGTTTTCATAATATGAGTTCTTCAAAAATACATCTTTTTCTATCTTACATCCAGCATCAGAGCAGACTCTTCGAATTAAATCGGCAGCTTCTATTGTTGGCTTGAAAAGAGATTTATGTTCGCTTGACACATCAGCACAAAAAGATATATAAATCATTTTTGCCTGGACAGACAATGCTGATATAATTGAACGTTCTCTTGGATTAAAAGAAGAAAATTCATCAAAGAAAAATGTTACGCCACTATACGGCGAATAATTCTGTAAAGATTCTGCCAATATGGAAAGTTTGTCATCAGAATCTGAATATTCGTTACTGATTCTGTCTTCGTATGCACTATATATATTGTATATATCTCTAAGTTTTATGGTAAGTGATTGATCAGATGAAGTGTCAATTATATTTTTCAGAATCTCCGGACTAACCATATAGCTTTTCAATTCTGAAATTTCATCATTGAAAATTTTAACAAAACCCGGAAGAGTTGCTGCAGATTTATAGTATTCAAGATTAGTTTCGGATAAGATTTCTGATATTATGAGAGCTTTCCCGGTTGCATCAAGCTGATGTTTATCTGATGGAAAAAGAGAATTAACACGTCTTGCAAGACGATCAAAAGATAAAACCTCCGCCCTCTCACTTTCAACACATCCAATTTTTTCAATAAGTCTTTTTTCGGCAAGGTGAGTAAACTGTTCAGGAACTACAATAACAAAAGAGCTTCCTTTTTCATAAAGTTCTTTTGCTGTATCAAGAATATATTGAGTTTTTCCACTATGAGCTCGTCCCATGATTATCTGCAGCGACAAAAAAAACCCTCCCAACCCATTTTATATCAAATTTCATCTACATATATTATAATACAACTCATGCTATTTGTAAATCATTTTATTAAAAATAAAAAAAGTTATCTTCAGCAATTAATACACTAAAGATAACTTTTTCAGTTAATCATTCCAACTTATAAACTTATAACTTTCAAGAATTTGAAAAAATTTTGCAAGCCTTTCATATAGAGGGTGTGCATCGTCACCAAACTTATCCTCTACCATTACAGCAATTTCAGCAATATCACGTGTTCCGTTTGCACATAAAAATGCAAAACTGCCAAATGCATCAAGATGCACATAACTCACCTTAGGTTTTTTCAGAATCAGTTGAAATATCCTGTTCATAAAACCTTTATTATCAATTTCTATGGTAACAGCGCCATCGTCCGAAACACTATAGCGAAAATTTTCAGGTATTGCAGGTATTTTCTCGAGATAATTCTTTGAACCCTTTTCTTTTTTCATTTCTCATTACTTCCTTTTTTTCAAAAGTGAGAATTTAACAAGACTTAAAATTATCAATCCAAAAACAAAAAGACTGAGAATTGATGACACCGGTTCCGAAAGCCCAAGAATTCCCGAAATATCAACTATCTTATCAAGACCAACTATGGCAAAAATCGCAAGAATAATACCAACTATTCCTTCGCCGGCAATCATCCCGGAGCAGAAAAGTATACCATCATTGATTATTCCCTTTTTCAATGATTCTTCCTTCTTCATTTTATCATAGAAAAGACGTACTATGCCACCGACCATTATGCAAGCATTAAGATGTACGGGGAGATATATTCCTATTGCAAAAGGAAGAACCGGTATTCCGACAATTTCAACAACCACGGAAATGAAAACACCGATAAATACAAGTGTCCAGGGCAAATCTGCTTCCATTACCCCTTCTATAATCATTTTCATAAGTGTTGCCTGCGGAGCTGCAAGTTCCTCTGAACCAAATCCCCATGCACTATCAAGGAGATAAAGTGTTCCGCCAATTGCAAGAGCTGACGAAATTACACCTATAACCTCACCAATCTGCTGTTTTTTAGGAGTTGCCCCAAGAAGGAATCCTGTTTTCAAATCCTGGGATGTATCTCCTGATATTGCTGCAACTATACAAATTATTGAACCGATTGCAATCGCACCTTGCATACCATGTGAGCCTGTATCACCTGATAATTTGAGTACAAGTGTTGAAATCAGAAGAGTAGCAATTGCCATTCCGGAAACGGGATTGTTGCTGCTTCCTACAAGTCCAACCATTCTTGACGAAACTGTTGCAAAGAAAAATCCGAATACAACAACTATAATTGCTCCCAAGGGAGAAACGGGAATAACAGGAACAAGCCATACGAGAATAGTCAAAACAGCTATTGATATCATTACTATCTTCATATTAAGATCCATGTCTGTACGAAGATTTGACACATCACCCGATGACTTCATGCTTTTGAGTGCACCTCTAAATGTTGAAAATATGAGAGGAAGTGATTTTATAAGACTAATAATACCACCACATGCAAGTGCTCCTGCACCAATGTAACGGATATATGATCCCCAGATTGCACTTGCACCACCGGATGCATACATTTCACCTATAGTTTCGGTTCCGGGATACAGAACTATTTCCTTACCAAACAAAACAATTAATGGTATCAGAACCAACCAACTGAGAATTCCACCGGAGAACATATATGACGAAATACGTGGACCGCAAATATATCCGACGCTCATAACAGCAGGATATATCTGAGTGCCTATTTCACCGGCAAAGCCTTTTATTTTCAAAGCAATTTCTCCGGGAACAACTTTCAACCCGTCAATTATAAACTTGAAAAAAGCTGCAAATCCCATACCTGCAAAAACAGTTGTTGCATTTGCACCGCCTTCCTCTCCGGCAAGTAACACTTCTGCACATGCAGTTCCTTCCGGATATGGCAAAACATTGTGTTCTTTGACAATCAATGCATTTCTCAATGGAATCATAAAGAAAACGCCCAGCAATCCACCAATTAAAGCGATAATGGTAATCTCAACAATTCCGGGCTTGTCCATAATACCTTCAGAAGCCCATAAGAACAATGCAGGTAAAGTGAAAATTGCACCGGCTGCAACAGATTCACCTGCCGAACCAATAGTTTGTACTATATTACTTTCCAAAATGGAATTCTTTCTCATAACGACTCTGATTACACCCATCGCAATTACAGCAGCAGGTATTGATGCTGATACTGTCATTCCGACTCTGAGTCCTAAATATGCATTTGCGGCGCCAAAAACCACCGCAAGAATAATTCCCATTATAACAGACGTAATGGTTATTTCCGGAGTGACTTTTTCTGCCGGAATGTAAGGTTTGAATTGATTATTACTCATATTTTCTCCTTTGCTTGTTAAATATTTATATTTATACTTGCCTTTTAGAGCAAAATAAATAATACTGATTCTATTTTGATTCTTTAAGAAAATCCAAAATTATTTCATAAATACGTTTTGTCGAAGATATGCTGAGTTTTTCTTCTGTTGTATGAATGGAATGAATATCGGGTCCAACTGAAATACAATCAAAATCCGATATATTTGATGCAAAAACTCCACACTCAAGTCCTGCGTGTATTGCACACACTTTGATATCTCTACCTGTATTTTTTTTATACATTTCGCTATAGAGCTTTTGAACTTTTGAATTGTTACAATATTCCCATGCAGGATATTGTCCAAACTTTTCCCACAAAAGTCCGAAACTTTCCGCAAATCGTGACATTCTTGACTCCAAGAAATCTAAAGCACTCATAATATTGCTCCTGAGAGTATAGTGCAACAGTATCTGTTTTTCTTGAGTTTCAAGGATTCCCAAATTAAGTGAAGTTTCCACGAGATTTTCTATGGATGAACTCATTTCCATAACTCCGTTTGGCAAAACAACCAATGAAGTTACGAGTTTCTCGAAGATATCCTTGGATACACACTCATATTCTCCGAACATTCCTCTTGAAACATCAATAGAAACATCAGGTTCCCTTGCATTAATCTCTTTGACAACCTCCTGAATGTAATGCGATAGTTTTTCATACACCACATCAGAATCATTGCAAACAAACTCAAATTCACACAAAAGCGGAATTGCATTCCCTTTATCTCCACCATTTATTTTCACGAGAGAAATGTTAAAATTGTCATTAAGATAATTCAAAAATCTTCCGGCTAAAATATCTGCATTGACTCTCCCGGCATTTATCATAACACCCGAATGTCCGCCTTTTAGTCCGCTTATTGTCACTTTTAAAAGTTCGCCACAGATTTTCTCTGTTGTGTAGGGAATTGTTAGCCTAAAATCGCTTCCACCGGCACATGAAACAGTTAAAATATTTTCCTCTTCCGAATCAATATTAATCATTTTTTTACCGCTGATTTTTTTGAAATCAAGTTCCATGGCACCGAGCATACCTATTTCCTCATCAGTTGTAAAAACCGCCTCAATTGGTGGGTGAGAAATTGAGGTATCCTCTAAAATTGCCAGAATCATTGCAACCGCAATACCATCATCTGCCCCAAGACTGGTACCTTTTGCTCTCAAATAATCACCATCAACATAAAGTTCAAGAGGATCATTTTCAAAATCGATACATGAGTCTTCAGTTTTTTGACACACCATATCAAGATGTCCCTGTAAAATTACGGGTTCACTATTTTCATATCCGGAAGATGCACTTTTATAAACAATTACATTATTTGCATTGTCACGATAAAATTTCAAAGAGTTTTCTTTTGCAAAATTTTCGCAAAAAGCACTAATATTCTCACGCTTTCCCGAACCTCTTGGAATGTGAGAAATTTTTTCGAAATAATGAAATACCCTTTCAGGTTTAAGTTCAGAGATATTACTCATACTCATACTCTCCTTAATTACAGCCTTTGAATGTACCCTATTATTTTCCCCGAAAGAAATATGGTTATAAATGAATACCAAATTTCACCTACGGGAATATAAGTGAGAGAAAGAAGCAAAATTATTATGTCGCTTATGATATATACAGTTTCTATTTTTACTTTGCACAAAGACGAAAGACTAAGTGCCAAAGCATCATCACCGCTTGGTGCAGCCTGAACCCTGACACATATACCGACTCCAACACCAACAAATACACTCCCTAAAAATGCGCACAAAAGCTTATACTCCGATATTTGCGGAAATAAAGGGCCGATACATTCAAATATCGCATAGAAAACCGAAAAGAAAACAGCAGAAATCAATGAATATACAACAAATTTCTTCCCGAGAACTTTTGCGCCGATACAATAGCATATTGTATTCATAACAAAAGAAGAGATGGCGGGAGTTATATTGAACCAATTCTCCAACAAGAGACTTGCACCCAACACGCCACCCTCTGTTATTGAAGATACATTATGAATATTAAAAAGCCCAAAAGCAAGAATTGCACTTCCAATGATTATCATTAAAAGATTCTTCATTTGTGTTTTCATCATATAATATCAGACTTCCATAATTACAGGAAGAATCATTGGTTTACGTTTGGTTTCCTGATAGAGATACTCGGAAACCTTGGATTTCATCGCATTTTTTAATGTTGTCCATTCTCTGACATGATTCTTCTCGCTTATATCTAATGCCTTTTTGGCAATAGTCTTTATATCATCCATAAGGCTTTCAGATTCTCTTACATACACAAATCCACGCGAAATTATATCAGGACCTGCAACAACTGTTCCTGTTTCTGATGATATGGTTACAACAATAACAATAAGTCCATCTTCTGCAAGGTGTTTTCTGTCACGAAGTACGATATTACCGACATCTCCAACACCAAGTCCATCAACCATAACAAGACCAGCCTGAACATTTTCATCACATTTTGCACTGTCTTTTGTAAGCTCAAGAACCTTGCCAAGTTCCATGATGAAAATATCTTTTCTCTTAATGCCCATCATTGCACCAAGGTCTGCATGAGTTTTAAGATGCTTATATTCCCCATGCACAGGAATGAAATATCTTGGCTTCGCAAGTCCAAGAATCATTTTTAATTCTTCCTGACACGCATGTCCTGACACATGAACACTTGCAGGGTCATTAAATACATTAGCACCTTTTTTATATAACTCGTTAATAACATTTGCAACAAGTTTTTCGTTGCCGGGTATAGGATTTGCTGAAATTACAACAAGATCACCCTCACCTATCTCAACTTTTTTATGTTCAGCATATGCCATTCTGTACAAAGCACTCATCGGTTCTCCCTGACTGCCCGTTGTTATAATTGTAAGCTGATGAGGTTTATATTTTTTTATATCATCAATATCAATGAGTGTATTGGCAGGGATTTTCATATATCCAAGTTCTGTTGCAACTTCCAGCAAGTTCTGCATGCTTCTTCCTGATATTGCTATCTTTCTGCCATTATTGGCTGCAGCATTTATAATTTGCTGAATTCTATGCACATTTGATGCAAATGTTGCAACAATAATTCGTGATTTGGTAGATTTAAAGACATTTTCCAGGGTTGAACCAACTGTTCTCTCAGACATTGTAAATCCGGAACGTTCTGCATTTGTACTATCACTCATAAGTGCTAGTACACCTTTTTTTCCAAGTTCTCCAATTCTTGCAAGATCAATCATTTCTCCCTGAATGGGTGTTGTGTCTATCTTGAAATCTCCGGTATGCAACACTACACCTACAGGTGTATGGATTGCAAGAGCAACAGCATCAGGAATGGAATGATTGGAACGAATAAATTCTACTTTAAATGAGCTGAGAGTTACTGTATCTCCGGGCATAACTCTCTTCAATTTTGTTGATGAAAGAAGATTATGTTCTTTCAATTTGTTCTGAACAAGTCCGATCGTAAGATTTGTACCATATATGGGTACGTTTAATTCTTTCAAAAGATATGGGAGTCCTCCGATATGATCCTCATGACCATGTGTTAAAACAACTCCTCTGATTTTATCCGCATTTTTTACCACAAAAGAAAAATCAGGTATTACGATGTCAATCCCGAGCATATCTTCATCCGGGAAAGCCATACCGCAATCAACGATAATCATATCGTTTCCGTAAGAAAAGACGGTCATGTTTTTTCCGATTTCATTAAGACCGCCCAGCGGAATAATTTTTAATTTTGATTTTTTTGCCACTTACTATACCTCCATGTATTATTTTCCGTACATATAATTCAGCATTGAATATTCAAATTCTAATGCATCAAATACAATTCCAGACAATACGATGCCTGTTTAAAATATCCGAACAAAACAGCTTCCCTATTATATCAGATATTTTATGTAATTAAAAGTCTTTTTTTGCTTTATGGTGAATATGCAATAAGACACACAAAAGCAAGCAGATTTTGTAGTAAAAGTGTTTACAAAATCTGCATATTTAATACTATTTTATATTATTAATATAAATTATATTCCAATATTAAATCAAGCTTTTATTCAAAAATAAGTTTACCATCATCTGTCATTTCTTTAATTATTGCCAAAGATTCAATTCTCATACCTGCATCGCGAAGAATTTTTCCGCCATCCTGAAAGCCTTTTTCAATAACTATACCTGCTCCACACAGTGTCGCTCCGGATTTTTTTACTATCTGCGAAAGTCCTTCAAGAGCCTTTCCTTTAGCAAGAAAATCATCTATTATAAGTATTTTATCTTCCGGTTTAAGATATTCTCTTGCTACTATAACATTATAGGTTTTTCCGTGAGTAAAAGATTCTATTTGTGCAGAATAAAGGGCACCGTCAATGTTTTTGGTTGTGTTCTTCTTTGCAAAAACCACAGGAACGCCAAAGGATTGAGCTGCAATACAAGCAATTCCGATACCTGAGGACTCAATTGTAAGAATTTTTGTTATGTCACAATCCGAAAAACGGCGTTTAAATTCTTTGCCGATTTCTTCAAAAAGCTTTATATCCATCTGATGATTGAGAAAAGCATCAACCTTTAACACGTTTCCGGGTCTTACTTTGCCTTCTTTTATAATTCTGTTTTTCAAAAGTTCCATAATCTTTTTCTCCTTTGTAAATACAACATGTAAAATTCAATCAAATCAGAAAACAGCATTTCTGTCAAAACATTCTTTTTATATCACTAAAGGTTACCATCAACATGAAAAGAATGAGAACTGCAAAGAAAATAAAATTAATTTTCCCCTCTTTTTCAGGATCCATAGCTTTGCCACGTATCTTTTCGATGATCAAAAACATAATCCTTCCACCGTCAAGAGCCGGTATTGGCAAAAGATTCATAACACCAAGATTAACAGATATAAATCCGGCAAAATTCATGACGGTTCTCCATCCGTATTTTGCAGCAGCTCCAATCTCTCCGATTATAGCAACAGGTCCCGATACAGACGACGCCGGAACCAGACCGGTAATAAGCCACCACAGAGAAAGGTAGACAGATTTAATTACAAATATACACTCCCAAAACGCAAGGTACAGAACACCGGCAACACCTTTTTTAGCAGGTGCCGGATTCATCCCGAAAATCACTCTTTTCTCTTTCTCATCCATAACAGGTGTTATATTTTCAGTATATTTCTTTCCATCTCTTTCATAGGTTACCATTGCCGATTTTTCACCGTTTATTGAAACAAAAAGATTAATATCGTCAAAGGTGTGAACGGAAGTGGAATATTTTTCACCTTCAAGTTTTACTATTTTATCACCCGTAGTAATTCCGGCTTTATCAAACGGACTTCCTTCTATTACTTTCGCTATGGAATTGGAAGCAACGCTAATTCCTGATGAGTATATCAATATGAAAATAAGGAATCCAAGAAGTATATTCATAAGAGCACCTGCAAAAAGAACCGCAAAGCGACTAAACCAGGATTTGTTGCAAAACGCATCTGCGTCATCCGACTCGCCATCTTCACCCTCAAGTTTTACGTAACCACCAAGAGGTAGTATTCTGAGTGAATATTCTGTTTTTTTTCCGCTTACCCCGAATATTTTTGGCCCCATTCCAATTGAAAATTCGTGTACTGTCATGCCGGAAAGTTTTGCAGTAATAAAATGACCAAATTCATGTATGAAGATTATTACACAAAAAATAGCCACCGCCCATATTGCAGTTAACAAAATCTATCACCTCAAAAAGATATTATATTCCCATACTGAACTCTCTTGCCCAGGTATCCGCATTTTGAATATCGGAAAGAGAAATATCGGAGATAATTTCATGTGCATTCATAGTTTTACATATAATTTCAGGTATATCAAGAAAACCTATTTTACCCTTGAGAAATTTTTCTACCGCAATTTCATTTGCAGCATTCATAACTGCAGGCATTGTACCGCCTTCTTTAATTGCTCTGTATGCAAGAGAAAGACATTCAAAAGTTTCGATGTCAGCTTTTTCAAATGTCAGATTCCCTATTTCAAAAAGGTTTAGTTTTTCACTTACCGGAACATTTCGATCAGGATAATTTATTGCATACACAATCGGAAGTTTCATATCGGGAATTCCAAGTTGAGCAATAACTGAATTATCTTTGAATTCTATCATGGAATGAACAATACTCTGACGATGAACATATACTTCAACATCTTCAGGCGACACATCAAAAAGCCAACACGCCTCAATAACTTCAAGTCCCTTGTTCATTAAAGTAGAACTATCTATTGTTATTTTTGCACCCATTGACCAATTTGGGTGTTTTAAGGCATCAGATGCTTTTTTCAACCTCAACTCTTCTTTTTTCATGCCGAAAAAAGGTCCGCCGGATGCTGTGAGTAGTATTTTTGAAATTTTGTTATCTCCGGCACCTTGTATGCATTGGAATATGGCGCTATGTTCGCTGTCAACAGGCAAAATTTTAACATTTTTCTCTTTTGCAAGAGGCATAATTATACTTCCTGCCGTAACAAGAGTTTCTTTATTTGCAAGAAGAATATTCTTTCCCGCATTTATTGCTTCAACAGTTGGCAAAAGACCAATATTGCCCACAACAGATGTCAGTACACTTTCAGCCTCAGAAACACATGCAATTTCACAAAGTCCATCCATTCCGGACAGAACCTCTGTTGATGTATCAGCCACGTTATTTTTGAGTTCGGAATACAAATCATCGTTCATGATACACGCCTTCAAAGGCTTGTATTTTCTTATTTGTTTTTCCAAAAGTTCAATATTATTATTGGCAGAAAGACCTTTTATACAAATATCACCGCATATATCAGCAACTTCTAAAGCCTGAGTACCTATTGAACCGGTAGAACCAAGAATAGATATGTTTTTCATCGCATGTGTCACCTTTTAATTAAAAAATTGGAAGATATTTAATAATATAATACACAACCGGAGCTATAAAGAGGACAGAATCAAACCTGTCAAGGACACCGCCATGACCCGGAATAAGATTACCGTAGTCTTTTGCCCCATGTTCACGTTTGATACAACTTGCTGCAAGATCACCTATCTGAGATATTACTGATGCAACAAGTGCACAAATCCCTGCATTAATCCAACTATAATCCATGTTGTTAATAACCGAGATTATATAAGCATAAAGCTCTATGCAGATGATACAACCCAAAATTCCGCCAATAGAGCCTTCGATTGTTTTTTTGGGACTGATGGTTGGGCACAATTTGTGCTTACCGAGAGTAAGGCCGGAAAAATAGGCAAAAGTGTCAGTAGACCATGCTGAGATAAATAGTATCCACACAAGAATCTTACCATATTCCATTTGTCTTATAAACTGAATATGAGAAAAGAACAGTACTATATAGACACTTCCGAGAAATACAATGGCACAATCTGAAAAAGTGCATTTGCTGTGACGAAGCACCATGGTAAGCAAAAGGATAAAAGTGAAGGCAACCACAATGGGAAATATGAATTTAAACGATTCTTCGGATTTTAAAATAACAAAAACAGTCGATACCAAAGAAAAGACATATCCCGAAATCATAGCCGGTGTTTTTCTTCCTTTAATCCCTGTAACAGTAAAAAACTCATGTAGTGCGATAAGCTCAATCACACCTATGCATATTCCTATTATATACGCAGGACAAAGTGTTAATACCATAACAGCAAGTACTGCACCGAGAAAACCAAAAATCAATCTTTGTTTCAGCATTTGTAATCAGACACCTCCAAAACGTCTGTTTCTGTTTTGAAAATCAACTATAGCCTTAATCAAATCCTCTCTGGTAAAATCAGGCCAGTTTATGTCTGAATACCAAAATTCACTATATGCACTCTGCCATAAAAGGAAATTGCTCAGTCTCATTTCTCCACTCGGTCTTATGATAAAATCGGGATCCGGCATATAGTTTGTATATAGATTTTCTGATATAAGTTTTTCATTAATATTATCAGGTTCAACATCGCCGTTTTTAACCATATTGGCAATTGTTTTAACACTTTGAACTATCTCATCTCTGCCACCATAATTCAAGGCGATGTTAAGGGTTATGGCACGGTTATCTTTTGTTGCATTTTCGACAACTTCAATCTTTTCTAAGATTTCTTCTGTAAGACCTTCTTTTGAGCCAATTATTCGTATACGAATATCATCGTCACCTATAAGGCGGCGATAATCATCCAGATATTCCGTCATCAGTTTCATTAATGCATCTACTTCATCCTTTGGTCGAACCCAGTTTTCTGTTGAAAATGCATATACGGTAAGAAATTTTATTCCAAGATGACCTGCATCGCGAGTGATTTGTTCGAGAACTTTTGCTCCCATGCGATGTCCGGCACTACGAGGTAATCCCCTTTTCTTTGCCCATCTCCCATTCCCGTCCATAATTATACCGATATGTTTCGGAAGGTTATTCGTATCTAATTGATCAAATATGTCTTTGTTTTTTTTCTTAAAAAAGTTTAGCATATTATTATACTTCCATAATCTCTTTTTCTTTTGCTGCAACAATAGTGTCAATTTCTTTCACAAACTTATCTGTAAGTTTCTGAACATCATTTTCAATGTTTTTGAGATCATCTTCTGTAAGATCTCCGTTTTTCTTATCGTTCTTGAATGCATCCATTGCATCTCTTCTGATTGAACGAATTGCAACTTTGGAATCTTCACCCTTTTTATGGATACCTTTTACAAGTTCTTTTCTTCTTTCTTCTGTAAGAGGTGGAAAGTTAAGACGAAGAGATTTGCCATCATTATTAGGTGTGATACCAATATCTGACGCCAGAATTGCCTTTTCAACTTCTTTTAAAATGCTTGCATCCCAAGGCTGAATAAGAATTGAACGTGGATCAGGAACGGAAACGTTACCAATCTGTGTAAGAGGAGTTGGAACTCCATAGTATTCAACAGTTACTTTGTCAAGTATTCCGGGATTAGCTCTTCCTGCTCTAATTGATGCAAGATCAGAGTTTAAAACCGAAATAGATTTTTTCATTTTTGTTTCGAAATCATTAATATTTGCTGCCATATTTTTTTCCTCCATATATTTAAATTATATTATACTTTTATTTTACTATTGTTCCTATTTCTTCCCCAAGAATAACTTTTCTTATGTTATCGGGTTCATTGAGACCAAACACTCTTATGGGAATGTGATTATCCATACAAAGAGATGTTGCTGTGGAATCCATAACACCAAGTCCACGGTTTAAAACATCTATGTATGAGAGATTTTCAATTTTCTTTGCATCTTTGTTGACGTTTGGATCACTATCATATACCGCATCAACATTTTTTGCAAGAAGAATAATGTCTGCATCTATTTCTGCCGCACGAAGAGCAGCCGCTGTATCTGTTGAGAAGAATGGGTTTCCGCTTCCGCATCCAAAAATAACAACTCTTCCTTTTTCGAGATGACGAACCGCCTTACCTCTTATGTAAGGCTCTGCAATCTGACGCATTTCAATTCCGGTCTGAACTCTTGTATCCACACCTCTTTGAAGAAGTGCATCCTGAAGTGCAAGAGCATTTATGACAGTTGCAAGCATACCCATATGGTCTGCACGTGTTCTGTCCATGTTTTCTCCTGTTCTGCCTCTCCAGAAGTTTCCTCCTCCAACAACTATTGCTATCTGAACACCAAGGTCAATACATTCTTTTATTTTATCTGTTATTGAACCAATAGTCTTGTCATTAAGTCCTGTTTTATCTTCTCCTGCAAGTGCTTCACCGCTTACTTTCAAAAGAATTCTTTTGTATTTTGGTTCCATAATACACATTCCTTTCCACTCTAAATTATATTTTTATTATTATAACATATATTTTCAAAAAAAGAAACACTTATTTTAATATTTTTTCAGATTTTTAAAAAAATCAGACATTGGAAAGGCAGCTGCATAAAATGCTGCAACCACCACCAAAAATCCCATTATTCAATTTTGACCCCAACTATTGACAAAGAGCCCTTTAATGTAATGACAAGAGAGCATATTCTGTTCTTCTGTTATGGTTTCTGGTCAATTCCATTATAACAGATTTTGAACAAATATACTCTCTTTTTTTAAATTTATTTTGTTTTTTGTGAGCTCTATTTGTTGGACACCCCAACATTTATTATAGAGCCGAAAAAACAAATCGGATTACCATAGTTTCGTGGTAATCCGGTTTGTTTTCAATTTTATTTGAATATTTGTGTAATTTAATTATTACTGAGCATAAATACACAGTTCTGCAATATCCGCATATCTGGTTCTTATAAAGACTTTGTATCCGCGATCCGCATATTTCGGAAGTGCACTTAATGCCTGTGTTGAAACTTTGACTTTTTTACCATTTTCAAGAATCCAGAAGCTTTCGCTGGGAGCTTCCATATACTGCGCCATAATTACAATATTTCCTGTTTTCGTTACGGAAGATGAATCTATGAGTGCAATTGAGAAAGTTTCATTTTCCAGAGAAAGAAGTTCACCATAGTAGTATACAAGTGAGCGGTTATCGTCAGTTGATTCTAAGGAATCATTAATATTCGATTTACTGTAGTCAAAATCTTTTCTGATAGTTGCTATATTTGAGTAAATATCGGTTTTACACATAATATAATCGCCTATTTCAAGATAAAGGTCAGAATTCGGATTTGTGGCTTTAACATAATCTTTATGTTTTTCTGAAAGATACACAGTATTATATGTATTATTGGAGCAGACAGAGACTTTAAGCGCTTTCTCACCTTTTTTGTCAAGCGCATGTGTGATATCATATATTATTCCGCCTGTACCTTTTTCACCATCAATATATTCGTCGACAGCTTCAGTTTTCATAATGAAAACATCTGCTCTTCCCGCTGAACTTACGTTGTAGGGATGAAGCGTTGAAAAAGCATGTTGAGAATCGTTCTTCCATGACTCTGTGGAACCGATGGAATATTTATCTTCTTCAGATACACCCTCTGCCAGATTAACAATAAAGACTGTTGAATTTGAATCTATTGTGAAATGAGGAACAAAGGTACCAAAAATTTTATAGTATACTGTATCATCAGGGTTGAGACCTTCAATTACATAAGGACGAAGTGTATTGGCGTTATCGACACCGGGTCTGTATATACTGTCTTTCTGATTGTCAGCTTTTTCTTCCGGAAGCCAGATTGAAGTGATTTCATTATCTGCATTTACGTTGTAACGTACAAGGGTTACGCCATCATCAGAGAGATATGATTCAAGATTTTGGCTTGAAATCTGAAAATTATCATTTATTCTGATTGTATCTTTTGTCTTGTGGACAAGCTTAAGTCCGTGCTGGGTGAATACCTGTACCATCACGCCGGAGTCAAGTCCGCCGGCAGGTTTAACACCTGTTATAAGGGCAAGCGTACTTTCGCCGGAACTACCTGAAATAATTGCCGCAAGAGAACCGTCATTTGTAAGCATAAACGTTCCCGCCTCTTTTGTCGGAAGACTTTCCATATAACGATTTCGGAAATACGGAGTACATTCATATTCAACATCGTCAATATATATTGTCTTATCACTTCTTCCGGTAACTGTTCCATTTATTTTATTGTTCAGGAGATTAATCTCTACATATTTCTTGTCATAAGATTCATAAAACTCAAACACAGAACCTTCGTCAATACTGCTCAAAGAAATTTTCTCTCCATCTGATAAAACATTATAGATAATATCGTTGGAATTTTCATCAAAAACTTTTGTACGTGTTTCTCCGGGTCTTATGAATGTATCTATAACGGTTTTATATACTCCATCTACGACATCCGCATATGCAATGTCACCACTATAGAGATATACAACTTCATATTCTGAATCAGCGTCCGAATTTACGAGAATGATTTTTCCAACCTCAAAATCATAGTCTTCTTTTTTTACATTGAATGATGCTTTGCCATTATATATGGTTGCATAGGTATCTGAAAGTTTCGCAGTCTTTTCTTTTTTGCCGTCATAATATGTGATTTTATTCTTTTCAAATACAGGCTCATCACTTCTGTAAAGAGTGAGAGATTTTGATTTGATTTCAAAAAACTTTATAACTTTCTGTCCTTCAATTTCCTGCCAATATCCTTCAATACGTGAACCGATAAGTATATTTTCATTGCACAAATATGAAGAATCACCGACTTTTATAAAGCCATCACTTTCATAAGCTGAACTTGAATTCATATGAGTACGATCGTTTGCATATACTATGTCATCAATTTTGTTCCACTTATAAAACCTTTCAAGAAGGTTTTTGTTTCCTTCATATGATACTACATAATCGGGATTTTTAACTGCTATTGAATCTATCATTCTCATATCAGCTTCAGCCATATTACGAATCATCTGATAGCAAGTTCCGACAGTGAGAGGTTCATTTGAATGAATATCAGTATTAAGAAGTATATTAAGTTCATCTGCAACATAGAGATATCCAAAAGGCCATCCGCCCTTGCGTGCACATTCGGGCTCATATCCAAGTGCAACAGTCATAATTTTGCATGCTTCATAGTATGTTATGGGATCATTCGGGCGAAAATGTGTGCCTTGGGAGATAATTCCAAAATCAAGAGCATAACTTAAAGCCCATGCAAATGAATCATTTTTTGAAACATCATAAAAAGAAAGTTCATCTGTTTCGAATTTACTGAAAGAAAATGCACTCATAACTGCTTCAATAAACTGCGCACGAGTCACATGCTCGTTTAATAAGACAGAAAAAGAAGTTGTGATTCCTGCTGCATCAAGAAGCTCTTTTGATATGTTCGCATTATTGATTTCCTCATTAGAAAGTGTCGGAAGAGGATTTGCTTCTTCTGTCACATCTTCCGGAATCTGACTTTCGGCAAAAACCGACATTGAAGAAACGAGAAGCATCATTGCAAGAAATATTGATATTATTTTTTTCATTGTACCGCCTCCATTCTTTCATTAAATGCTCTGTATACCAAAACAGCAGCCTCACCTCTTGTTATATCGGAGAGAGGATTGAAATTCAAGCCGTTGCCGACAACAATTCCTGCATTTTTCATTTTGGAAACTGCATCTGCGGCATAGTCTGAAATGTAGGCATCATCTGCAAATACTGTGGAATCATTTTCATATTCAAAACCAAAGTACGAAAGTATTCTTGCAATAATGAGTGTTGCATCCTGTCTCATAATGAGTTCATCAGGTCTGAAAAGTGTACCGTCACCAAGCAAAATACCCTGCGCGGCAAGATTAGTTATGCTGTCATAATACCAGTCGGATTTATTGACATCGGTGAATGAAACTTCATTTTCTCCCTCAATAAGAAATGCAGTACAAATCATTTTTGCAAATTCAGCTCTGGTAACAAAGTTATCAGGTCTGAATGTTCCGTCTCCGTATCCGTTGATAATCTTTTTGTCGGAAAGATACTTTACTGCTTCCATTGAATAGTGGTTATATGTATCTGAAAATCCGCCGGTAAATTTTTCATCTTCGGTTTTGACATCGGGAACCATGCCAACATTAACATCCCCAAAAATTGTAGAGGTTCCTCCGCCACCGCCGCCGGAACCACCGGCACCGCTATTGTTGGATGCAACATCTTTTTTGACTGCTTTTACCGCGTCATCAAAACATTTTTTTATTTCTGATATTGTAGACACATTTTTTACGTTTTTCATCATTTTTGAAAATACGTCGGGTTGATTCTTCAATGGAATTGACGCATAATCACTACCCTGTTCGATATCTGCTCCGATTACATCTGCATTATCTGTCACAAATTCTTTCATATCTGACCACAAAGATGATGAGGAATGTGCTTTTGCAACAACAATAAGTTTTGAAAGTTCAAGAGATACTCCGTCTTTTTTATAGTCAATGCTTCTCATAAGACTTTCGAAACAGGATTTTTCATCTTGTGAAAGTTTTGCATAATCATCATATGTTCCGCCAAACGCAGTTGCATATTCACTCATGAGTGCAGAAATATTTTCTCCATTCTTTGCTTTTTCAAGTGCTACGCTTCTGTCTATAGCATCACGGAGAGTGTCAAGTGTGTATCCTTCGCCTTTTGCAAAAATTGTGTAATCCGAAATTGTGTCATAGTATGAGCTGATTTTATCCGAAGAATACCCTATTTTTTCCATTGTTCCATCTACGGAAATGTAGGAGTTCAGAGATGAAGGATTTGTTTCTTCATTGAATTTGTCCAGTACTTCCTGTGCATCTTGTGGATCAAGAACATAGAAATTCACATACTGTGAGCCTTCACCCGACATTGCGTAGAAATAATACGAACCTGCTTCAATGGTGTCTGGTATAATTATTTCCTCCGAAAAAGCTCCATTATCACCTGTTTGTGTAACATATGACAATATGGGTTTGTTGCTGTCTGAAAAAGGAAATGCCAAAACATCGCCGTTTTCTTTTACAGAATCTTCCAAAGCCATATTCAGGCTTAAGGCCGTTCCGGCAGAATCACCGACAATTCCGCTTATCTTTATTGAATTTGTTGCAAGTATGTGTGAGGCATTTATAAAATCACTTGCCAAAGCACAAGGAACTGACAGACAAAGACATAAAATTACGGACAGAAAAATTGTTATTTTTGAGTTTTTCATTTTGCTAGTCATCCTTTCTTACATATCTTAATCTGATTTTAAAATCCTTTATATACTACGCCTTTAACAGGAATACCTGTTTCCCAGTTTTCAATGAAAAAGGCTTCAAAAGTCACTGCATTTTCATCATCCGGCGTAAGCTGCAACTCCAGTCCATCTTCACCGACAACAGTTTTTGATGTTGAAATCATTGAAGTGATTGCTCCGTTTTCATTTTTACCAACTACAACCATTACAACAGTTTTTTCACGTCCTGTTGTATTTACAACAGTTGCCTTGATTGAACTTCCATCCTTCCAAACTTCATTTATATCAAATGCCATAGAAGGAATTTTGAAGTTATACTCATAATTTTCTCGTACATATATTCCGGTTTCGGAAACTATTGTATCTGAAAGTTTTATTGTATATTCAAAAGCGGAAATGAGGGGTTTCTTTGTTTTGATTGTAAATTCTTTTTTGGTTGCGTCATAGGAAATGCTGTCAACGGCAACTTCATCAGTTCCGCAATAAAGTGATACAAGTTTTGAAAAATCTATGTCTTTCCCATCTTTTACTGTTACCAGTTTGTCATTTGTCAAAGCCGAAACAGTGTTTCCGCTGACAGAAACAGATTCTATCTCTGTGCTGCCTTTTATTACGTATTTAACATTATCAATGCTAAATGTTGTATCATCAGTCTTTTGGAAAAGAACACTATAAAGTGAACTTGCAAGATTTACTGTTTCACCTTTATGTACAACCGCACCATTTACAGAAGTATATGCAATGGCTTTGGATGTGTCTACAGTGAATTTTATTCTGTACCATTTATTCAGTGGAAGCGTTCCGTATTCTGCACCATTGTCATTTGCAAGTGTTGTACCCCTAAATACAAGACTTGCAGCGTTGTCACGGGCATTTCCTCCACCGCACGGATAAATGAATACAAGTCCACTTGAAAACTTGATATCAAATGTCAGTTCGTGAATTGCACCGGGAACATTTCCGTTATCAAGAGCATAAGTATCAAGAGCATTTTTGGGTGTCAAATACCCTTGTTTACCAAATGAAAAAGTAGAACCGTTTGCTCTGTCTGTTCCCACACTGCTTGTACCCAGTTCCTGATAGAACATTGCATCAAGTTGTTTACCCTCAGATGTAACGAATGTTTCGGATGAGAATTGTCCGTTTTTATATATGATTGTTCCTTCAACGTCAGAAAGGGGAACTTTTATATCTGTGCTGCCAACTCCGGCAACCGGTAAAAACTCCTGAGTATCATCTTCCGGTTCATCGGGAGTAGTCGGTGGAGTTGAAGGATCATCTGAAGATTCACTTTTTATTGCGTATTTAATATTATCAATGCAAACTATTGAATCTTCAGTTGATTGATAAAGAACACTATAAAGTGAATTTGTAAGAACATCTGATACACCTTCAAATACAACCGCACCATTTACAGAAGTATATACAGTTCCTGTGGCAGTGTCAAAAGTGAATTTTACTCTGTACCATACATTGTTAGGAAGTTGTCCGTAGATTGTTTCGTCGCTGTCATTTGTAAGTGTTGTACCTCTGAATACAAGACTTGGAGCCCAGTCACGGTTGTTTCCTTCGGTGCACGGATAAAGGTATGCAAGTCCGCTTGAAACCTTTATATCAAATGTCAGTTCCTGGATTGTTCCGGAAACATTTCCGTTTTCCTGAACATATGCATTCAGTGCATTTTCTGTTGTCAGGAAGCCCTGTGTGCCAAACGAGAAAACAGAACCGCTTGTTTCGTCTGTTCCCACACTACTTGCGCCCTTGTCCTGGAAAATCATGGAGTCGAGTTGCTTTGCTGAAGATGAAACATATGTTCCGGATGAGAAATCTCCGTTTTTGTATATGATTGTTCCTTCAACGTCAGAAAGAGGAATTTCTATATCTGTGCTACCTACTCCGGGAATCGGTGAAAATTCCTGAGTATCATCGCCCGGTTCATCGGGAGGTGTGGGAACATCTGAAGATTCACTCTTTACAACATATTTAATATTATCAATTCTTACCGGTGAATCATCAGCCTGCTGATAAAGAACACTAAAAAGTGAGCTCATGCCTGTTACATCTGTATACACAACTGCACCGTTTACAGAAGTATATATGGTGCTTGTGGCAGTGTCTAAAGTGAATTTTATTCTATACCATACATTGTTGGGAAGTGTTCCGTAGGTTGCTCCGGTGTCACTTGCGAGTGTTGTACCTCTGAACACAAGACTTGCAGCGGAGTCACGGCTGTTTCCTTCAC